>CANGAW010000016.1 GCA_947451925.1 Burkholderiales bacterium | reverse complement strand
TCAGGTGCTGTGCTTCCAGTGCTGTTGTCTTGCTCGGTATTGAGCCAGACGTCAGCCGCTTGCAGTAGCCTGCCGTCTGTCATTTCAAGCCTTGTGTAGCCGCGCACGCGCACATCTGGTCCTTCGGCGCGATTCAACACATTGGCAGCAAGGTAGAGGCTCTTTACGCCGGCCTCATCCATACTTTGCAGCTCACCGGCTTCACTGATGCCGTTGCTATTGACGTCGCGCCACAGTTTGAACTGCTGCCATTTCGGGTCTTGTGCGTCAAAGATGCCGTCCTGATTCTGGTCGAATTCCTTTTGCTGCAAGGCTTGCAAGTCACTGTGCCCCAGCATGTCCGCACCGAGATGCGAAGCGAAGGTGATTTCATCCTGCAGGTTGATGAAGTCGTTCTGGTCAACATCCCATGCAAGGATGGCTTCATCGCTACCTATCCATGCGCTGCGACGCAGCACGCCATCACCTTGGGTATCAAGCCAAACCTGACTGTTGGCGGTGTTGATGAAGCCCAGGCCGTCCTGACCCAGATCGATCACGATGGGGTCGTAGCGACCGGTGAAGGCGATGTTGATGGTCGATTTTGCGCCGGCTTTATCGCTTGCGCTGAACCATGCGGCTTCCGATGTTTTTACGCTTCCGTATCCGCTTAAGGTAGTAATTGTTGCTTCTACCCGAACGCCTCCCGATGGGTCTGGCGTAGTGGTGGCGGCACCTAAACTGACTGAGCCACGCAGCGGATTGCGTTCAACCATAAAGCTGACTGCATTATTGGCGTCCGGATCCCAGGCATTGATTTTCCAGGTCTCTTGCGTGACTTGAGAAAAGATTACTTTAATTTCCCTGCTGCCCGTTTTTTGCACACTCAGCAAAGGCGTGTCATTCACTGCCGTCACCATGCCATAGGCTTTCTGCGTTGTGCTCGCCCCTTTGCTGTCTTGCACAGTAAACGACAATTCGATTGCACCGTTGTAATTGAGCGGCGCCATGATGGCGATGCGCTTGTTGGCCACATCATTGACAACCTGCACCGCAAGTCTGACGTTGCCTGCGGTATGGCCATCTGCTACTGCCGCCACAGTCAATGCATCGCCATCCGGGTCGCTTGCATTGCACAGCAGCGATGCATAAGACAAGTAGCTCCACGCATTCAAACTGGGGTTGGTCTGGCCGCCGTCTTCCAGCATCTGAAAACCCACGGCATTGACAATGGGCGCATCGTTAACCGGGCGCAGCGTGATGTTCAAGGTTTGCATGGCCGATATGGCTTGCCCGTCCGTGACGGCATAGCGGATCTGGCGCAGGCCATTGGCGTTTTCTGCGGCGCGAAATACCAGTTCCTTTTTTGTGCTGTCAAAGCGGATGCTGTCGCTGGCGTTCACGGCGGATAAGGAATGAGCGGCGAGTTGTATGGCGTCGCCGTCGGCATCCCAAAACATTTTGCACAGCGCCGATTCACTGATGCGGATTTCCTGATCTTCTTCGCCCACAGGTTCGAAGCGGCTGCCAGCGATTAAGGCCGGTGCATCATTGATGTTATTAATGTTGATGGCAGCCACACCCGTAGTGCTGGCGCCTTGCGCATCGGCCACCGTGTAGCAAAAACTGGCGGCGCCAGCATAATCCGCTGTCGGATGAAAAATCACTTGCTGGTTAAGCCATTCGACGGTGCCACCGTTTGCGTTGCCAACGCTGAGTAATTGAAATGCTGTGTTATCACTATCTACATCGCTGACCCCTTCCAGTAAGCGTGCAGTGGGTATCAGTAGCGTCGTATCTTCTGCCGCAGTAAGGCTCACAGGCGGCAAGACAGGCGCGTCATTGACAGGTGCCAGCGTAATATCCACTTTACCCTGGCCAAAGCCGCCAGCACCATCGCTGACGGTGTAACGAAAACCGGCGTCGCCGTTACGGTTGGCTTCAGGCACAAACACAATCAGCCCGTCCTGCATCTGCACCCGGCCGCCCGTTGCCTGATCAACTGCCACCACCGACAAGCTTTGTTTTTCACTGCGGGCGATGTCAAGGTCATAGTCATTGGCCAGCAGCAGCGCCGGGTCCATGACCAGTCGTTCGTCTTCCTTGCTGCTGATCTGCTCGCTGGCAACTAGTGGTACGTCATTAACGGGGTCAATCCGGATCAATGCGCGGCCAGTGGTGGAGAGGCCGGTTTCATCCTTAACCGTGTAACTGAAGGCGGCTTCGCCGTTGTAGTTGGCCTCGGGTACGAACACAATTTCACCGCCTGCTTCCAGCCTCACCTTGCCATGTTCGGGCGAGCCGACTGCGGTGAGACTTAATGGCGCAGCACCGATGCGCGCATCGGTGTCCAGATCAATGTCGTTCCACAACAGTAGCCGGGAAGCGATACGCAGCGTCTGGTCTTCGCGGGCATGAATGATGCGCTCCGAAACAACCGAAGGCGCATCGTCGACTGCATCGAGAGTGATATTAATTTTGCCGACCAAGCTGGCCCCCCGGCTGTCTTGCACGATGTATTCAACGGTGTCGGTGATGCCGTATTGATCTGACGGCGGCGTGTAATGAATTTGCCCGTTGCCCAATAGCTCGGCTTTGCCCAGACCAACGCGGCCAATGCCGGTAATGGTCATCGCGTCGCCCTCAACATCATGGTCATTAGCCAACAGTGTGGCGGAATCAATTAACAAGGGAATGTCTTCACGCGAGCGTATGGTTTCGCCAACTACCAGGGGCGCATCATTGACTTCGCGCAGGTTCAGGGCAACGTCCCGCTCAAGCACCTGTCCTTGCTGATTCATCAGCACATACGTAAAGCCGGCGACTCCGGCGTAATCCTGCTGGGGCTTGAAACTGAGACGGCTAGAGACATCATCCATTTGCACGGTGCCATGACGGGCACTGCGAATGCCCAGCAGTTGCACGCTGGCGTAAGGATCGCTGGCGGCCAATAACAGGCGCGCTTCTTGTTCGAGCTGGGCATAGCTAAAGGACAGACTGCTGTCTTCATTGACTGTTAATTGTGCAGCGTGCAGTTGCGCCACCGGTTGCGCAGTGGTGAACACTTGTATGGTTTGCGGTGCGGCTTGCGGCTGCGCGCTGTCACTGGCAATGATGGCCCGTTCTGTCACCAAGCCGCCAGACTGCGCGCCTTTGGTCACCTGCAGCAAGCTATAGACATCAGCGGGGAGCATCCATTGCACAGACTGCGGCTCTTTTGAATCTGGCGAGGAAATGGCGTCGCTGATGATGTCGGCGGCCGTCAATTTGCGGCTGACGACCCAGCGATCATTAAAGCTGCCGTCCGGGTTGACGGGCTGTGAGTCCGGTGCGGAACCAAAGCGACCCAGTTGGCTCTCGCCCGCCGTATTGTCTGCGGCACCGTCGCCCAGTTTACGAAAACTGATGCGCATTTGTTCCAGCCGCAGACGCACCTGCGGATCGACCCATACCGCGTCATCCCCAAAATATATGACCGTGTCCTGCTGCCCTAAGGTTTCGCCGGTGGCGCGCAGGCTTTGCACGATGCCTGCAAAATCTGCTGATGCGGGATTCAAGCCATAACGGCGTGCCAGCGCTTCGAGTTCAGTGCGACGCGTGCTGGACAGGGTAGGCAACTGCAGTTCCTGCAAGACAGACATGTCTTGCGTCAGGGTGATGAAGTTTTCACGCAAGCCGTCTTCGTGCAGGACATTGAGGTTGGCTGTGGCCTCATCCATCACAATTTTCAATCCCTTGGTGTGGGAAAGCAAAGCCGTGTCCGACAAGGCTGCCGAGCTGCCGTCGGCAAACTGCATGCGCATGGTGGACAGGTCAATGGCGGTGACTACCATTGCGGCCAACGCGTCTGTTTTACCTGATGGCGCAGCACTACCTGCAGCGCCCGACAGGGCAGAGTGCATCTGCATGTCGAAGACTTCCAGCGCACCGGCGCTGCCGTCGCTATCGAGATCGACCCAAAGGCGTAAATGCTTGTAGACCGGGTCTGCCTCGGTAATGCTGCCGTCGCCGTTGGCGTCGTAATAAGCCAGCGCGGCCAAGCCATGCTGATCAAAGGGCGTGTCAGTTCCATTGAATAGCTCGCTGCCGTTATCGATCAGGCCATTGCCACTGCGATCAATCCCCAGCATCGCCTCCGAGGGCGCGATCCATTGGGTGGCCTCAACAAAGCCATCACCATCGACATCAAAGCGCGCCACATGCTGCTGGCGCAGGCTTTCAAGATCGGTGCCCACATTGCCAGGCAAATCGATGAGGCTGACGCCGTCGCCACCCAGGTCCACCGTAATGACCTTGAGCCACTGCAGAGAGACGGTTTCGCGGGCCTGATGTGTCTGCGCAAAATCGCGTTCTTGCTCGGGCGTGGCGCGTGCCACTTCGAATGGGTCCAGCGGGTGCAACTCGGCATAGGCAGCCAGCGCGGCTTTGGCCTCTTCCATGCACAGACGACTGGCTTCTTGCGCTGCATCGTTTTGTTTTTGCAATGCCACGTTACCGGTTTCAACCCAAGATGACAGCGCAAACTTGACCGTGGCACTGGCCTGCCATGCAGCAGTGCTGCGATCGACTTCCTTTTGCAGTAAGGTACGCTGCTTTTCGGTTGGGCTGCGGCCGCGCAGCCATTCACCTTCGGTTTGCCAGTTGGCCTCGTCAGGGCCAAATTTTTGCCGCAAATGATCCACTTCCCATCGCTGCACCAGAGCCTCAGGCAGTACCAGCGTTTCAGCATACAGACGCACCAGATCCTGACGGGCGACGCCAACATAATTGGGGTCGTCTTTTAACGGGTCAGATTGCTCAAGCACGAAGAAATAATTGCTCACTCCATTGTCCGCGTGGCTGGGCCAGGCAGACAGGCGCACAGCAGGCATGCGGGACGCAACCAGCAGTAATGTGTGGTCGTTATCGAATATGCCACCATTTGCCTGCGCTAATTGCGCTTCCAGTTTAGGCAGTAAAAGATCAACCTGCCTGCTGAGAATGCTTTTGCCGAGATCATTACTCTCGGTAATGCGATAAGCCAGCCTGCCATCGGCTTGGCGCACGAAGCTGAGCAGCCCTTGCGGCGGAGGCGGTGGCGGGTCTTCGGCAAATAGTGTGTCAAGCGCATAGGCGATGACGATCATGGCAATCGGATTAATCGGGAACAGCGCCCCGGTTCCCATCAGGCTGGTGGACGCAGAAGTAAGATAGGCAATACTGTTGGCTGCGGCTACTACAGTGGCGGCGGCTGAACCGAATTGATGGTTGTCGATCATGCTGCCGAGATTGGCAAGGTTAGCAATCGACAGTATTGCGCCAACGGTATTAAGCGCCTGAGTTTGCGTTGTACTCAGAAAGCCGGTGTTGTTCGCTGCCATGCGGCTGGCAAAATAATTGGTGCTATTGAGCAGGCCCACAGCACCGCCCACTTGCGTCAGCATGTCGCCCGACTGCAAAGCGCGCAAGGAACCGACGAAATTAAGTGCGCTGGACGCGTCACCGACTACGGTGTCATAAGCCACAGGGACAACACCTTGCGTATGCGCGTAGTCGAGCACCAGACGTGCAGTAGAAATGATGATGCCGGCTTTGTCTTTCTGGCGTAGGGCATTAAGAAAACTGACGACGTCCGTCTGCATTTCTTTGCTGGCTTTGTCCGTCATTTGCAGCGGTGCTGCGTCAACCGCGATATTTTCTGTTTTTTTGATGTTGCCGTTGGTGTCGCGGACGGTCAGTGTACGGGTATTGTCGACGTGGTTTGCGACATCGTCGAGAACAAAATTTTCTTCGTTAATATTGTAGGTCTGTGCGACGCGGGTCTCGGTGATACTGCCATCTGCGTCATGCGTGATGGTGCGGGTGGTGCTGGTATTAATTCTTTCCTGAATACGCCAGCCTTGAACAATATTGTTTTCATTGGCATTTTGTGTAGTCTCGTCAGACGCCTTAATCAAAACCTCTGCTTTTTCTACCCTTATCCCACTGCTGCCGGTTGATTCAACGAGCAAGCCGGTTTTTGGGTCAACGCTATGTGCGATTCCCGTGCCGTCGCTGACTTCCAAAGTCACGCCTGTCAGATTTCCTGCAGCGTTTCTACTGTAGGTGTAAATGCTGCCGTCTGCAGATTGCACTGTTTCTATCAGCGATCCATCTCTGGCAATAACGACGCTTCCTTTAGGTCCATCGCCAGGCATATGAATGTTGATTTGACGACCGGCTATAGCGATGGATGGATCAAGCTTGCCATTTACATCCAGGCCGTAGATGTTGTAACCATTTTTGTCGTAACCATTTTGGTCAAATCTACTTATATCAATGACAGGGGTATCTGGTGTACTTGGAATTTTTCCTATCAGTGCGACTTTTTCTGCAAGAGTCATTGCGAAAAAATCTGCTGCTGATACGCGGGATAAATTTTGTAATTGAGCGGGAGTCAGGTCATCGATTTCGCTAAGCAGTAAATTGCCTAGTGCAGTACCGTATAGACCCTTCATCAAAGCAGGGCTGGAATGTGCATCCATCGCGTTCGACAGACCGATGGCAGTAATAATCTTATCTATTAATGGCGGTGCCGCTAATCCAAGCGCTAAAAGACCACCGGTCGACCACATACTTGGCCCGATTTGCAATTCAACTTCTTTGGTGCCAGACAGATCGCTACCGCCAACGTAATGAACAATGTCACCTCGGGTCGTTAAGTTGTAGCTAGTGTAATTGCTGGAATCGGGCTTTCCCATTAAGCCTGATATACCTGGCGAATTAAACGAGACGTTGGTGACCCGGACACCTGAATCCAAAAATGAAATACCGTCCGGGTTTTGGCCTGTGCTTAATTTGGCTGCCTGACCTTGTGATTCACTGCCTCCAAGTGAGTGCCCCGTTGTATAGATGGCGCTGACATTCATTCCAGATTGGCGTAACTGATCTTTAGCTGCATCGAGTGCGGCAATAGCAAAAGAATCGGCAACATCTTGAGCTAGTTGGCGAACCCCTATGGAAACCTGTGCATCAGCAATGACGTTCTGTAAGCTGCCAACAGTGCCGCGGTTAGCAATGATGATCTCACCAGTTTGAAGGTTTACATGAGCTTGTCCGTAGTAACCTAAACCTTCCATTTCTTTTGCTAATGGACTTCCCGGAGGCGCAACATCAATTGATTTCCAGCCTTGGCCCAAGGCAGGAGCATTAATTCCACCATAGGTTGCAACAGCTGCAATTGCTAGATCATTCAAAGTCACGGAAAGTTTGGGCTGGCTCATGTATGGGTACTCCTGGGATTTTTAAATGATTACTGAAGATTGAGGATTAGCACTCGATCCACATCGCCGATTGCTAACTGATTGCCATCTGGATGCATCGCTATGCCTACAAACCCGCCTGTAAAATTCGCAAGCTCTTTGCCTTTTAAAGTGTCAATGATGGAATTTCTTGCAGGACTGCGGTTGTCGTACCAACCGAAATTTTTAAGGTATAAAAATTTCCCACTGGGGTCGAAAACCATCCCGCCAGTGCCAGTCGCAACTTTGTTGTTTACGATGTCTTCAATGGAGTAATAAGTGGTAATGCGCAGTGATTTCCCATCAATGATTCGCCCGGCACCAAGTGCAATCATGTTTGTCTCAAAATTTGAGACTGATAGGACTACGTCGATTGCTTGCTTGTAGGGGAGGTAATTAGGTCGATCATCCGGAATAGCCGGAAACCAGATTCCTTTAGATGCTTCTTTTCCTTTGGGATCAATCAAGCGAATCGCAACATCAGGTCCATGCGTGATGGTGTATCCATCTATTGTTGTGTTTAAGGTTTCTTTGGTGTTATGAGCGCCAACCAGAATTTTGTCTTCGGCCGTCCAGGCTGCTGACTCCACGGCCAATCCATCTACATACAATTTTTGTAGTTGCCAGTTTGTCGTGTCATAAATATGAATGGTGGAAGGGTCCCCGATGGTGCCAACAATCGTCAGCATTTTGGTCCCATCTTTGTTCAACCTTGCGCCCCGACCAATGGCTGGGTTGTCTGATAATGCTTCGCCTGTGAGCGGGTTCCATTGACGTTTAGCGCCAAATGAAATGACCTTGCCATCACGCATCCAGAGCAAGTCATGATCGCGGAGACCTCCATACGGATATGGGCAATGAATGTGCGATTGCTTTTTATCTTTCTCCATGTCCCACACAACGATGTCAGTTTTGCCGAACTCCGGATCGACGACGATGGCCAGATAGTGGCCATCAGGACTAAACGAAAGTTTTTTGACCATCACCGCAGAACCGATGTCACTGAGATCGATGGTTTTTTGCAGTTTTGGCGTGGGTACTTTTGGGCCGACAGTGACGTTGTCTTTTGTATCGGCAGCAGATGACGTTAAAGGTAGTGTGGCCATGCTGATGAACCCCGCTAAAATGAAAAATTTCGCCTTCTGCTGCATGCTGGTCGCTTCGTATTTTTGTATTTTCATAAATACTTTCTACTTCAAGCTCACTGTTACCGATCTGTTTTTTAACGCGCAAAAAATCGGATATTTAATCGGCTGCCTATCTGATTGAAGAAAACAAAATAGGCATGCCAAATTTATTAAGTCACTGGGTCCCGATTTTTATCGGGACGACGGTAGTAGTGGGTCGAGTACTTCAACCCCTACCGTCATCACCTGCATGTGATGAATGCTGCTTGGGCGGGCTGCATGCAGTCCGAATTCCCCACTACGCTTCTGGCGCAAAACTAATGCCAGTCAGTTAAGCAAAGACACTGGATCCCGGCCTGCGCCGGGATGACGGTAGGAATTGAGACGCTTTGCATGCACCTACCGTCGTCCCGATGAAAATCGGGACCCAGTGTCTTTCACTATCAAGTTTCCAGCGTTGTCTGTGACCCCATTGCCGTTCATCGCTACTCCACAAAACTGCTACTGATCTGATTGATAAATTCGCGAATGTTTTCTTTCACCGATTTCTCCGTCGCTATGCGCAGTCGCTCAGCGCCAACCCAGTGCTCTGAAAATTGAGCGGTGCCGGCAGCAGTTATTGGAAACGCTTTTTTGTTGTTGCCATCACTGACTGTGTAGACCACATTGGACGGCACCGTAAAAGCGCCGCCAAAGATGGGTTGGTCAATTTTTTTCAATTCAACGTCAATCACATACCTTGCTGTTGTCGGGTCTGCCGCCTTGTAGCCAACGATGGCCAGTGATTGTTCCAGCGCGCCTTTGAAGCCTTCGTTGTCGACCTGCGAAGTCCATAGCGGGTTGGTAGATTTGCCGCCGCTGGTGTTTCTGACGACGACGGCGTTTTTCAGCGCAGCGCTTTTTGTTGCTGTCATATCGCTGGCAGAGATGCTCATGGCCTGTTTGTTTGCCGGTGTGGCGCAACCAAATAAGACGGAAATAGTGGTGCAGATCAGCAGCCATTTAAAAATTGATTTCATCGTTTTTCCATTCGACGTGAATAAGTCCGGCACGCATAAAGTAAATACCCTGCCGGACTCAGGTTTTTTTGGGTGGATGGTGTTTATTTTTTTGCAGACGCAGGTACCTGCGTCTCTTTGCCGGGGCAGGGCGGCGGCAGGACGACGGTCATGGTCGAGGGGTAGTCAAAGCCTGCGCCGCTCTTGGCGTCAACCGCGTAGCCGATGACGCCACCGGCCAGGATATTGCCCCAGACGCCACCATTACTTTTTGATTTGAATTTGTCCGATGCGACGGCGTCGCCTTTTTTGCAGTCCACGGCCAGGTCGCCGTAGGCTTTTTGAATCATTACCGAGCCGGGGGTTTTGACATACCAGCTGCCTTTGTCGTTGATGAGCGTGCAGCTGGCTTCGACGATGGGTTCGCCGTTGCAGATGGTATTGATGGAGACAGGTTGGTTTTTACTGCCGGTGATCGAAGCACAACCTGAGGCTGTGAGGACGATAGCGATAGCGAAAAAATTCAGCGCTACGTTAAGAAAGGATCTGTATTTGATAAACATCATCACGCTCCGGTTTTTGAAGGAAACGGAGTGTGATGTGTAGATTGATTTATGCCGGGATTTTTGGTTGCCTGTGATTCAAGGCAGATTGATCACCTGCATTTACGGCTGAAGCTGTTGCAGATTTGCAGCGGGGGGACGGGGCTATTCGGTGTTCAAACAATAGCGCCAAGTCCCACTTTTTATCGCATTGCTTATTTGCGACTCGCTGTTTTTAGTGCATTGATCTGAAAGTTTTGCATCCGCGCTTCGGCCACTGAATACCATTGGTTCTGCTCGTTCTGAAAACGCTGGTAGTGGGTAAACAGCTTTTTGAATTGCGGATTTTTGGCCGATTCTTCTTGCATGATTTCAGCGGTCGCCTTGGCACAGGCATCCATGACTGACTGCGGGAAGGCGCGCAGTTTGGTGCCGCGCTTGAGCAGGCGCGCCAGTGCCTGCGGGTTGCGCACATCGTATTTGGACTGAACCGACACATGCGTTTCATAGGCTGCAGCAGTCAGCGCTGCACGATAGGCGTTGGGCAGGCTGTCCCAATGTTTTAGGCCGATCAAGAGCGACACTTGCGAGCCCGTTTCCCACCAGCCCGGTGAGTAGTAGTAAGGCGCCACGCGCTCGAAGCCCAGCTTTTCATCGTCATAGGGGCCGACGAATTCGGCTGCATCAATGGTGCCTTTTTCCAGCGAGGGATAAATATCACCCGCCGGGATTTGTTGTGGCACTACGCCCAGTTTTTGCATGATGCGTCCGGCAAAGCCGCCAACCCGCATTTTCAGGCCAACCAGGTCTTCCACGCTCTTGATCTCTTTGCGAAACCAGCCACCCATCTGGCATCCGGTGTTACCGGCCGGCAGACTGGTGACGCCGTAGTCCTTCAATAATTCCTTGCACAGCTCGCTGCCACCGCCTGCGTCATACCAGGCGGTTTGCTGACGTGAATTGAGTCCAAACGGGGCGCAGGTCTCGAAAGTCAGTGCAGTGTCTTTACCAAAATACAGATAGGTTGCGCTATGGCCCATTTCAATGGTGCCGTTTTGTACGGCGTCAAGCACCTGAAAGGCGGGCACTAGTTCACCGGCCGGAAAGGTGCGGATGATGAATTTGCCATCGGTGATTTCGGCCACGCGTTTGGCAAACTGTTCAAGGCCGCCATACAAAGTGTCGAGCGACTTGGGAAAACTGGAAGCAACCCGCCAGGTCAGGTTAGGCAAGGCTGCGGCTTGTGCCGGTGCGGTGAGTACGGCTGCGGCAGCAGCGCCGGTGGCGGCTTGAATGAATTTGCGTCTTTGCATGCGAACTGTCTCCTGAAATGATTCCGGCGCTAGCTAAGCGCTCTGGTTGCTTTATATCCTCGTGCCCCATTTTTTCAATCGACTGAGGCGGCCGATTGCCAGTGTAGTATTGCCACATAATAACGCTGACCGAGTCAGCTCTGCCTATACAGGCGTGAAAGAACAGTTCGCAAAGAGGACATTTACATGGCAACGCTGAATCCAACTCCTGTTCATAATCTGCAAGAGCTTAGCCGTTTCGAGCAAGCGATGCCATTTGCGCAGCGCATTGCCGCACGCAGCATTGTCGATTTATTTTCAGCCAGCGCTCAGGCTTACCCTGATCGCACAGCACTCACCATGATCATGACAGGTGCTGCTGATGAAGTAGTGCGCCGCGTCAGTTACCGCGAATTACTGCAACTGATTCATCGCGCGGCCAATTTTTTTCATGCCGTCGGTGGCCCGCGAGCCGGCGTTGCCTACATGCTGCCCAGTCTGGTAGAGACCCATGTCACGCTATGGGCTGCTGAAACGGCGGGCTTTGCCGTGCCGATTAATTTTCTGCTGCAGGCGGAGCATATTGCCGACCTGGTGCGTGCTTCTGGCGCAAAAATTCTGGTGGCGCTGGGCCCGCATCCGGCGCTCGACATCTGGCAAAAAGCGGAACAAGTCAAAGCACTACTGCCTGAATTGACACTGGTCAGACTGGCGCCTGCCGGATCCGAACCCTTAGCCGGAGTTTTGGATTTTATGCAGGGCCTGATGCAGCAGCCGGATGATCATCTGGTGTTTGGTGCCGCTGGTTGTGATGACGAGGTTGCGGCCTATTTTCATACGGGGGGCACTACCGGAACGCCCAAGCTGGTGGCCCACACGCACCGCAATCAGATTGTGGCGGCCTATGGCGGCGCGTTAATGCTGCATGTGTCTGAACACGATGTCTTAACCAGCGGTTTTCCGCTGTTTCATGTGGCCGGCACCATTGTGGGCGGCTTGTCTTTTTTCATGATGGGCGCTGAAGTACTGATCTTGTCGCCAGCCGGTTTTCGCAATCCGTCCATGCTGACGGGGTATTGGCGCATGGTTGAAAAATATCGCGCTACTTTTATTGCTGCCGTACCCACGGCGCTGGGTGCCTTGCTGGATGTGCCAATCGATGGCGCTGATTTGTCCTCGGTACGCATTGGTATCTGTGGCGCGGCCTCATTACCGCGTGCTGTTGCAGAACGTTTTGAACAAACCACCGGTAAAAAGCTGCATGAAATTTTAGGCATGACCGAAGCCGCCGGTCTGGTATCCATTGACTTTGCTGAAGGCGAGCGCACTGGCGGCTCTGTGGGTTATCGCCTGCCTTATACCGATGTACGCATACGCCAACTACAGGCCGACGGCAGTCTGGGTGCCGATTGCGCCCCTCTGGAAATTGGTGTGTTAACGGTGTCCGGCCCGACGGTCTCGACCGGTTATCTCAATGCCAGACAAAACGCGGGCGTGTTTGAGCATGGGGTACTCAACAGCGGTGACCTGGCTTACATGAATGCGCAAGGCTGTATTTTTGTAGCCGGTCGCGCGAAAGATCTGATCATACGAGGTGGCCATAATATTGACCCGGCGATGATCGAAAATGCGATGGCCTTGCATCCTGCCGTAGCTCTGGTTGCGGCCGTGGCTCAGCCTGACGCCTATGCGGGCGAGCTGCCGGTGTGCTACCTGAGTTTGCGCCCCGGTGCTGTGGCATCTGTTGAAGAATTGCAGTTGCATGCGCAGCAGTATATTGCCGAGCGGCCCGCATGGCCCAAACAGATCGTGGTGCTGGATGCGCTGCCGCTTACCAATGTGGGCAAAATTTACAAGCCCGCTTTGCGCGTCGACGCAACTGCGCGGCTGGTGCGCGAAGTCTTGCAAAAAACTGGTGTGGCAGATAGTGTTGAAATTGAAGTGCGGGAGGGTGGGGCACGCGGACTCATTGTGCGCGTTAACTTGCATCATGCAGATGTCGTATCGGTAGCTACGATTGAAGAAGTACTAGGGGGGTATGTGTTTGAAGCGGTGGTGAGGCGGGCGGCGTCTGGTTTGTAAACTTTTATTTTGAGGCGCAGCTCACACTACTACCGTCGTCCCAGTGCACACTGGGACCCAGTGTCTTTACCTAATGAACAATAAAATTTGTTCACTTCTTTGCTTCTTCAAGCAACTGCGCCCGTATCATTTGCAGCTCCCGTTGCCGCTCCGCGCTGGTTTCAGGGTAGTGCAGTTTCATTGACTTGAAGGTTTTGAGAATAATTTCAGAGACAATCAAGCGCGTGTTTTCTTTATCGTCCGCCGGCACCACATACCATGGTGCGTTTTCAGTGCTGGTGGCACTGATGCATTCCTCATAGGCGCGCTGGTACTGCTTCCAGTACTGACGCTCTTCCAGATCGGCGGTGCTGAATTTCCAATTTTTCTCTGGGGCGTCAATGCGGGCGATGAAACGCTTGCGTTGTTCTTCCTCGGATAAATGCAAAAAGAACTTGATGATGCGGGTACCGTTGCGGTGTAAATGGTTTTCCAGATCAACGATGGAGCGATAGCGCTCAGGCCAGATTTTTTTGTCCTTCAGGCGCCGGTCTGTCAAGCCTTGGCTGTGCAGAATTTCAGGGTGTACCCGAACTATCAGGACTTCTTCGTAGTAGGAGCGATTGAAAATACCGATCTGGCCGCGCTCGGGCAAATGCTGGGTGGTGCGCCATAAAAAATCATGTTCCAGTTCCGCCGCACTGGGGTGTTTGAAGCTGTGCACCGCGCAGCCCTGAGGGTTCACACCTGACATCACATGCCGGATTACGCCGTCTTTGCCGGCGGCATCCATGGCCTGAAAAATGATCAGCACCGCATACCGGTTGGCTGCGTAATGCAGTTGCTGGAGCTTGCTTAATTCACTGACCTGCTGCTCAAGTAATTGCCGATACTGCTGCTCGGATTGAACGATTGGTTCAACGGCGGTGGGCCAGTCCTTGAGTCGAATGGTCTGGCCTTCACCCACACGGTAGTCACTGCTGTTCCATTTCATTGAGCGCTTGCCATGACAGGCATTCTTTTAGATAAAGAACGTCATTTTATCCGCAAGTCATTTTTCACCGAGCTCACACCTTTGACTGACCTGGCAACTGCGGCAGCCTTTTGCACATCGGCGGCTGAATTGACAAAACCGCTCAGCTGCACCACGCCCTTATAAGTT
Source organism: Burkholderiales bacterium (assembly GCA_947451925.1). Lineage (GTDB taxonomy): Bacteria > Pseudomonadota > Gammaproteobacteria > Burkholderiales > Burkholderiaceae_D > Pernthalerella. The sequence continues at coordinate 35,465 of CANGAW010000016.1, read as the reverse complement.
TCAACATTGATTTCCAATGTTTTCAGGCTAGGTTCGTTGAACACCGCTGCTTTGACTTTGGTGGTCAGTACGCTGTCATCAAAATACTCGCCGGTACTTTCTTGTTTGGCGGTCGACGCGCAGCCCACGGCTGTGGCCAGCATCAGTGCACTAAGTAGCGTGGTGACGAATGTGGAAATTTTCATGAGCTTCTCCTGGTTAAAAACTGTGTCATAACAATGTCGAACTTTCTCTTGCTCCTTCAGAGTCTGGATGAAAGTCAAAGATTGTTGTTGATCAAAGCCAAGCCTTGTTTGATTTTCCATCAGCGGGCCAGATACCCACCGTCCACCGGGTAGTAGGCGCCGCTGACGAAGGAGGCCCGGTCTGATGCCAGCCAGGCCACCAGTTCGGCGACTTCTTCAGGCTTTCCAAGGCGGCCGATAGGATGGGCACTGACCAGCATGGCTTCGACAGTTGGGTTTTGTTCCAGCTCGCTGATCAGCGGGGTATGAATAAAGCCCGGGCCTACGGCATTAACCCGCACGCCACGGGCGCTGTACTCAAGCGCTGCGACTTGCGTCAAGCCGACCACGCCGTGTTTGGCGGCGGTATAGGCGGTCGTTGTGGAAAAACCGACTGCGCCCAGAATGGAAGCGATGTTGACAATGGCGCCGCCTCCAGTTGCGAGCATGGCGGTGATTTGCGGCTGCATGCCGTAAAACACGCTCGACAAGTTAACGTTGATGACTTTTGCCCACTCATCCAGCGAATAGTCGGTCAGGTGCGCGCGCATGCCGGCAATGCCGGCATTGTTGCAGGCGACATCAAGCCGGCCAAACTGTTTGATCGCTTCTTCAACCAGGGCTTTGTTGTCGGCTGGCTTGCCCACATCGGCAGGAAAAAATAATGCATCCCCTCCGGCCGCCTTTACCATTGCAGCCGTTTCTTCGCCGGAAGTAACGTTAATATCCGAAACAAGGACTTTAGCCCCTTCACGCGCACAGATCATGGCGACAGATCTGCCGATTCCGGACCCGGCACCGGTGACGATGGTGACCTTATCGTTGAGCATGGGGATTCCTTGTTGATCTCTCATTACGCATTGTTGGTGAATCTGGTGATGGCGACCTTGAGTACTGACAAAATCTGTTGCCGGGTTTCTGCGCTGTCTTAGGTATAGTCGTGGCCCGAAGGGGGATCCAGCGACTTTTGTTGTGATCCCGAAAAAATATCGTTAAAGAATATAAAAAAAATGAATTTACTCAGATGGCCACTACCGGCCTTGTTGGCATGGAGCGCTACCTGGGCACTATTTCGCTTTGTATTGGCGCCCAATTTTCCTGCCGTGGCAGCAATTGGCCTGGCTACGGCGCTCGGTGTGTTGATGAGTGTGCTGGGTGGTACACCCTGGCGCAGGCTGGCGATTGCCGCCGGCTTTCCCTTGTCGCTCTTGCTGTCTGGCTCGGTTGCCCTGCCGGGCTGGGCCTGGTTGCTGCCCTTTGCCTTGCTGCTGCTGATTTACCCGATGAATGCCTGGGGCGACGCCCCTTTGTTTCCGACCCCGGCCAAGGCTTTGCTCTCCTTGCCGCTGCATGCCAGACTCGGAAAGGGAGCATTGATTCTGGACGCCGGTTGCGGGCTGGGGCATGGCTTGCGCGCTTTGCACGCCGCTTATCCAGAGGCCCGCTGTGTCGGCATTGAATGGAGCTGGCCTTTGCGTGCCGCCTGTGCCCTGATTTGTCCGTGGGCGACGATTCGGCAAGGTGACATCTGGCGTGCCGACTGGCGAGCCTACGACATGGTGTATTTGTTTCAACGCCCTGAGAGCATGCCGCGCGCACTGGTCAAAGCGGCAGCGGAACTCAAACCCGGCGCCTGGCTGGTCAGCCTTGAGTTTGCTGCGCATGACTTGCAGCCGACTGCCGTTTTGCACAATGTAGAGGGTAAACCGGTGTGGTTGTACCAGGCGCCGTTTTCTCCGGTAGTCCGCTGAAGTTGTCATTGCTTATAAAAAAAGCAAGCCAAACTTTCATTCATCGCATAAATCATCCTCATATCGCCCCAAAACCTTACCTTTGTTTCGCAATTGCAATATAGTGCGGGGGGACGCGGCTCAGGTTATCGCGGCTCATGCCGATATAGAGGGTGATTCGGTGAGAAATGGGATTGCCTGAGCTCGCCCGGATTCGCTCAAGGAGAGGCACATGTTTTTTTTCGTAGGAATGGCCGTCGTGTTTGGCGCCGTGTTTGGTGGCTTTGTGATCGCAGGCGGCAATCTTGCGCCGATTATTCACGCTGCACCCCATGAAGGTTTCATCATCGTGGGTTCGGCAATTGGCGCGGCGCTCGTCGGTAACAGCGCACTGATTTTTAAGGGTGCCATGGGCGGTATGGCCAAGTGCATTACGGGCCCGAAATGGAAAAAGCAGGATTACTTTGACCTCATCATGTTGGTCGGCAAACTGCTGGCTGTGATGAAAAAAGAAGGCGCGGTCGCACTCGAAGCCCACGTTGAAAATCCGGATTCCAGCGGTATTTTTGGTGAATTCCCCAAGCTGGCCAAAGACCATTCGGTCACCCACATGATTTGCGACACGCTGCGTCTGGTGGTGATTGCCCAGGGTAACCTGGACGCCAACGCGGTCGAAGACGTGATGAACAATGCGATTAAAACCCATCATCACGATGAACTGAAATATCAGGGCACACTGGCCTCCATCGCCGGTGCATTGCCGGCGCTGGGTATTGTTGCCTGCGTGCTGGGTGTGGTGAAAACCATGGGCGCGATTGACCAGCCGCCACCGATTCTGGGTGCGCTGATTGGTAACGCACTGGTCGGTACCTTCCTCGGCGTGTTCGTGGCTTACGGTGTGTTTGACCCGATGGCTAACCGTCTGGGTCAGATCATTGATGAAGAAGGTCAGGTCTACAAGGTGATCATGCAGATGATCGTCGGCACCCTTCAGGGCCATCCTGTGCCGCTGGTCATTGAAGCCGCGCGCGCTGTGATCAGTCATCACAATCAACCGAGTTTTGCGGAAGTGTTTGACGGTTTACGCGGCAAGTAATACCTCTGCCAAAGCAGAAAATCAAAGCGAAGCCAGGGAAATGGGCTTCGCTTTTTTTATGTCGCCTGCATTATTCCTCGCACTAACTTATTGCGCACCTTCGCTTTATGAGGCAAAACGTGCATTACCTTGGTGCATTATTTCAAGTCCACAAAGCCATCTGCCACAAATTCTCTGGCACTGAAGTTGCTAAATAGAAGCCAGTAGAGAGGCGTGCCCGAACCAAGGCTGGCATCGTTTCTTGAGCAAGGACGCTAGGGTTCCGGTCGTTTTAAGCGATGTCTGGTCCGAGAGCATCCGGCGCTGCATCAATCCTAATGGATCGATCCGGCGTTACACGGAGGGATAAAAGCCCGGGAGGCCATCGCTATGCGGTTGCTCGCCTCTCTGATTTTTGTGCTTTGTGTAGCGCCTTGACGAGATCGATCTATGCCACCTTCCACACCCTCTACCCCGACGCAGGGCAGGCCGCGCAACCGGCGTTCCGCCTGGGCTGTGCGCGGCGAAATGTCGCACAGCCTTGCTGTGTCGCTTGGCGTTGGCAGCTTTGCGCTGATCTTTATCGCCTGGTGCGTAATCTCTGCCGGTGAATGGGTCGATCCGGTTTTTCTGCCCACCCCGCTCAAAGTCTTGTTGCGCACCATGGACTGGCTGCTTAATGACGATCTGATGAGCGATATTTTGATCAGTATCGAGCGCGTATTCGGCGGCTTTATCGCTGCCGCCTTGCTGGCCTTGCCGCTCGGTGTGCTGATTGGCACTTACGCGCCAGCCCGTGCGCTGCTCGAGCCGCTGATGGACTTCAGTCGTTATCTGCCGGCAGTGGCATTTATTCCGCTGATCATGCTGTGGGTCGGTATTGATGAAAGCGCCAAACTGACCGTGATTTTTGTCGGCACCTTTTTTCAGATGGTGCTGATGCTGGCGGAAGATGTGGCCCGCGTGCCCAGTGCGCCGATTGAAGCGGCGCGCACCATGGGGGCGACCAATGGTGAAGTGGTCAAGTTCGTGTTGCTGAAGGCAGCACGGCCGGCCATGCTCGACAGCTTGCGTTCTTGCATGGGGCTGGCCTGGACCTATCTGGTAGTGGCCGAACTGGTTGCTGCCAACTCCGGGCTGGGCTTTTCCATTTTGAAAGCGCAGCGCTTTCTGCAAACCGATAAAATTTTTGCCGGCATTCTGTTGATAGGCGTCGTTGGCTTGCTGACGGATCAGGCCTTTCGCTGGCTGCATCGCCATTGTTTTCGCTGGCACCATCTCCGGAGCTGATCATCATGACCCACAAAATCAGTATTCGCGGACTCGACAAATTTTACGGCCAGGGCGCGCGTTTAACCCATGCGCTGCAACAGATTGATCTCGATGTCGCTGCCGGTGAATTTGTCACCTTGGTCGGCGCCTCCGGCTGCGGTAAATCGACGCTGTTGCGCACTATTGGCGGACTGGAAACCTATGCCGACGGCGACATTTTTTGCAATGGAAAAATGGTTGACGGACCCGGTCCGGACCGGGCCATGGTGTTTCAAAGCTATAGCCTGTATCCGTGGCTGACTGTGACTGAAAACATTCGCTTTTGCCGCCGTTTGAAACACCACAGCGAAGGCATTACCTCAACCGATGTCGAGATTGCTTCCGGACGCGCTGACGCACTGATTGGCCTGATGGGTCTGTCCCATGTGGCGCAGTCTTATCCGGCTGAACTCTCAGGCGGCATGCAGCAACGCGTGGCCATTGCCCGCGCGCTGATGGCCCGGCCCGATGTGCTGTTGATGGACGAACCCTTCGGTGCGCTCGATGCGCAGACGCGGGAAGTGATGCACGACCTGATCCGCCATGTCTATCTGCTGGAAAAAACCACGGTCGTCTTCGTCACCCATGACGTCGAAGAGGCGCTGTATCTCGGCCAGCGCGTGGTGGTGATGGCGCCGCGTCCGGGTCGCATCGATTCCATCATCAACGTGCCGTTTGGCACCGAGCGTGAACAAGACTTAAAACTGGCCCCCGAATTCACCGCCTTGAAGCGGCAGATCTTGCAGCGCATCCGCGAGACTTCCGGCATCAAGACCGATCTGGACCAGCTGCAAAAACTGACGCGTAAAAATCCTGATCAATAAAATTTTTCAATTTAAAAAATCCTCATGACTTCAACCCAAACGCCTCTCGACATGGCCGATCGTGCAGCCGAATTTGCGCCCGATCTTGATCCCGCCAAACTGCTGTGGAGCGAACTGTTTCCCGGTGGCGGCCATTGGTCTTACCGCATGCGGCGCGGTACCAGTTTGCGTTTTATTGATCTCGAAGGCGGCGCCAATGTGTCGCTGCTGCTGTATCGCGCCGACGAGCGGCTGGAGCGACTGAACTTGCCTGACACGCTCAAAGCCCAGCACACCGCGCATCTGACCCACGGCCATGTGCTGTATTCCGACATGGGGCGAATTCTGGCCTCGATTTCAGCCGACACAGTTGGATGGCATGACCCGCTGTGCGGCGTCTCCGATGCGCAGACTGTGCTGGCGCGCTATGGCGAGCAGCGCTATCAAGAGCATCGCAATGCGATGCACCGCAACGGCAAAGACAGTCTGTTAATCGAGATCGGCAAATGGGGTCTGGGCCTGCGTGACTGGATACCGAATCTCAACCTGTTTTCCAAAGTAGCGGTGGATGCGGACGGGCGTTTTCAGTTTGTGCCTGAGCATTCGAAAAAAGGCGACATGGTTGAATTGCGTTTTGAGATGGATACCTTGATTGCCTTGTCCACTGCGCCGCATCCGCTGGACCCGAACCCGGTCTATGCGCCGAAAAAAGTCTCCGTTGTTGCCTGGGATTCCGGCACCGCCGGTGCAGATGACGCCTGCCGCTTATCGTGCCCTGAAAATGGCCGCGGCTTTTATAACACCGAACTCATTTATCGCTGAGAGGCACCCCATGCAAACTTTATGTGAAAGCACGCTGGACCTGGCAACGGCCGCTTATGATCATTACCAGCCTGCCGGTGAGCCCTGGTTTCATAAAATGAAGCGTGGCGAAATCATGCGCATCATTGATCTGGAAGGCAATCAGGCCGTAGACACGATTTTTTATAACGCCGACGACACGGCCGAGAGTTACAGCATGTCCGACACGCTGCAAAAGCAGGGCGGCATTTATCTCAGTACCGGCTCGATACTGTTATCCAACCGCAGCCGGCCTATGCTGACGATTGTGGCCGACACCTGTGGCCGGCATGACACGCTGGGTGGTGCCTGCGCAGCCGAGAGCAATACGGTGCGTTATGCGATGCAGAAAAAATTCATGCATAGCTGCCGCGATAATTATTTGCTGGCTTTGGCGCATGCCGACAACGGCATGGGCAAGCGTGATCTGGTACCGAATATTAATTTTTTCATGAACGTGCCAGTCACCGCCGATGGTGGCCTCAGCTTTGAAGATGGCCTGTCGGCTCCCGGCAAATATGTCGAACTGCGGGCCGAAATGGACGTGCTGGTGCTGGTGTCCAATTGCCCGCAGCTCAATAACCCCTGCAATGCCTACAATCCGACGCCGGTGCGTTTTGTAATCTGGAACGCCGCTTAAGTATTCTGCAAAGACCATCATCATGTTCAAGAAAATTCTGATTGCCAATCGCGGTGAAATTGCCTGCCGTGTGATCCGCACTGCGCGCAGCATGGGCATCAAAAGCGTGGCCATTTATTCCGAGGCGGACGTCGAATCCCTGCATGTACGGCTGGCTGACGAAGCCATTTGCATCGGGCCGGCACCGGCAGCTGAGAGCTATCTGGTGGCCGACCATATTTTGCGTGCGGCCAAAGAAAGTGGCGCCGATGCGATTCATCCTGGCTATGGCTTCATGAGTGAAAACGCGGCTTTTGCCGAAGCCTGTGCTGCTGCCGGCATTGTCTTCATCGGGCCGACCCCTTCGCAAATGCGCGCCTTTGGTCTCAAGCACACAGCCCGCGAACTGGCGCAACTGGCTGATGTGCCGCTGTTGCCCGGCACCGGTTTATTGGCCAGCGTGGAAGAAGCGCTGCAAGCTGGCGCACAAATTGGCTACCCGGTGATGTTGAAGAGCACCGCCGGTGGTGGCGGCATTGGTATGCGGCTCTGCCATGACGCGTCAGAGTTGCAGGGCGCGTATGCGTCGGTCAAGCATTTGTCGGAAAACAATTTCAAAAACGGCGGCTTGTATCTGGAAAAATTTGTCCAGCGTGCGCGCCATGTTGAAGTGCAGATTTTTGGTGACGGGCTGGGTAATGTGGTGTCTTTGGGCGAGCGTGATTGCTCGGTGCAGCGGCGTAATCAAAAAGTAATTGAAGAAACGCCTGCACCCGGTTTGTCGGACACGACGCGCGCCGCATTGGCGCACACCGCAGTGCGTCTGGGGCAATCGATTCATTACCTGTCAGCCGGTACGGTCGAGTACGTGTTTGATGCCGACACCGGTGCCTTCTATTTTTTGGAAGTGAATACCCGTTTGCAGGTGGAGCATGGCGTCACCGAAGAAGTGTTTGGCGTCGATCTGGTGGAATGGATGATACGTGCTGCAGCTGGCGGCTTTACGCTGCCTGACCAGCACAGCCTGCATGCCAGCGGCCATGCAATGCAGTTGCGCGTGTATGCCGAAGACCCGGCGAAAAATTTTCAGCCATCGTCCGGTGTGCTCACAGCAGTCGACTTTGCCACCAGTATGCGGGTGGACACCTGGATTGAACGCGGCGTAACAGTGAGTCCTTATTACGATCCGCTGCTGGCCAAATTCATCGTCAGGACGGCAAGCCGCGCCGAATCGATTGCGGCCTTATGCGCCGGACTCGAAGCCAGTTGCATTGCCGGTATCGAGACCAATCTGGCCTATCTGGGCGACATCCTGCGCTACCCGGAATTTGTACAAGGCAAGCAAGTCACGCGCATGCTGGCCGAGATGCCGCATGCACCTAGTACGGTAGAGATTCTGGATGGCGGCATTCAGACGACGGTGCAGGATTATCCCGGCCGTCTTGGCTTGTGGGCGGTGGGTATTCCCCCTTCCGGTCCGATGGACTCTTATGCGCATCGCTTTGCCAACCATGTGCTGGGCAATGCGCCGGAAGCCGCCGCATTGGAAATGACGCTGCAAGGCGCGACACTGAAATTTAATGTCGCTTGCACGATAGCGATTGCCGGTGCCGACATGGCAGCGACTCTCACTAACGCGCAAGGCAGCACGCCGCTTGCCAACTGGCAGGCGCATGCAGTGGCAGCGGGCGACACGCTGCGCTTTGGGGCAGTAAAAGGGGCGGGCGTGCGGGCCACGCTGGCGTTTGCCGGCGGCATTGATGTGCCAGCCTATCTGGGCAGCCGTGCCACGTTTACGCTGGGTCAGTTTGGTGGTCATGGCGGTCGTGCTGTTCGCAGTGGCGACGTGTTGAAGCTGCATGCACATGATCTTGCACCACGTGCTGTGTCAGCGCAGGCGATTCCGGCCTATAGCCATCAGTGGGAAATCGCCGTGCATTACGGCCCGCATGGCGCGCCGGACTTTTTTACCGACGACGACATTCAAACATTTTTCGATACCGACTGGCAGGTCCATTTCAATTCCAGCAGAACAGGTGTGCGGCTGATCGGCCCCAAGCCGCAATGGGCGCGCACCGACGGCGGCGAGGCGGGTTTGCATCCGTCGAATATTCATGACAATGCCTACGCAATTGGATCGATTGATTTTACCGGCGACATGCCGGTAATACTGGGGCCCGACGGCCCCAGCCTGGGCGGCTTTGTTTGTCCGGCCGTGATCGTGTCGGCAGACCTGTGGAAAATCGGCCAGCTCAAACCCGGCGACAGCTTACGTTTTATACGCGTCTCGGCGCAGCAAGCCGCAGCCCTGCGTGAGGCGCAAGAAAGCGTATTCACGGACCAGTCCGCTTGCCCAATCTTTGTTCCAACGGCGGCAAGCGCTGGCGACACGCAGTTAGCCGTGATGGGTGCCATCACACTGCCGGACCAGACGCCGCTGTTGTACCGCCGCGCCGGCGATGATTATTTGCTGCTGGAATTTGGCGAGCTGGCACTCGACATCAATTTGCGTTTCCGCGTCCATGCGCTGATGCAGGCAATCACCGAGGCCAACTGGCCGGCCGTCATTGATCTGACGCCGGGCATACGTTCACTGCAAGTGCATTTTGATCACAGACGGCTGCCAGGCGAGCAGCTGCTGAGCCTGATTAATGCGCTGATTGCTAAGCTGCCTTCGGTCGAAGACATGGTGGTGCCATCGCGTATCGTGCATTTGCCGCTGGCCTGGAACGATACCCAGACCCGACTGGCGATTCAGAAATATCAGACCACGGTGCGGCCGGACGCGCCCTGGTGCCCCAGCAATATCGAATTCATCCAGCGTATTAACGGCCTCGATTCCGTGCAGGACGTGTACGACGTTGTGTTTAACGCCAGCTATCTGGTGCTGGGTCTGGGTGATGTGTATCTGGGTGCGCCAGTGGCCACGCCGCTGGACCCGCGGCATCGCTTGGTCACCACCAAATACAATCCGGCGCGCACCTGGACGCCGGAAAATGCGGTTGGCATCGGTGGCGCTTACTTGTGCGTGTATGGCATGGAAGGCCCCGGCGGTTATCAGTTCGTCGGTCGCACCGTGCAGATGTGGAATCGCTACCGGCAGACCGACAGTTTCCGCGATGGGCATCCCTGGTTACTGCGCTTTTTTGATCAAATCAAATTTTACGAAGTCAGCGAAGAACAATTGCTGGAACACCGGCGTGATTTTCCACTCGGCCGCTTCGATATCAAGATCGAAGAGACCACGTTTTCATTAGCCGATTACAACCGCTTTTTGCAGACCGAAGAAAAATCGATAGGCGTATTCAAGCAAAAGCAGCAAGCCGCCTTTGATGCCGAGCGCGAGCGCTGGCGCACCAACGGTCAGGCCGACTGGGTCAGTGAAGAAAGCAGCGCCGCCGCTGACACCACGGCAACGCTGCCTGATGGTTGCCGTTATCTGCATGCGGTGGTTCCCGGCAGCGTATGGAAAATTCTGGCGCAAGCAGGCAGCAGCCTGGCTGACAACGAGCATGTCGCCATCCTCGAATCGATGAAGATGGAAATTCCGCTGGCCGCCGTCGGCGCCGGTGAACTCGTTGAGTGGCTGGTGGGGGAGGGCAGTGCGGTATCGGCGGGGCAGGCGATTGCGATTTTCAGGGAAGTGACTACGGTTTGAGTTTTGCCCATGTTTATGTTGACCTGAAAACGAAAGACGCTGGGTCCCAATTTTCATCGGGACGACGCAAGGAAAAATGATTGCCGTCGTTTCGGCGCAAGCCGAAACCCAGCGACTTTATTTAATTTATCTGAGCAAAGAAAATCATGACAACACCCACTCTCTCTGCTGTGAAAGACTTGCCTTCGATGCCCGAACTCAAACAAGCCTACGCAAACCAGACCCTGCTACCGAGCGACCTGATCAATCAAGTCTTAGCACGTATTGAAGCCGCGCAGCGTCCCGAAATCTGGATCAGTCAGGTTGAGCCAATTTTGCTGCGTCAGCAAGCACAGGTACTGAATAAATTATTGCAAGAGGAAGGACCTGCAGTGCTGTCGCGCCTGCCCTTGTTTGGCGTGCCGTTCGCCGTCAAAGATAATATTGATGTCGCTGGCATGAACACCACCGCTGCCTGCCCGGCCTTCAGTTTTCTTGCCCGGCGTTCCGCAACAGTCGTGGAAAAATTGCAGGCAGCCGGTGCGATCCTGATCGGTAAAACCAATCTGGATCAATTCGCCACCGGTCTGGTAGGCGCGCGCTCGCCTTATGGCGCCGTTCGCAATGCGACTGATCCGGATTATGTATCCGGTGGCTCCAGCTCGGGTTCGGGCGTGGCGGTGGCGCTTGGTCTGGTGAGTTTTTCGCTTGGCACCGACACCGCCGGCTCGGGTCGCGTACCGGCCGGACTCAATGGCATCGTTGGCTTGAAACCGACCCGCGGCTTGATCAGTACCCGCGGTGTTTTTCCTGCTTGCCGCACGCTGGATTGCGTATCGGTGTTTGCGCGTCATGTGGCCGACGCATGGAGCGTGACACAAGTCGCTGCCGGCTATGATGCCGAAGACAGTTACTCGCGCAAGGTGAAAATGGCAGGTGGTAAGCAGCGCCGCTATCGCATTGCCGTGCCTGCGCAGCTGGAGTTTTTTGGTGACCGGCATGCCGAAAAAGCATTTACAGATAGTCTTGAACAAATCCGTCAGCGCCCGGACTGCACCGTTAACACCATTGATTTCCAAGCCTTCACCGAAGCCGCGGCGCTGCTGTATCAGGGACCGTGGGTGGCAGAACGTCTGGCAGCAGTCGGTGATTTTTATGACGAGCATAAAGACGCCATGAATCCGGTCGTGGCCGGCATCATCGGGCAGGGTGCAAATTACAGTGCAGTCGATGCCTTCAATGGTCAATACAAACTCGCTGAACTGCGCCGCACCGCCGAGACCGCCCTGGCCGGATTTGATTTCTTGCTGGTGCCAACCACGCCCACCATGCCTACGCTGGCAGCACTGGAAAAAGAACCGGTCAAATTGAATTCGCAGCTGGGCTATTACACCAATTTTGTTAATTTCTTCGACATGGCTGCGTTGTCGGTGCCCGCATTGTCGCGTGACGATGGCTTGCCTGCGGGCCTGACCCTGATCGGTGCGGCCGGGACTGACCATTTGCTGGCCGCTGCCGCCGCCTGCTTGCTGCCTGCTCAGCAAACAGGGTGCGCTGTTGCCTCACAGGTGCTGCCGTTTAATGAGCCAACCGTACAACTGGCAGTGGTCGGTGCGCATCTTGATGGCCAGCCGCTGAACTGGCAATTGCTGGAACGCGGTGCGCGCAAGCTGGAAACGACGAAGACCGCACCCTGCTATCAACTGGTGGCACTGCCCGATACCAGGCCACCGAAGCCGGGGCTGGCACGCTTGGCAGAGGGCGGCTGTGCGATTGAAATCGAAATCTGGGAAATGCCTCTACGCCGCTTCGGCGAATTTGTAGCCGACGTGCCGGCGCCTCTGGCTATCGGTTCACTTGAAACCCAGGCTGGCCAATGGGTCAAAGGTTTTGTCTGTGAACCGATTGGGCTGGTTGGCGCGACAGACATCAGTAGCTTTGGTGGCTGGCGGGCTTATCTGGCGGGGTAATTTTTGTTGAGGCTGAACTTCACGATCACTCATCACATCCAGGTGATGACGATATTGGTTGAGGCGCATTTCAATCTACTACTGTCGTCCCGATGAAAATCGGGACCCAGTGTCTTCCGTCATGATCCAGAAAAAACCGAGCTTATTGGAGTGATGGAATGGGAAAGAGATCCCAGCCATGCTGCAAGCGATAACGGCGCATGGATGGCCTGACATACATTAAGCAGGTGGGAGGCTGAGTAATTCGCTGTACAGATCAAAATAGGAACGAACCATTTGATCGGCCGTGAAATGTTTCCAGTAGCGTGCTTCAGCAAGTCGCCCCATCTCCCTGGCTTCTGCGGGATGCTCCCACAAATACTTCATCGCTTTGCGCAAAGCTAAGTAATCGCTTGGTGGCACCACCAGTCCAGTTTGATTTTGAATGTTGATGAAAGTGGTGCCTGTCCCTATTTCGCTTGAGATCATCGGCTTGCCATACATGGCTCCCTCCAGCAGCGATATGCCAAAGGCTTCCGATCGCAGATGAGAAGGGAAGAGTACGCCATAGCACATCGTTAACAACGCGACCTTGTCTTCATCGGGTACAAAACCCAAAAAATGGATGTGGCGCAGCCCCAGTTTCAGCGCCCTGGCCTTCAACTCGGCCTCAATCGGGCCGGCACCCACAATCACAATCGGGTAGTCGGTACCCTGCGCGGCCTCCAGCAAAATATGCAGCCCCTTGTAATAACGGAGCACGCCGACAAAAAGATAAAATTTCGCGCCAACTCTGCCGCGCCAATAGTGCAGCTTTTCTGCAGATGGAAAGGGATAGCTTGCCTTGTCCAGACCAATCGGAATCACACTGACCTTGTTCGCAAACTTTGCCAACACAGTGCTACTGGCCAGATAGTTGGGTGAGGTTGCCACGATGCGGCGCATGTCTGCTAAAAAACGCCATTTCAGCGGACGATAAATTTTGAGTAAATGCTTTTGTCGAATGATGTCTGAGTGGTAGGTGAGTACGGTGGGTTTTTTGACTCGGCTTGCAAAGTGCACCAGATCCATCAATGGCCACGGAAAGTGGTAATGAATGACATCTGCCTGCTTTGCCAGCCCGGCAAAGCGCAAAAAGACCGACGCTGAAATCCCGGTTGATGCTATCTGAACGTTGAGTCTGGCTCTGTGTGCCAGATAGCCATCCATCTCAATGGTGCGCGGCACATGCGCTTGCGTTAGCGACAGCACATCCGTTTTTACGCCTAACTTGTTACTGCCCCGGGCGATTTGGCTGATGACTTGTTCAACCCCTCCCATGGAATCAGGAAAGGCGGTTTTGTAGAAATGAAGAACGCGCATCAGTCACGGCACTCTGTAAGCTGGGACACCCACGTAGGTTCCAGATTGACTGATGGAGTCAATAACAACAGCGCCGGCACCGATGATGACCTCATCAGCGACAGACAAACCGTCAATAACGGTCACGCCCGCACCAAGCATTGAAAACGATCCCAGGCTGCACCTTCCGGCAAGCGTTGAATTGACCGACACATGCGAATAATCGCCTACGCGGGCTTCATGTTCGACAATGGCGCCGGTATTGATGATGCAAGCATGGCCGATGCTTGCCATGGGGCCGATATGCGCATGGTGACCTACAAAGCAACCGGGACTGATTACGCTGCCCGTCCCAACAGAGGCCAAGGGCGAGATGATGGAAACTGGACGCATGCCCAATTGCGCAATGTGCTGATATTGGATACGGCGCTGTTGATTGTTCCCTGATGCGGCAATCGCATCACGCCAGGTTTCGTCCAGACCTTGCAGGTGATGCTTCACGGGATGGCCAAGAAAATTTTCATTTGGCGCCGCGTTGGCGTCCACAAATAATAATTCCATATAGCCGCAGGCCAGGGCCACATCGGCAACGCTTCGTGCATGCCCACCAAAGCCCATGATCACCAGTTTTTTTTCATGCATCGGCATTACGACCCTGAAGCGTCGACAGAAATTTGATCCAGAACGCGCACATGCTCTTCCACCACATGGCGCCATGTCCGTTCTTTTAGCTGATCATAAATTTTTCTCTGGATTGCCAGACAATGCTGGCGATGCTTTATGGCCCATTGAATGCGCTTTGCGCAATCCCGCCAGTCGAAAGGATCAAAGAGCGTGACTTCCTGACACTGCGGGTCAGCCAAGACCTCTTCTGTGACCGCAATCCGTGACATCACCACCGGTGTGCCAACCGACAGGGCCTCGGCGAATGTAAACGGACAGCCGCCCTCGCTTAGTGAGGGATTGACCGCCAGATCTGCCAGTTTGTAGCAGGCAGCCAGTTCCGAGATGCTAAGTCCAGACAGAAAAATCACATCATTCACAAGCCGGTGTTCACGCACAAACTGTCCAATTTCGGGCATGTCGGCGGGATACCCGGTCAACACCAGCTTGTGACCAAGATAAGCTTTGCGCAGCAAATGCTCGAAACTTCTCAGCAGCATTAAGACATTTTTGTTTGGCCTGAACTGACTGGCGTAAAACAGGAACTTCACTTCGCCGTTTGCAAAAGTCGCGCAGTAACTGGTGTTGGCGCTTCGCTGCAAAGCTCCGAGCAACAAGCTTTGGCAGTAAAGTCGCGACCTTGCCTCGCCATCCGGAAAGCCAAGCACCTCGACATGGCCATTGAGGGCATTAGGGGCATGCGGGATGACGGTGACATTGGCGGCCGTGACAGCGTAGCGATCTACCAGCGTGTTCCACTTGACCGTTTCGCTGTAGGTGACGAAATGTTCGCCTGCCCGTATAGCACGTCCAACCGCTTCAAAGGTGCTGAGGAAACGATTGTCTCCAATAGCAGAATAAGCCACCGGAAAATCCGACAGCACAACATCCGGGACGCACAGCAGTCGCGGCGCCTTAATGTCGTGAAAGCCGGGCCAGAACGCCGTTGGGCAATACCAGGCACGCACATCCGTCAGCGTGGCAATGATGGCCTGCATGCGGCGCATCTCATATTTGTGCATTTCGTCATACAAGCGCAGCACCCAGTTTTCCTGCTGGGGGGAAGCCAGCACAGCAAATGCCTTGCTGCGCAAACTTTGCCACTGGCGATGAAAAGTCACGGGCAGACTATTGGCTGTCAGTTGCAGCGTTCGCCAAAAAAAGAGTAAGGCAGCAAACGGTAATGCCAGACATAAAACAGGCGTCAGCAAGGCGAGCAGAAACACAGACTCTGCCAAAAAAATCAGCAAACTGGCCATGTCATGCACAGCCACCGCGCGTTTTGTCAGCCGTTGCCATAGTCGCGCATTGGTATTCGCCACCCATTTGTAAAAACGGGCAAACCGCCGCTGTCGCACCGGGCGCGACCGATGCGCCCTGATGGCCTCAAAAATTCTGAGTGCGTAGGGCTTTTTTGAGGGCGCCATAATCTTGAAAAATTGCGGAGCAAGCAGTTCGCTTTCGAACAAGACTTCCAGTGTTTGTCTGCTCCAGCTGGGGCAAACAATCGTGAACTGAATATCCGCCAGCGCCTGTGCGCCCTTGAGAAACATGGCGAGGTGACGCCCAAGACCCTCAGCACGCAAGTCTACGGTTGGAGGGTAGGCGATATAAATCCCGTATTGCCTCACAGGCATGTGCGTACCTCCTGCCAGTAAAGTCTGGCAAGGGTTTCACTCTGCTGCGCACGCAACAGGACTTCGCCCGGCAAGTTGTTGCGGCGGGCAAGGGCATCTGACTCCATGCGCTTGAGTTGTTCAGCCATATCACGCGGAGAGTTCGGATTCATCCAGGCCAGGTTCAAAGAAAACTGCGCGTTAATTTCCTGCATGGCCGGATAATCACTCGACAGCGATGGCACAGAAAGGCATGCGGCTTCGATCACACTGAAGGTTCCGTTATCGACGCGGCCGGCATGCCACAGAAAACGCGCTTGCGACACATGGCGCCGATACTGCGCATTGGGCAGCTCTCCCATCCACTTCACACGCAAGCGCAGCTGCTGACTTCGCTCAAAAACTTCGGCCATGGCCTGCAGATGCGGCGTTGGGATGGTCAGGAGTTCTTTGGTGTTGACCCCAGTGACCTTGCAATCCCATTTGCCATCCAGCTCCTCGTAATAAATTTGCAAAGCTTCTGCGGCGTTGCGATGGTTTTTTTGCGGTGCGGCGTTGGTGGTCCAGGTGAAAAAAGAATCCTGCTCCTGTGCATTCGAGAAGGCGTTCAGCTGAATCGGAAATTCAGGTGCCAGCATCGGCATTTTGCTGACTTTGCGCGGATCAATGCCCGCATACTGTAGCGCATCGCGGTACGTAAACTCTGTTGTCACCATCACCTTTTCTGCCGAGCGGGCCGCAGCAAGAAATGGCGTGTCGGCGCCATGCGAGAGCAGGTCTTCGTAGCGCTGAAGGTAGTCGTAAACCATCAGCACCAGAGGCTTTACTGGCAAAACCGGATACGAGAGACGGTCGCTGACGATTAGCCAAAGATCGCAATCGATCATTTGCTGCATGCCATCGTCAGGCACTATGTAGCGATCTGCGCTGGGTTCCCAGTTTTGCCAGCCGGCATAGCGCATCGCACGCAGTGCTTCGGCGGCAGACAGCATTTTCCAGTGGAATGGACGCCGGCTGATTGTGTCGGGCAGAACAGCAAAGGCTTCGTCAGGGTAAGTTGCCGGATCATCGAGATGGGCGAACACCACATCGGCATCTTCTCCCCATTGGCAGCTGCCAGCATGCAGTGCCTTAGCCAGGGCTAACGCACCGCGCAAACTACCGCCGCGGTATCCCGTGGGCAGAATGACTGCCACACGCTTGCGTCTTTTCGCTTGCGGGCGGGAGGCCTGTTGGCTTCGCCAGGTCTGCAGTCCGGACACAACCCGCGCAAAGCCCGCATGCCAGGCAGGCTCGCAATGTTGAGCGCGCATGGCGTCGAGCAACACCGTCTGGCTGAGACGGATTTGTTCAATCAGGTCCCAATCGTCGGCGAGAATGCGCGCAATTTTTCGTCTGGCTTCGGCAAGAGTCTGGCAACGCCCTGGCAGAGAGCGGCCCCCCATGCGGTCCAGCATGCCGCAAGCCATAAATACCAGCGGCAACCCTGCGCGTATGGCCTCAAAGGGATGGTAGTGAATATGGTTCGGTTCCTGGGAGTGATAAAACATGACCCGGCATTGCTGCATGAGTTCTGCATAGCGCTTTGGACTGACGAAACCCAGAATATTGGGATCGTTAAACCCAATGGGCTGCGCGCCACCTATGCGGTAGGCGAGACCGTCAAAGGCTTCCTTGAAATTTTTATAAATACGATGGTAGTAAGTTGAAGAAGCAATTCGCGGGCAAACAAACAAGATAACTTTGTCCTGTCCCTGCCATTGATCAGAAATAGACTCTACATTCAAGCCCACAGGCATATACGTTGCCCGCTCTTTGATGCTTGCCACTTCGCAGTCAGACAAATGATCGTAGCCCATGCCAAACCAAAAGCGTTTGCTGACTTTCCTTATTGCATGCTGCAAGATTGCGCCGCCAAGCTGACGAATCAGGCTCGAGTAGGTTTCTTCGCCGCCAAGGCCAAAGATCCGCAACACGATCGCGCCTTTAAAGTGCCGGCAGGCTGAGAGAATTTGTCGTGGAAAGAAGCCAATGAATACAAGATCAAAATGTGCATTGGCAATGTCCCAGGCGGCAGGTGCAGGTTCGCCGTACCAATCCTGCGCGTTTAACAATGCAATGTCTGAGGCTGACAGGCTCAGGCTTTCATCCAGCGCAAATGTGACACTGGCCGACAAATTGGCTTCGTCGTAGGGGAATATTTTGGGCGTATAAATCTGCACAGCACCCAGGCTGCTCAATTGCTGGACCTCAAACTGACGCAGAGTGCTATGGTTAAGCAACCACATAACGCGTAATGGTTTAGCCGCACTCATGCGAGATTGTTGACGCTTTTATATTCGGCGAGCGCAAGATTTATCGGCCCATCGAAAATGATTTGTCCATGATGAAAAACTAGGCCGCGTGTACATAAATTTGTCAGCGCACTAAAATCATGGGAAGCCAATACCAATATGTCCGCTTGCTCCACCAGACTGGCAATGCGCTGCTTGGCTTTTGCCATGAAGTTGGCGTCACCGGCACCAATGACTTCATCGAGCAACAGCACGTCGCCTGTGACCGAAGTGGAGATGGCAAAGGCCAACCGCACCTGCATCCCTGCGGAATAGGTTTTGATCGGGTAGTCGATGAATTCGCCCAAGCCGGCAAAGGCAACGATTTCGGCCTCTTTATTTCTCATGTAGTCAGGCGAGAGCCCCAGCAACAAGCCGCGATAGAGAATGTTTTCCCGCCCGGTTGCATCGGGCTCAAAGCCCAGACTCAGGTCGAACAGAGAGCGCACCTCGCCTTGTACTTTTACGCTGCCGCTTGATACCGGATACAAGCCAGCGACCGTTTTTAAAAAGCTGCTCTTGCCGGCGCCGTTATGGCCCAGCAAACCGACGCGCTCGCCGCCCTTGATCTCTACCGAGATATTTTTGAGTGCATGCACATCCTGAACCGTGGCCGACGCTTTAGCTTTACAAAATGTAGCAGCGAGCAAAGCCTTTAACGAGCGTTCCTTGAATGCCAAGGCGGCATAATGCAAATTAACCGACTGCAAGCGGATGAAAGTTTGTGTCATAAATAAAAGATGACCTTTCTTTCTGCCGCTTGGCCGACCAAGCAGGCCAAGAGGGCAAAGCTTACGGCGGCAAGCAGTGTGAATGCATAATTTTCCGGCGCTGGCCATTTGCCATTGAGCAGAGGCGCACGCACCAACTGCAGCAAATGGTAAATCGGGTTGTAGTCCACCAACGCATCAAGGCCGCCCCGGCGAAACATATTGGTTTCAAAATACACCGGGGAAATGAACCAAACGGCTTGCATGACCAGCCCGGTTGCGTGGGGAACATCACGAAAGCGCGTACCGACATAAGCCAGCAAGGTGGCAAGCGGCCAGAGGATCATGGCCAACACAGGAAAAATCGTCAGCGCGCCTAACCAGTGCCAGCCAACATACTGCGGCAGCACAAAGGCCGACCAGCCAAACAGCGCAAGGCTTGCCATCCCCAGCACGATCAGGCTCGTCATGACTGTGCGTAGCGTATAGATGGCCAGCGGGTGTCTGGTTTGCTTGATATACGCATCGGCCTGGACGAAAGCGAGTGCGCCGCCTGTTACGCAGGCAGTGACGCATTCCCAGACGATGACGCCAGACAAAATGTAAGGCGCGTAAGTAAAAATGTCTGACTTGAAAAGTTTGCTGAAAACCAGCGCCAACAGCAGCGTCATGCCCAGTGGCTGAATGATCGACCACAGCGCGCCGAAAAAAGAGCGGCGCCAGCGCGAACGCAGATCCGACAAGGCCAGATGCGTCCAGAAGTAGCGCGCCTGCCATATCCCTGCTGCATAGTCTTTCACAGCGCTGTCTCCGTTGGCATAACGGTGGCACCCATCCAGCGAATACCCAGGCCGCGGTCACAACGCGACAAACCCAAGTCGTTCGAAGACAGGGTAATTATTTTGCTGTCATTAATGCGCAATGACGCTTTCAGTACACTGGCTGCTAATTGTGCAGACCCCGACAAGGGCAGATTGCGTACAGAAATATGGGGTAAACACCGCCATTCGAGGCCATCGTGACGCCAGACCGACAAGGTCGCTGCCTGGCCGTCTGGCTGCAAAAGAATCGCCACCATGTTCGTATCGCCCCCTTGGCCGGCGTAGCCAAGAATGGCGGAAACATGCGCACCGGATGCGGATTCCAGAACATAGGAAAATGCAAAACGCGTTGTATCTGCTGCCTTCATGACGATCAGACAAAGCTGATGCAGCGCCGCCTTTTTTTGTCCGTCTTCAAGCACCGCAGGCGAACCAAACACCGGCTCGTAAGCGGACCAGATCGTGTTAACAACAGCGGCCGTTGCGGCGGACTGCAATCTTTGTTTTGTCATGTCGAAGCGGTGGTCTCTGGCCAGCAGGGATGGCATGTCACAGAACGGAAAACCGTGGTGCGCATCATCAGCAACGTCCAGCAGTCGTACTTCATTAACGGCGCCGAAGGGCCCCAGACAAAAATAGTCAGCGGCCCGCCAGGTCTGCCTGTCGAGCAGCCATAGCCCGCTTACGGAGCTGTGTCGTAAATCGCGGCCTGTTTTCTGGCTCTCTCCAACCAGCACATAATCGGCGCTTGCCGCTAAGCCCCGGGTATACATGGCTGTGCCTGAGTCCCATAGCGGAGCATGCACATCGAGGTCAATCAGGCTGCCGTTCTCCGAGTGACAACTGATGCGCTGTCCTTCATGCGTGACCCAAATATTGTGCAGCCCTGTCTTGGCGCTAAGCGGCTCAAGCTGCAGTAATTCAAGCGAAGGGTAGGACAGGGTGGCGAGTCTGGAGCCTTTGGTGTGCCCGTGGGCCAGAACGTAAAGCCGGTCTTGCTGCAAAAAGACAGAATTGAGATGGTCGCCACCAATCTGATCGGGGTCCAAGGCCAAACGATCCCACCGGGCTGCACTGATCCCTGATTCCTGAAATGTGTTCGGCGTCTTGAAATCAAACACAGTGATCACGTTTCTGCCGGTGTTGGTGGCAATCACACGGCCGTCCGGTGCGCAAAGCAGTTGATGTGGCTGCGATAAAAAATGCCGGCTATTCCTCTCGCCCATGGACAGCCAGCCACGCTCGGACTGCGCATAGGAAGACACATCGAGCAGCTCTGCGTTGTTTAATCCGGAGTGGCTCAGCACCAGCGCACTGCTGTTGCGAAACCAGGAAATGCCGTAGTACTCCGGGCGCTTGCATTCCAGCGGCTGCACCTGACGTGTTTGCAAATCCACCAGCAGCAGCCAGCCGGTTGTGGCAACAACCGCATACCTCATGTTGACGCGCTCTCAAAGAAGCCATGAATGGTGTCGATGATCAGCGCAACATCCTGACGATCAAGCCCCGGATAGCTGGGCAAATTAATGCCGCGGGCAGACAGTGATTCGGCCACCGGAAAAGATTGCGCGTTGCCGCAATGCGGCAAGCTATGAGCCGGATAGAAAAAAGGGCGTGTCTCTATCCCTGCCTGTTTGAGATGCTTGCGCAGGGGTTGGCGCGATTTTGCGTCGTCCACCGCGACCGAGCACATCCAGAAGGCATGCACTGTGTCGGGCAACTCTTCATGCGTTTGCAGCGGCAGGCCAGCCAAACCTTGCTGATACCATTCTGCGATGCGGCGTTTTTTGCCCAAAATTTCATCGGCCTGTTCAAGCTGAGCCAGACCGATGGCGGCGCAGAGGTTAGTCATCCGGTAGTTGTAGGCCACGACGTCATGCCAGTATTCACGCGTTGGTGATACCCCCTGAGTCTTCAAGTGGTAGGCGTTGCCGATGATGTGCTGGTTCTTTGCCACGACCATGCCTCCCTCACCGGTGGTGATGGTCTTGTTGCCAAAGAAGCTGAATGCTGCCACATCGCCAAAGGTGCCGACGTGCTGGCCCTTGTATCGCGAGCCAAAGGCCTCTGCGCAGTCTTCAATCAAAAATAGTCCGTGTTCCTTGGCAATCGCAGTGATCGCATCCATATCGCAAGGCAAGCCATACAGATGAACAGCCATGATGGCCTTGGTCTTTGCCGTGATCTTGCGCTTGATATCTTCCGGGTCGGTTTGCCAACTGCTTTTCAGTGAATCGACGAAAACCGGTTCGGCACCTGTCTGCATGATGGTGTTAACGGAGGCAATGTAGGTCAAGGTCGGCACAATGACTTCATCACCGGGGCCTACACCAATTGCCAAGAGCGCTAAGTGAATGGCCGCCGTACCATTGCAAGCGGTGGTGACATGCTCTGCGCCGATATATTCTGCAAATCCGGATTCGAAGCGACGGATGAATTCCCCCTTGGATGAAATCCAGGTGCTGTCCAAACACTGATTGACGTATTCTTTTTCTCGCCCGCCAAAGTGAGGCTGATAGACAGGAATCATGATCTGTTGAAGCACCGAAGCCATTGCCATGCTCTTCCTTTTTTTTCAATGAATTCCATTGCCAGTTTCGCAAGCGGCCGGTATTGGCGAAGGGGTGATTTCAAAAAAACACCATGCTTCAGAAAGCCAAGGGCTGATTAGATCAGCGTTTCTACAGACGACTTTTGTCGAACTTCAATTCCGTTGAATAATTATTGTTGGCTAAAGCGGCATCCATCACAGAGCGTTCTGCCCGGTATTGCCCAATAACAGTGCTTGCGCTGCGCAATCCCGGTGCTTACGCCGCAATTAGCGGCAAAATTTTCTGGCATTGCTCTTGCTAAATATGCTGCGTAGGAAGAGCGAGTCGCGATTGGTCGATAAGACAGACGCGAATCGTCCGACTGAGGATTGCTAGGGTTCCGGTTACGTGTAAGTCTGCAGCGCGTAATGGCTGGTCCGAGAGCAGTCCGGCTTTGCTGAAAAGGGCAAGGCTCCACGGAGGGATAAAAGCCCGGGAGAACAGAGCTGACGTCGTTCTTCCTTTCGCTTTATTTCAACCCAGTCCAGGAGCCTTTCATGCCTTTTTGCTTGCCGTCCACCGTGCAGCCTGCTTCATTTTCCCTATTGCGCAAATTTGCCGTCGGCGCTGTTTTTGCGCTGTCAGCCTCGGCCTCATTTGCCGCTACCCAGCTTAAAGTCGCCACTGTGGTCTGGATTGGTTACGGCCCTTTCTATGTCGCGCAGGCGATGGACCTGTATAAAAAATATGGTCTGTCGGTGAAGCTGCAAGTGTTTGCTGACCCGGCTTTGATTCCTTCTGCATTGGCCAGCAATGCCGTGCAAGGCGCGATGCTGACTTACGATCAGGTGGTGGGGCAGGTTGCTAAAGGCGCTAAGCAAAAAGTAGTCATGCCGATAGACTATTCCAATGGAGGCGACGCGATTGTGGCGACTTCGGCGATTACCAAAATTACCGATTTCAAAGGTAAAAAAATTGGCTTCAATCCCTTGTCACCATCGGATTTTTTGTTGTCCTATGCTTTAAAGATCAATGGCCTGACCGACAAGGACATCACACCTGTCAGCATGACGCCGGAAGCGGTGCCGGCAGCAATGGCTTCGGGTCAGATGCCGGTTGGCGTCACTTACGAACCAAGCCTGTCGCAAGTGGTCAGTCAGGGCGGCGGCAAGAAATTTCATGTGGTGTTTTCTTCCAAAGATGCACCGGGCCTGATCGCTGACGTGCTGGTGTTTGATGAAAAATTCATCAAATCCAACCCTAAGGAAATTACCGGCATCATGAATGCCTATCTCGACGGCATCGCCTTCATGAAGGCCAAGCCTGAAGAAGCCGCCAAGATCATTGGCAAATTCATGGGCGTCTCAGCCAAGGAAGCCAAAGAGCAAATGAGCGGCGTCTACAATATTCCGCTGACCGAAATGCCGAAAGCTTTTATCAAAGCCAAGGAAACCACGTCCTATTACGCCAGCGGCGAGATCATTGCCAACCTGTTGAAAGCCAAAGGCCAGATCGACAAAATCCCGCCAACGGAAGCGACAATGGATGCCCAGTTTGTGACGGCATTGCAGCCTAAATAATGGTGCTTTGGAGCCTGCGCAGGCAGGCTCCTGTCCGTAATATTTTTTATGGATGAATTGAGACTAGTCTTGATTCTTAATGTCATTTTTAAATGTTCGCCAGCGAAATTTTTTTCGAGATCACAATGAAAGACGCTGGGTCCCGATTTTCATCGGGACGACGGTAGTGGTTGAAGCGCTATCAAAATTACTACCGTCATCCCGGCGCAGGCCGGGATCCAGTGACTTTCGTTGAGTCGCTGACTAAGTGTTTGCCTGAGAAAGAAAATCAAACTATTTCAGAATCAAGTTATGTCCAATTCGCTCTCTTCAAAAATCTTCCGGACAGTAGTGGGCGCAGGCCGGGACCCAGTGACTTTCGTTGAGTTCCTGAAAAAGTGTTTGCCTGTGAGAATCCAATGCTGACCCGATATTTTCGTTACACCGATGGGGTGCTGCCCAATGTGCTGGCCTTCTCAGCGACTGTGCTCGCTTATCCATTAGGTGTCATTTTGCTGTGCAATGCCTGGTGGCTTTTGCAGCTTGCCGGTTTTGCGCTGCTCAGTATTTCCCTGATCTGGTCGGCTTATTTTATTCACGAGTTTTCTCATCAGGCCATCTTCAAAAGCGCAGCGGTAAACCGCCGCTGGGGCACACTGATGAGCTGGATCAATGGCAGTTGTTATGCCTCCTTCGATGCGATGCGTAAAAAGCATATGCGCCATCATGTCGAGCGCGCCGATGTCATCAGCTTTGATGTACAAAATTTTTTACGTCAGTCGCCGGCCTGGTTCAGGCGCCTGGTGCTGGCGCTGGAATGGGCGTATTTTCCGGCGGTTGAATTTTTGATGCGCGGCTTCGTCATTGCCTTGCCGTTTGCGCGTGGCGGAAACTTTGCCGCACGCCTGCGCATTGTGGCTATTTTCAGCTTGCGCTGCGCGGCCTTTGTGTTGCTGGCCTGGGTCTCGCCGTGGGCGTTGCTCTTGTACTTTGGTGCTTATCTGGTGTTTATTACGGTTCTGCGTTTTGCGGATTGTTTTCAGCATACCTATGACGCCTATCCGACTCTGGACGACAGCCCGGTGCCAAACGACAAATTGCGCGACAAAGCTTACGAGCAGGCCAACACTTATTCCGACATTGTCGGGCTTGACCATCCGGTCCTGAACATGTTGTGGCTCAACTTCGGCTTTCACAATGCGCATCATGAAAAGCCGACGGTACCCTGGCATCGCTTGCCGGCATATCACCGCGAGCTGTACGATGCGCGCTATGCGCAAATCATGCCGGTGGCTATCTTGTTAAAAAGTTTTCATACTAATCGCGTGCGGCGGGTCTTGTCCGCTGACTATGGCTGTGTCTTGCCGCCGCAGGTGGCGGGTCGCGCCGATGGTTTTCTGGGTGCCGTCGGCGTCTCCTTTCTGACCGCAGTTTGAGCGACGAACCCTTAATGGCTGCAGAGCAGATTTTTCCAGCACAAGAAACCAGGGCGGCCGTATGGTCGCTGATGTTGAGTGGCGTGGTGTGGGGGCTGATCTGGTGGCCGCTGAAATATTTCGCCGGGCTGAGCCTGACCGGCCATGCGATTGCCCTGACGGCTTATGCACTGGTGAGTCTGGTGGCGATTCCGTTTATCTGGCGCGAGTACGCGCAATGGAAAACCGAGCTGGGCTTGTTGCTGCTGATCGGCCTGTTTTTCGGCTGCGCCAATCTGGCGTTTACGACAGCGCTGATGACGGGTTCCGTTGTACGCGCAATGCTGCTGTTTTATTTGTTGCCCGCATGGGGCGCCATTGGCGGTGCCTTATTTTTAAAAGAGCGTCTGCGCCCGCGCCGCCTGCTGGCCGTATTTTTATCACTGGCAGGGGTGTTCACCATAATGGGCGGGCTGGCTGTGTTTGCGCAGCCTTTGTCGCTGGCCGATGGGCTCGCGCTCCTTGCCGGCTTGTGCTACACCGCCGCCAGCATCACGAACCGCAAAGCCCGCCTGATTCCGCTGTTAAGCCGCACACTGGTCACCTTCCTTGGTTGCAGCGTGCTGGCCGTGCTGATGCTGATGTACACCCAGCCGGTGCTGCCGCCTTTGTCTTTCACTGACTGGAGCTTGCTGGCGTTGTTTGCCTTCCTGTGGCTGCTCGGCGGCTCGATGCTGACCACCTATGGTGTCACGCACGTCCAGGCCAGTCGTGCCGCTGTATTGCAAGTCGTTGAGTTGCTGGTGGCCGTGCTGTCGGCCATTGTTATTGGCGGCGAACGGCTGGCATTCAACGATTACTTAGGTGCCGCACTAATTGTGACGGCCACCTTGATTGAAGCGACCAGTCAGGCCAATGCATAGGGAGAGCATATGAGCGCCGTAAAAAAAATCTGGCCGCTGCTAACAGCGACCCATCGTTACGACAAATCGATTTCAACGCATGGCCGTGGTGCCGGCGAGCTGATCGATGCGCCGATTCTGGCTTACCTGATCGAGACGGGAAATGGCCGCATCTTGTACGACGTCGGTTGCGATTACAGCAAAATCAATGAACCGGCACTGTGCGCGCATTATTACGACCCGCAGACTTTTCATTTCGGCGCGCCGCAGATGACGCCCGAACAACGCATTCCTTCCTATCTCAAACGCCTTGGTTTGCAAGCGGCCGATATTGATGTGGTGTTCGTCAGCCACCTGCATTTTGATCATGCCGGTGGTTTGGGTGAACTCAGGCGTTGCGGCTGCGGTGCTGAAATCCATGTGCAGCAAAATGAAATCGACGCCGCCATGAGCGGACAAGACGTTGCCTGTTTTCGGGACGACTTTGTCGAGCAAGGTCCGCTGCACATCAAGCAGGGTGAATACGAACTGACTGCCGGCGTACGCGCGGTCAGTTCGCCCGGGCACACTGCCGGTCACATGTCTTTGTGGGTCGAGTTGCCGAAAGGACCGCCGGTGCTGCTGGCTGGTGACGCGGCCGACCTGAAGGAAAACCTGGACGATGAAATTGCGCCAGGCGCTTGCTGGCAAGATCAGTTCGAGCTGGCCGTCGACAGCATCCGCAAATTGAAGCACATCGCGCAATCCGAATCGGCGCAGATCTGGCCCAATCATGATTGGGCTTTCTATCAGGGCTTGCCGCAATTTCCCGACTGGCGCGAATGAAAGGGCTGGCATCCAGACCCGTGCCAGAGAATTATCGCGGCGTGTGGCAACGCAGCTTGCTGCAGACGGATTCTCTGACCGACACCAGCAGCAGCGTATTCTGGCTGCAGACAGCGTGCTGGCATGCCGACATTCGTATCCCTTCTGGCCGGCCTGATTTTTCCGGCGTGCAGAGCCTGAATCAATGCAGTTCGGCGCAACTGCACTGGCTGGCGCAGCAGCAGGGCTTTGCCGGCATCACCTCAGTTGATACCAGTGTGGTGCCAGCGATCTGCCGCTGGCAGCGACTGGTAGACTTTCAGCCGCCCTCTGCGCTGCCGGACGCCGGCAGCATGCAGTTCGAAGCAGGCACCTTGGTGGAGAAGGGCGTGCATGCCGACTATCTGGAGCATTGGCACTTGCTGCCGGATTCAAGCGAAGACTTTGCCGTATTTTGCAAGCCAGAGCGTCAAGACCAAGCAAACCCCGCGCCGCACTACCAGATGCATGCAGGTCGCTATGTAATGGAAGTGCGTTCGCGCCCTGCAAGCGGCCCCTTTGCTTTAAGCCCCGAATCTGATCTGGCCAGCTTGCTGGATTTCGAGATTTCCTTTGGGGTGCGCAGCTCTTCAGGCTGGCGTATTACGCATTCGACCTTGCCCTGGCTGGAAGGCTGCGTCAGGACTTTGCCGGATGCTGTGGCAGACGATGAATGGGAAATGCTGGCATGAGGAATACAGGCAGGAATAGAAGCGCGATCGAAAGAGTGGATTACACTATGCAAACTTGAAAAGTTTGGAGCCTTGCATGGTTTTGCCGGAATTGGCCTTGCGCCATTGGGTATTGTTGATTTTTATCGGGTCTGCGCTGTTTGCCCATTTCCGCGGCAAGTTACGTTTCGGGCTGTTGCGCTCGCTGACGGACTTCACCGTGCTGATCGCGCCAGTCAATGCGCTGATGTATCTGTTTTCCCGCACTAAGCGCTCGGTCTATATCGATACTTCGGAGTTTCCCGCGCTGTTGCCGCTGCAGAAAAACTGGCAAATCATTCGGGACGAAGCGATGGCGCTGGCTGAAGATGGCCAGATTCGCGCCGCCACGGATTACAACGACATCGGTTTCAATTCTTTCTTTCGCACCGGCTGGAAGCGTTTTTATCTGACTTGGTACGGCCGCGATCTGGCCTCGGCGATGGAAAAATGTCCGCAAACACTGGCTTTGCTCAAGCAAATTCCCAGCGTTAAGGCGGCGATGTTTGCGTCGCTGCCACCGGGCGCCACGCTGGTGCGCCACCGCGACCCGTATGCCGGTTCCTTGCGCTATCACCTCGGGCTGGTTACGCCGAATGACCCGGCCTGTTTCATTGAGGTTGATGGTCTGCATTACCACTGGCGCGATGGCGAAGCCGTCATGTTTGACGAGACCTTCATTCACCACGCGGCCAACAAAACGGATCAGCAGCGGGTCGTGCTGTTTTGCGATATCGAGCGGCCATTGTGGACCGCACCCATGCGCTGGTTCAATCGCCTGTTTGCCAAATACATAATGGCCGCGGCGTCTTCGCAAAATGTCGAAGGCGAATCGATCGGTGGACTGAATGTCTTTTTTTATTACGGCTACAAAGTCCGGATGCAGGGCAAACGACTCAAGGCTTATTCGCGCAGCCTGTATTACGTCGTCAAATGGGCATTAATTTTTGGCTTGCTGTGGCTGATTTTTTGGTAAACCTGCATTTCTAAATCAACTCAATGATAAAAAATTGTCGATGGATGGGCTTGCTGCTGCTGGTGTTGACCGCCAGCGCACAGGCCGAATGGAGCCGTGTTGGCTATTTCGCCAACGGTAATTTTTATATTGATCGCGCCACCATTGCCAGCGTCAACGGCCATCGCGAAGTCTGGAGCATGATGGACTACGGCTCACCGCAGATGGACCAGAACCGCAAAATCTATCGCTCCACACGCTCGATGCTGCAACTGGACTGCCCGCAGAAAAAAGCCCGCATCATTCACATGACCTTCTTCAGTGGTTCTATGTTGGGTGGTAACGAGATCAGCAAAATGGGCATGCTGCAGGACTGGAGTCCGGTGCCGCCGGATACGCCGATACGCGGCATTCTCGACGATGTCTGCCGGCGTTGAAACAACCGGCGGCTTGCGCTGGCACTGGCGGGCGCTGCGCCGCCGCCTTCGCTGGCGCGCTACCAGCGGCCTGATCGCCGGCTGGCTGGCAGCAACCCAACCCCGTTTCAGGCATTTGCTGCTCATCGGTGGCAGCGCCGGATGGATGATGCCGGCAGCATGGCTGCAGCGCTTTGAACGCATTGATGTGGTCGATCTCGATCCTCTGGCGCCGCTGCTGTTCCGGCTCAATCATGGTCTGAGTTTGCGACGCAGTCGTACCGCACTGTATTTTCAAAGGGTTGACGGCATCGCCGGACTCGACAACTTGCTCGCCGCTTTTCCCCAGGCTTCCATCTGTTTTGATAATGTGCTGGGCCAGCATCGCTTTCGGCTGGCCGATCAGGATCAGGCCGAAGCCGAACTCAATGATTTGTCCCGTCGTTTGCAAGGCCGCGACTGGGGCAGTGTGCATGATTTGTTTTCCGGGCCGGTAGCACTTGCTGCAAAGCCGGCACAAACGGTGTCTTTGTTAAAAGCCGAGGTGACGACAGAGGGACTTTGTGCGGCGCAGCTCTGTGACGACCCTTTGCACAGGCTGATGCTGCAGCAAGCCGGCGCCTGCGGGGTGTGGATGGATCACCTGACTTCGGGTATCTTCCCCGTCGGCACCGCGAATCATTTGATTTACTGGCCATTTTCAAGTCGCTACGGACATTGGCTGCAAGCCGGTTGGGTCAGTGCCCGCTAAAGATCAGCTTACATCGGTCGAATAGATTAGATGACAAGCTGATTTTCAGGCTAAATTTTGGTAATCCGTTTTCACGTGCAGGAGAAATGTAATGCTGAAAAAATTTGCGTTGGTGTTCATGATGAGCGCGCTGGCGGCGTCGACCGCACTGGCTGCCGGACCGCATTGGGAATACGAAGGCGAGCATGGGCCGGGTGGCTGGGGCAGTATGGATCCGGCTTTTAAAGCCTGCGCGCTGGGCAAACGGCAGTCACCGATTAATATTGAAACCCGTCAGGCCGAAAAAGGCGGACTCAAGCCGCTATTGTTTAGCTACACGCCAGGCCCGGCAGAGCTGGTCAATAACGGCCACACCATTCAGGTTAATCTGCCAGCGTCTGGCACGGCGCGCTTTGACGGCATGGAATACAAACTGGTGCAGTTTCATTTTCACACGCCAAGCGAAGAAAAAATCGACAGCATGGCTCAGCACATGGTCGCGCATCTGGTGCACAAAGCCGGCGACAGCAAGCTGGCTGTGGTGGCGATTATGTTCAAGCTGGGAAAAGAAAATGCGGCGTTAAAACCTGTCTTCGACAACCTGCCTCAATTGACAGACCAGACCAAAGCCATCGACACGTTTAATCCTGCCGACCTGCTGACCTCAGACCCGACCTACTATGCTTTTACGGGATCGCTGACCACGCCGCCCTGCAGCGAGGAAGTGAAATGGCATGTGATGAAAACGCCGATTGAAATTTCTTACAGCCAGCTGGCGGCCTTCAAGAAACTCTACAAAATGAATGCGCGACCTGTGCAGCCATTAAATGGCCGTCGGGTGCAGGTGCTGTTTCCCTGATCTGTACTTATTTATTTGATCTGCTCAGATTTCTTCTAAAGAGCGATGCAGACGCAAGATTTTTTCATTCAGTACAGGATCGGTATCGAGCAAGCTGTGTAGTCCAACGGGTTCTTTTTTTTCCTGCGCCGCAAATGTGTTCTGTCTGGCAGGCCGGTCTGCGCGGTGTTTGAGCCAGATCAGGCCCAACAGGCAGCTTGAAAGTCCCCACACAATCCAGACACTGCCGGCCGGAATAGCTTCGAGTTTGATCAAACCGGCCAGGTCGCTTAACCAGCTGCTCCAGTTCAGGCTTTGCCACCAGCGCACGTTGCCGCGGGCTTTGACCGTCAGCGCAAAAACGCTGACAAGCGTCAGCCAGTTCGCCAGCAACAGCAGGGAAAGTAAGCGTGGCATGCGGGATTTCATTGTTTAATTTTTCAGCACGTTAAGCAATTTGTCATTCAGCGCTTCGGCTACCTTCACCCGCAAGTTCGCTGTTGCCAGCACTTCCAATTCATTTTTGTAGGCACCGATCACCATCTCGGTGGCGAGGCTGCGCAGGCTTTCAATTTCTGATGTCAACACGGCATGTAACTCTTCCAGTGATTTTTTCTCCTGGATTTTGCCGCCTATCAGACGAATGGTGGCGTGGATCTGGGTCCAGGCCTGCAAGCGCGGGTCATTGATTTTCAGATTGTCGAAAACATCCTGAATTGACTCACCGAGATTAATCAGCGCCTCTGCCGACAATTTCTCGCCGGAGTCCAGTACATCGGCTGGCAGATCAATTAATTCCTTGACCTGAACCACGGGCGCCGAGGCCTCGCTCCATCCAAGTTTGGGTTCAAAGCGCCGCATAGGCATTTTTTCCGGGCTATCGCTCATAGGCAGATTCTTTAAAGGATCTTGACAAAGTATTTGGCTCACGTTCTGTACTATTCTGCAATAGTATGGCAAACTTTTCTTGCGGGCAATAAAATTGCCAAAAAATCCTAAAAATTCAATGGTTTGCAGCCAAAATAGAGGAATGTGATGAACTCCACGCTGAAAATTTTGATTACCAGTCAAAAAGGCGGGGTTGGAAAAAGCACGATTTCTGCAAATCTGGCTGCTTATTTTGCCCATACTTCTGGAAAAAAAACCGCACTGATTGATTTCGATCATCAGGCCACCTCAGGCAAATGGGTGAAAAAAGCCTACCCGGTCGGCATCAGCTGTCAGACCATTGACCTGCCTAATGCCAGTGGCTCGGGCAATGCTTTATTGAAGGCCAAAGACGCACTGAGAAAATCAATGGCCAATAATAGCGAGGTAGTGATTGCCGACCTGACCTGGACCGATGTGCTGCCGCCGGAATTTTTGTTTGAGTTTGATCTGGTGCTGGTGCCCAGTTCCTTGTCGCGGGTCGAACTCGACAGCACTCTGGAATTTATCGGCCGCTTTTCGTTTATCTTCAATTCGCGTGTGCGCGTTGCCCCCAAACTGGTCGTTGTCCCTAGCCGGGTCGATAATCTGGCGACCTACGAAAGTATTTTTTCCAAGTCCTTCAGCGCCGAATTTTTTCTCTCGCCGCCGGTCATGTATAGCGCCGAAGCGAATGATTTTTTCGGCTCCGAATATTTTGTCATGACCACCCAGGACAGCATTCGCGACAACTTCGTTGAATTTGGCCAGGCCGTTGAACAGCTTGGCCAGCTTGAATCCGGCCGTGCGGACAAAACTGCACGTGCGCCCGCGCATCAAAATGTCAGTGGATCCATCCTCGATCGTTTTCGTGCGATCCGTAATGCCAGTCCGAATCCTGTCGTCAGAACTGCGGCCAACGATAGCAAAGTCACGTCTGCATCCAGCCGTATCCGCTCGGTGATTCCATCGTTTCTGGTCAAGGGCCGTGATCTTTGATTTTGAACATCACGATGTATTGGCTTTGATGAAAAAATATTTTTCGTCATTCACGAAAGACGCTGGGTCCCGATTTTCATCGGGACGACGGCAGTAGTGTGAAGAGCGCCTCAATCCCTAGTGTCGTCACCTGCATGTGATGACTGCTGCGTGGGCGGACTGCATGCAGTCCGAATTCCCCACTACTCTCCCGATGAAAGTCGGGACCCAGCGTCTTTTTTCACGACACAAAATAAGACAATTTTTCGCGGCAATAAATAACGCACCCCCCGCTTTATTTTTTCCCGCCCGGTTTTTTTTCGTCAGGTGCTTTAGGTGGCGGTTGCACTGTCCCGTAGAGTAAATTCAGAATCTGCGGATTGCCTTCAGCATTGGCTTCCAGTAGTGAATCCACCGCAGCGGCAACGGTGGTGGAGTCGGCCGAACCCATCCACTGCGAACGGTTATTGCGGATCGCGACCAGTTTTTCAGCGGAACATTGTTTGCCTTTTTTCGCCAGCCATTCCAGCGCACTGGTACGCCGTTTGAGCGGGTCGCCGGTTTCCATGCCAAGTGCCCTGAATTCAGACACCGGGCAGGGCTGCGGTCCTTTCGCAATTTTTACGGCACCAACCGCCTTCTCGGGAGGAGCAGGTGCAGCCTCTGCCGTTTTTGCTGGTTCGGCCGCAGCTTTTGCTGGCGTTGCTGCGAATGTCGGTTTGGCTGCTGGCTCAGCAGGCTTTTCGGGCCCTTTGGCGGCGTTATTTGTTTTGTCTGTTGCCGGCGTTGGGGCCGCCGCCGCAGGTTTCGCTGCTGCGGGCGCTGTGCCCAGTGGTGTTTTGATTTTTCCTGCGGCAGGAATGGCGGCCTGTGCGTTTGTCTGCGAGGTGGCCTGGCTTGCAGCTTGCGACGCCGCTAGTGCGGTTGCCGTTGCCGCCGCTATGGTGGCGGCATCAGCCGCATTCAAGCTTGGCTTGGCCGCTGTATTCGGTGCCGTGACTTGTGCCTGCAACAGCGGGCTGCAAATCAAAAGGCTGCCTACGGTCAGTATATTTTTTATCATTCGCATCGCTGATTCCGCATTGTTCTGGTTGGGTCCTAGCGCGCTTTGTCCGGTTCGGCGCCACCTTGGTACAGCATGGTGATACTGATGCGCCGGTTGCGCGGATCGGCCGGATCGCTGGCATTAAACGGTACGGTGTCGGCTACCCCTTCGATACGGGCAAAGCGCGCATCGGGTAAGCCCACGGCTTCCATCATGCGGCGGGTACTTTCGGCACGTTCGCCGGAAAGCGACCAGTTATTGCGACCCGCTTCTGAAAATGCCAGGCTGTCGGTGTGGCCGCGCACGGCAATTTTGTTCGGCATATTGGCGACCGATTTGGCCACTTCCCGAATCAATGCTTCGGCTTTGGGCTGCATGCGATTGGTGCCGAGGCCAAACATCGAGAAATCGGCCTTGTCGATAATTTCAATCCGCAGGCCTTCTTTTTCGCGGATGAAATGCACCTGATCCTTGATTTTTTCGAGCTGCTTGTTTTGCGCCAGCTTGTCTTTGACTTCTTTTTCCAGCTTGTCGAAATTTTGCTGATCGGCTTCGGCGGCGATGCGCTGCCTTTCCAGTTCGGACAAGTCACTTGCGCTCTTGTCATTCTGGTCGTTTTTGGTCGCGCCGCTATCGGTTGATTTGCCCGCTTCCGAGCGCGGTGACACGCGTTTGAGCATCGACGTGCTCTGGCCCGTGTTGGGCATGCCGTCCGGGTCAAGAATGGAGTGGCCGCCCATGGTGCCGCCGGTGCCGGCCAGTTCGCTGAGTTTGACGTTACTGTGCGAGGTCGGCTTGAAATAGTCAGCAACACTCTTGCGCTGGGCTTCGGTGGTCGCACCCAGCAGCCACATCAGCAGGAAGAAGGCCATCATCGCCGTCATCATGTCGGCCAGCGCAATTTTCCATGCGCCGCCGTGGCCGCCGGCATGGTCGCCATCAATCTTCTTTTTGAGGATGATGGGCGGCAGAGAAGGAACTTCGGCCTCTGCCGGTTTTCCTGCTTCAGCCGAATTTTTGTCCTGGGCTTCTTCAGCCATTTTTACCTGCCCCGCAAACCATTAAGCAAAATGAAACACTGCATCAACCAGCATCAGACAAGGTATCGGCACGAATGCGCTGAAGTTGACCGCTTCATTCGGAAAAAACACTTTTACCCTGATTTTTTTTATGCCAGATAATACCGTACATCTTACTCTATCGAAACGTCACCAAGCCATCATGACTCGCTTGCTATCCCGGTTGCTGATTCTGCTCTTCTCTGCCTGTTGTGTCGCGCCCGCTTTGGCCCAGCTGCAGGCGGACGCCAACCCTGAAGCCGCGACTGCGTCGCGGAGTAAGCCATTAGTCAAGGCCCGTCATTTCATGGCTGCTTCAGCTAACCCGCTGGCCACCGAGGCGGGTCGTCAGGTGCTGGCGGAAGGGGGCAGTGCGGTCGATGCGGCCATTGCGATGCAAATGGTGCTCAATCTGGTCGAGCCGCAGTCCTCAGGCATTGGCGGCGGCGCATTTTTGCTGGTGTTCGACCACAAGCAAAAACGCATACGCAGCTATGACGGCCGTGAAACCGCGCCAGCTCTGGCCATGCCAGACCGCTTCGTGGCCGGGGGCAGGGTGATCAGTTTTGCCGATGCGGTCAATAGCGGCCAGTCGGTGGGTGTGCCGGGTGTATTGCGAGCGCTGGAGCTGGCACATAGCCGGCACGGCAAACTGCCCTGGGCGCGCTTGTTTGCCCCCGCTATTCGTCTGGCAGAAGCCGGCTTTCCGGTTTCGCCGCGCTTGCATGCGCAAATTGCGGGCAATCAGGACTTGCGCTCTCAGCCCGCGGCGCGGGCGTATTTTTATCGCGATGGGCAAGCACTGCCAGTCGGTAGCTTATTGAAAAACCCGGCCCTGGCCAGCGTACTGAAGGCGGTGGCGCGCAAGGGGGCCAATGCGTTTTATCGCGGCCCCATTGCCTTTGAT
>CANGAW010000015.1 GCA_947451925.1 Burkholderiales bacterium | reverse complement strand
GTAAATCCTGAAGCATTAATGACAGAGTGATTAACCCGGAGAGTCTATGTGGAGTGAACCATTAAAAATCTTGTTCAAAGATTTTTGCGCATTAAACGGTATCCATCACGCATTGGATACTTTGCTGGAAACCGGCACGATCAGCTGCAATGAGGTGGCCTTCAGCCTGCTGCCGCACCCAAGCGCTGCACAAGATATAAGAATCCTTGCCCACTTCGGGCAAGCACCTGCGAACCTCAGAGAGCAGTGTTACCGGCGTCTGCTGGAAATCAATTTGCTGATGCCTGACACCAGCGGAGAAAGACTCGCCGTCGACCCGCAAAATGGCGCAGTAATTTTTCTCTACACCCTCAAGTCTCCTTCCGCCATCCAGCTCTTGCACAGCTTGCAGCGTGCCGCCGCTCAAGCCCAAGAATGGCAACAGACCCAGTTTCTTGACGGCGATGCAAACTCCTTCCAGGCACCCTCACTGTCTGCATTGATGAAAGCGAGTTAACTATGCACGTCACCTCTCTTCCACTTGCAGTCGCAGCAAACAATCATGCATTACCTGCCGACGTTCGCAAGGAAGTGCCAACCGACGTTGCGCCGCCTATTTTGCGAGCACGACCTTCTGTGCTTGCCACTGCGCTGTGCCACGGCCTTAAAGACACCATTGGCCAGATGGCAGGCCGCACTGTTGGACTGGCACTGTTTGCCGGCATCTCGTCACAGGTCTGGCAATACGGTAATGCGAAAATTATTGCTGGTGGCTTAGGAGCACTGGCAGCGGGTTCGCAAGCACTGCTGCTTGGTGCAAGTCAGATTGGCACGCAATCGATCGCGCAAAAATC
Organism: Burkholderiales bacterium; assembly: GCA_947451925.1. Taxonomy (GTDB): domain Bacteria; phylum Pseudomonadota; class Gammaproteobacteria; order Burkholderiales; family Burkholderiaceae_D; genus Pernthalerella. Next base: position 50,270 of record CANGAW010000015.1, on the reverse strand, counting down.
TGCCATCGGGCTGTGTACAGTTGCCAGCGCAGCCGCCGGTGCGACCGTTGCCGCGCTGGGTTCGCTGCAACCGGTGACGGTGTTGGCCATTGCTGCGGTGGCGACCTGCGCAGTCTCGGTACTGCGGCTGTATGCGCAAGGCGATGATGAAGTACAGGGAGAAACGCTGGGCGAAACCGCTGACGCGGCCAAAGCCATGACTTTTTTCATGGTTACCGCTGCCAGTCTGACGGCGGTTGCCGTGCTTGATCATGCCTGGGGCGGCGCAGACGATAGTTTAGCCATGCGCAGCATAGCCAGACTGGCCGAAGCGACTTGCATCGAACTGTTCAAATCGACCCTTGAAACACTCGGGCCGTCTGCCAACCGCAATGCGCTTAACTTCAATGGCAAGTTTTTGGCCAGTGTCTGCGGCCTGTTTCCTTACTGGGGTGCGACAGTCGTACTCAATGGCGTGGTCAGCGGGCTGATGCAACCGCCGCACACTGATTCACATGAATTTTTGGTGCTGTGGGGGCCGCTGATGATCGGCTCTCTTGCCAATGGCATCAGAGGCGCCACCAATTCAACGGTGGTGAACATGATTCATCGCGCACGGCCCGATTTGCGCAGAGAAGCAACAGAGGTCGTGCGGCCTTCAATGGGCTTGAAACTACCCGACCCCAAAAAATTCCCGCAAAAGATCGTTGTCCGATTTGTTGGAAACATTTGCGCCAATGCGCTGTATTTCAAACTTCGCGCGCATGGTATGAGCGTGCTGACGTCTGGCACCATCATGCAAGTGATGAACGGCATCATCGGGCAAGCGCGTGATCTGACCTATGAGCTAATGCAAGGCGAAGGCTGGAACGAGCCCCAGCTTACCAGACGAGAAGCGACGAAACCTTCCGCTTAAATGTTGTGCATTTGATTTGCATCAGAGGTGTTTCATGGTTGCATGAAATTTTATGCGGAATCGATTAAAAGAAACAAGGTACACAACATGCCCGGTAAGCACGAACGTTTCGGGTATTCAATGATCTAAAACTTGATTCAATTAATTCGAGGTAATGATGAACATGAAAAAAGAATCCGGGGCCATTCATCCTTTGATTGCTACTGCAGCGGTGTCTGTCATCATCGCCAGCTTAGTCGGCGTCGCCGCCATCACCGGCTTATTTCCCAAATCAAACAGCATGCCGACGCCACCCTCAGCGCAAGTTATCAGCACGCCGGCAGCGACGGAAAAAATAACGCCCGCGGCTCCTCTGGCTAAACATTCACGTCCAAAACAACTTGCACCTGCGGCCAGCAACAACAGCGAACAAGTCGCACAGTCATCATCAGTGGCAGCGAATGATCCTGTCTGTTCAAACTGCGGCAAAGTCTTGCGAGTACGCTCCAATGAAGTAGCGGCCAAACCCAGTGGCATCGGTGTCGTCGCCGGCGCTGTGCTTGGAGGAGTACTTGGCAATCAGGTCGGTGGTGGCAGTGCCAAAACGCTGGCCACAGTAGCCGGCGCAGCAGCTGGCGGCTATGCCGGCAACGAAGTTGAAAAACGCTCGCGCAAGACCAGCAGCTATGAAGTTGATGTACAGATGGATGACGGCAGTACCCGCACAGTGGCGTTTGAAACCCAGCCCAACTGGCAGGCTGGCGACCGGGTGAAGATTGTGAATGGTGCGTTGGTGGCAAGATAGCCAGGTAAAGGTGAAAACCGGGACGACGGTCATCGTTTTATTAGCCGTCGTCCCGATGAAAATCGGGACCCAGTGTCTTTCATTACTTCGCTGAACCGATCATTACCAAGGCTTCAAGCAACAAACCTACTTCGACTCATCAATCCAGGCCATCTGTATCGCTTCCAGGATTTTCTCTCCTGAATGCGCAGGGTCATCATCAAACCCATCGAGCGCCATTACCCAGCTATGCAGGTCCGTGAAGCGTATGGTCAACGGATCAATGTCGGGATATTTTTCAAACAGTTCTTCGGCAATGCGTATGGTGTCAGTCCATTTCATGGTGCCCTCCGCTGCCCGGCTCAGTGATTTTCGCGGGCGTGATTAATCGTATATTTCGGTATCTCGATCACGAGATCGGTATCAGCGACGATAGCCTGACAAGATAGACGCGACGTGGCCTCCAGGCCCCAGGCGCGGTCCAGCAAATCTTCTTCTTTATCTTCTGCTTCGTTCAAAGAGCGAAAGCCTTCCCTGACGATGATATGGCAGGTGGTGCAGGCACAGGACTTTTCGCAGGCGTGCTCGATTTCAATATCATGTTCAAGCAAGGCGTCGCAGACGGAAATGCCGCTCTGGACTTCCAGTACAGCGCCATCCGGACACAGTGATTCATGCGGTAATACGACAATTTGGGTCACGTGAATTTTCCTAAAATTTAAACTATTTCGTCGAGCTTGCGGCCGGTTAGTGCGTTACGCACATTGCGGTCCATACGGCGGGCAGCAAAATCTTCGGTGCCTTTTGCCAGTGCTTCAACGGTGTCTTTAATGGCCAGATGATCTTCGCCTTGCGCCGTTTGGCGCAGCTGATCCATCAACGCATCGATCTGTATTTTTTCTTGCGCGCTTAATAAATCAGCGTCGCTAGTTAACGCCGATTGCGTGGCCAGCAAAATCCGTTCGGCTTCCACTTGCTCTTCACGTAAAGCGCGCAACTTCATATCCAGATCGGCTGACTGAAACGAATCCTGCAACATGCGCGCAATCTCGTCGTCACCCAAGCCGTATGAAGGCTTGACCACAATCGAGGCTTCCACGCCTGAATGCATTTCCCGCGCTGCCACTGACAACAGACCGTCAGCATCGACCTGATAGGTGACGCGAATGCGCGCCGCACCGGCTGCCATCGGCGGGATGCCGCGCAATTCAAATCGCGCCAGCGAACGACAATCGCTGACCAGTTCGCGTTCGCCTTGCACGATGTGTACTGCCAGCGCGGTCTGCCCGTCTTTGAAGGTGGTAAATTCCTGCGCCCTTGCACACGGTATGGTGGAATTGCGCGGTATGACTTTTTCAACCAGCCCGCCCATGGTTTCGATACCAAGAGACAGCGGAATCACATCCAGCAGCAGCCAGTCGTCACCCGCCGCACGGTTACCTGCCAGCAGATTGGCTTGTATCGCCGCACCGAGCGCTACGACTTTATCGGGATCGATGTTGGCCAGCGGCGTGGTCTGAAAATAGTCGCCCACCGCTTTGCTGGCATGGGGCATGCGCGTAGCGCCACCTACCAGCACTACGCCATCGACTTCATCCACGGACAGGCCGGCGTCACGCATCGCTTTGCGGCAAGGCGCTATGGTTTTGGCGACCAGATGCTGGGTCATTTCTACAAAGTCAGCCGCTGTAATAGTCAGGTGTACGCTCTCACCGGAATTAAGCGACGCATCAATCAGCGTCTCGGCATGGGAAGAGAGTAATTCTTTGGCTTCCCGCGATTTGACCATCAGGATGCGGGTGTCTTCGTCCGACAAGGGCGACAGATTGGCTTGTTCTATGATCCAGCAAAACAAGCGATGGTCAAAGTCGTCACCGCCCAGCGCCGAATCACCGCCCGTTGCCAGTACTTCAAACACACCTTTGGTCAGCCGCAACACGGATACATCAAAGGTGCCGCCACCCAGATCGTAAACGACATAAATGCCTTCTGACGCATGATCAAGCCCGTAGGCAATCGCCGCTGCGGTTGGTTCATTTAACAGACGCAGTACATTCAAGCCCGCGAGTTTTGCGGCGTCCTTGGTGGCCTGGCGCTGCGCATCGTCAAAATAGGCCGGCACCGTAATGACGGCACCGACCAGTTCGTCGCCCAACGCGTCTTCGGCGCGCTGGCGCAGTGTGGCCAGAATTTCTGCCGATATTTCAACCGGGCTTTTAATGCCGGCCACGGTTTTGACTTGCACCATACCGGGCGCGTCGACAAAGTCGTAAGGCATGTTCTCGGTATGCGCGATGTCTTTCAAACCGCGGCCCATGAAACGCTTGACCGAGACGATGGTGTTTTTCGGGTCCGTGGTTTGCGCGGCCTGCGCGGCGTAGCCAATGTTGGCATAGCCTGTGGGCAGATAGCGCACGATAGACGGCAGCAGCGCATGGCCTTGTTCGTCGGACAGCACTTCCGGAATGCTGTTGCGCACGGTCGCTACCAGCGAATTGGTGGTGCCAAGATCGATGCCGATAGCTAGTCTGTGCTGGTGTGGGGCAGTCGACATGCCGGGTTCGGAAATTTGCAGGAGTGCCATGGTGGTTCGGATTCGTGTTCAGTTATGGATCAGACTTCGAGCGTTTCAAAAACACGCGCTACGTCTTCGCTAAATTTTTCCAGAAACATCAGCTGGCGTACGACTTGTCCCGCTTCTGCGTAATTTGTTTGATCCAGCAAGGCCGCTATCTGTGCCAGCTGTTCTCGCTGCGTTGTGCGCAGCGCCGCATCCAGTTGCTCCAGTGCTGGCAGATCACTGTCAGCGCGTGCATCGTCCAGCGCTTCGCGCCAGCTCATTTGCTGCATCAGAAAGGCGACCGGCATGGCGGTATTGGATTCGGTTTGTAAATCAACACCATTAAGCTCGCACAGATAGGCTGCGCGCTTGAACGGACTCTTCAGGGTTTGATAGGCTTCATTGGCACGCGTAGCCCATTGCATGGCGACGCGTTTTTCTGCATCCGGTGCGGAGACGAATTTGTCCGGATGCACCTGATTTTGCACTTCGCGATAAGCCGCATCGAGCTGCGCCGTATCGAGCGTAAATTGCGGCGGCAAGTTAAACAGAGCGAAATGATTTTGCATGATGTTCTAAAACAAAAGCCTGTCGGTACTGCAACAGGCTTGAAAAAGTTCAGGCTAGAGCCTGTATGACAGCGTGATCAGATGGTGAAGCTTTCACCACAACCGCATTCGTTTTTGACATTCGGATTATAAAATTTAAATCCTTCGTTCAAGCCTTCGCGCGCAAAATCCAGCTCGGTACCATCGATGTAAGGCAAACTTTTCGGGTCAACGAAAACCTGAATCCCGTGGGACTCGAACACGCTGTCTTCATCGGCCTTGTCATCGACGTACTCAAGCTTGTAAGCCAAGCCCGAGCAGCCGGTGGTACGCACGCCAAATCGCAAGCCTATGCCCTTGCCGCGCTTTTCTATATAACGCGACACATGCTTTGCTGCTTTTTCTGTGAGTGTGATTGCCATTGCCGTTGCTCTCTATAATGCTTGCGTTGCTTACGTTGCTAATGTTTGTTTAGCTACTTAAGCGGCTTCTTTGGTCTCGCCAGCATGCCTGGCCTTATAGTCTTCGACCGCTGCCTTGATCGCGTCTTCAGCCAGAATCGAGCAGTGAATTTTTACCGGTGGCAGGGCCAGTTCTTCCGCGATGTGCGTGTTCTTGATTGCCAGTGCCTGCTCCAGGGTTTTGCCCTTGACCCATTCGGTCACCAGTGAAGAAGAAGCAATCGCCGAACCGCAACCATAGGTTTTGAATTTTGCGTCTTCGATCACGCCATCGGCGCCGACCTTGATTTGCAATTTCATCACGTCGCCGCAAGCCGGTGCGCCAACCATGCCGGTGCCGACGGTGTCGTCACCTTTGGTGAAGGCGCCCACGTTGCGCGGATTTTCGTAGTGGTCGAGAACTTTGTCTGAGTAAGCCATGGTAATGCTCCTGAAAACGTTAAATTAGTGTGCAGCCCATTGGATCGAACTGATGTCGATACCGTCTTTGTACATGTCCCACAGCGGCGAGAGTTGACGCAGCTTGTCGACTTTTTTCTTGATCAGGTCAATCGTGAAGTCGATATCTTCAACGGTGGTAAAGCGACCGAAGGTGAAACGAATCGAGCTGTGCGCAAGCTCATCGCTGCGGCCCAGGGCCCGCAGCACATAAGAAGGCTCAAGGCTGGCTGAAGTACAGGCCGAACCGGACGAGACCGCAATATCTTTGATCGCCATGATCAGGGATTCGCCTTCGACATAGTTGAAGCTGACATTGAGGTTGTGCGGCACGCGATGCGCCATGTCGCCATTGATATAGACCTCTTCCATTTCCGACAGGCCTTTGGCCAGACGGTCGCGCAGCGACTGAATGCGAACGGTCTCGGTGGCCATCTCTTCTTTGGCCAGTCGGAAGGCTTCACCCATGCCAACGATCTGATGCGGTGCCAGCGTGCCGGAACGCAGACCGCGCTCATGACCGCCGCCATGCATTTGCGCCTCAAGACGCACACGCGGTTTGCGACGCACATACAAGGCACCAATGCCTTTGGGACCGTAGGACTTGTGGGCCGTAAAGGTCACCAGATCGACCTTGGTTTTTTCCAGATCGATTGGCGTCTTGCCGGTGGCTTGCGCTGCGTCCGAATGGAAAATAATACCTTTGCTGCGGCAGAGTTCACCGATTTCATCAATCGGCTGAATGACGCCAATTTCATTATTGACCCACATCACGGACACTAAAATGGTGTCAGGACGAATCGCTTCAGCCAGCTGCTGCACCGTAATCAGGCCATTGTCTTGCGGTTGCAGATAGGTCGCCTCAAAGCCCTGACGCTCCAGTTCGCGCACCGTATCGAGCACAGCCTTGTGCTCGGTCTTGACGGTGATGATGTGCTTGCCCTTGGTCTGATAAAAGTGCGCAGCCCCTTTGATTGCCAGGTTATTGCCTTCGGTTGCGCCTGAAGTCCAGATGATTTCACGCGAATCGGCATTCACCAGAGCCGCTACGTGTTCACGGGCTTCTTCCACCGCTTTTTCTGCAGTCCAGCCATACATGTGGCTGCGTGAAGCCGGATTACCGAACTGCTCGCGCAGGAAAGGAATCATTTTGTCGGCAACGCGCGGATCGATGGGCGTGGTGGACGAGTAGTCCATGTACACCGGAAAATGCGGTGCTCTGAGGGTGTCAATCAAAGATTTTTCTAGGGGGGCGTTCATGTTCTGTGGCTCCGATAAATTCAGGCAATCTGATGCGAGCGATGCATCACGACGATGGGTTGCGGTTCAATAATTTTTTGTGTTTGCTGTTCAACCAGATCTTTTAACGACACCGAGTCGAGATAATCAACCATTTTGGCATTCAGCGTTGCCCACAGGTCGTGCGTCATGCAGCGGGTGCCGACGACTTCGCCATGGCCATGGCAATTTTCACGGCCACCACACTGCGTTGCATCCAGCGGTTCATCGACTGCAATGATGATGTCGGCAACGGTAATATTTTCCGGCCGGCGTGCCAGGTTGTAACCACCACCCGGCCCGCGCACGGAGTCAACAATCTCGTGCCGGCGCAATTTGCCAAACAGTTGCTCAAGATAAGAAAGCGAAATTTCCTGCCGCTGGCTGATGCCGGCGAGCGTGACCGGGCCGTGATGCTGGCGCAGCGCCAGATCAATCATGGCAGTAACGGCAAAACGGCCTTTGGTAGTCAGTCGCATGAGATCCACTCCAACAATTTGACTGCGGTCTGTTTCGAGAAACCGATTCCCGAACAATTTGGTCAAGTATAGCAAACTTGAGTGGATTCGTCAGGTACTCGGATTTACGGGAACTTTTAGACAAACCGCTATGCAATCGCCTGGCTAGTTGTCTGCCTGCCGGAGCAAATGCAGCGGTCCGAACAGGCGCTGCATGTCCTGATTCAGAATAAAAGACAGGTTGTACGGATGCTCTGCCACAGCCTTGGGAAAATGCGATACGGCCGGCAAGGTATCAAACCAAGCCGCGATTTTTCCCCACAAAACCAGTACCGGCATCGTTTCTTGCCGATTGGCCAACGCCGCCAGCACGACCTCGATCAAGGGCTGCCAGGCTTTTGCGTCCTTCAAAGGTGCAACTGTTGTCCGAAACACCAGCGCTGCATTGAGCAGCAAAAAACCGTGACGCATCAAGTTGCGCTGCAAATCCGGCAAAGTCTGAATGCAAGCCGAGCCCGCTGCCCGCGCCTTTGCCGACACCGTCAGCATGGCCCCGGCCCCTGTCGCGTCCGGCAAAAGCTGCCTGTCAGCGACCAGCAGCATTTTCATGAAGTTACGCAGGGACGTGGCGCGGTTAACTGGCTTGGACAAGCCCTGCTCTGACCACAGAGGCCCGACAGCACCATCCATGAAGCAAAAGCCGGTGGCGCTTTCCTGCCGCGGATAAGGCCCCTCACCCACCAATACATAGCGCACCGCCTCAAGCGGCTGGGCAAAGGCGGCAAACAAGCGCCCGTTCGTGGGCAGGTAAACATCGGCTGCCAGTAATGGCAAATAATGCGGATCAGCTGCCGCGACTGCTGCCAGGCCGCTGCGCAATGCCGGATGCCACGAAGGATGCGCAAGCGCGACTGCCTCCAAAAAAACAGACGGCACGCTCATCTCACAGACCCGTGATTGAACTCAGATTGTCGGCGCCCGGCGCGCCAAACAACTGCTCTTTCAACAAGTGCAGCTGATCGCGCATCTGCGCAGCTTTTTCGAATTCCAGATTTTTTGCATGGTCTTGCATCAGTTTTTCCAGGCGTTTGATTTCCTTGCTCACCTGCTTCTGACTCATGGACTCATACTTGGCCTGCTCTTGCGCGGCCATCAGCTCGGCGCGTGCTTCATCCACCTTGTAGACACCATCAATCAATTCCCGAATCTGCTTCTTGATACCAATCGGGGTGATGTTATTTTCAAGGTTAAAAGCAAGCTGCTTATTGCGACGGCGCTCGGTTTCACCCATGGCGCGCTTCATTGATTCGGTGATCTTGTCGCCATATAAAATCGCCCGGCCATTAAGGTTACGCGCAGCGCGGCCTATGGTCTGGATCAGACTGCGCTCGGAGCGCAAAAAGCCTTCTTTGTCCGCATCCAGAATCGCCACCAAAGATACCTCAGGAATATCCAGACCTTCGCGCAAAAGGTTAATGCCGACTAATACGTCAAACACACCAAGGCGCAAATCGCGCAAAATCTCTACCCGCTCGACGGTATCAATGTCGCTATGCAGATAACGTACCTTGACGCCGTTATCGCTTAAAAATTCGGTCAGTTGTTCCGACATGCGCTTGGTCAGCGTGGTCACCAATACGCGTTCATTGAGTTTGACCCGCAGTGCAATTTCCCCCATCAAGTCATCGACTTGCGTGCTGGCGGGACGAACCTCAATCATCGGGTCAACCAGTCCGGTCGGGCGCACCACTTGTTCAACCACCTGACCGGAATGGGTGCGCTCGTATTCAGCCGGTGTGGCGGATACAAATACGAGCTGACGCATTTTGGCTTCGAACTCATCAAAGCGCAGCGGCCGGTTGTCCAGCGCCGAAGGCAGACGGAAACCGTAATCCACCAGGTTTGTTTTACGGGCGCGGTCGCCGTTGTACATACCGGTAAGCTGTCCGGTCAGCACGTGCGACTCATCGAGAAACATCAATGCGTCTTGCGGCAAATAGTCCACCAGCGTTGGTGGCGGCTCGCCCGGCTTGGCACCGGACAAATGCCGCGAGTAGTTTTCGATACCTTTGGTGAAACCGATTTCCTGCATCATTTCCAGGTCAAAGCGGGTGCGCTGTTCAATGCGCTGTTCTTCGATCAGCTTGTTCTCTTTACGGAAAAACTCCAGCCGCTCTCGCAACTCGACCTTGATGCTTTCAATGGCGCGCAGCACCGTAGAACGCGGCGTGACGTAGTGGGAGCCCGGGTAGACCGTAAAGCGCGGAATTTTTTGCCGCACGCGCCCGGTCAACGGGTCAAATAATTGCAGGCTGTCGATTTCGTCATCAAACAATTCCACCCGCACTGCCAGCTCGGCATGCTCAGCCGGAAAAATGTCCAGCGTGTCGCCGCGCACGCGGAAAGTACCGCGCCCAAAGTCAATATCGTTACGGGTGTATTGCATCTGGATCAGCCTCGCAATCACATCACGCTGCGAGAGCTTGTCTTTGGCGCGCAGGGTCAGCACCATCTGATGGTATTCGCTCGGATTACCAATACCGTAAATGGCCGAGACGGTGGCAACGATCACCACATCACGCCTTTCCATCAGCGACTTGGTGCAAGAGAGCCGCATCTGTTCGATGTGTTCATTAATGGCCGAATCTTTTTCAATGAACAAATCACGCTGCGGCACATAGGCCTCGGGCTGATAGTAGTCGTAGTAACTGACGAAATATTCGACCGCATTTTGCGGGAAGAAATCACGAAACTCGCTATACAGCTGCGCGGCCAGGGTTTTGTTGGGCGCAAAAATAATGGCCGGTCGCCCCATGCGGGCAATCACATTGGCCATGGTAAAAGTCTTGCCGGAGCCGGTCACACCAAGCAGTGTCTGGAAGGACAGGCCGTCTTCAATACCTTCAACCAGCTTGGCGATCGCCTGCGGCTGATCGCCAGCCGGCTCAAAGGGCTGGCACAAACGAAACGGGGAATCGGGAAAAGTCACCATCCGTGAAGCGTCCAGCGGGCTTTCCACTTGGGATAATTCAGCCATCTGTTTTGACCTTTGGTAAAATGCGTGGTTTGGTTGATGCGCTGCTAATTCATTGCGCGTCTTCTTACAAATATTGCTAGTGCATTGCTTTTTCAAGCTAACTTTTGATGGTATCACGATGAACGCACCGCTTCCTGCCCCCCTGTTTGCTGCCATTGAAATGGCCCCGCGCGACCCTATCCTTGGTATTACCGAGGCATTCAACGCAGACAAAAATCCTGACAAAACTAATCTTGGCGTGGGCGTCTATTACGACGACAACGGCAAAGTACCGCTGCTGGACTGCGTACAAAAATCCGAAGCGCTGTTGATGGCCAAGGCCGCACCGCGCACTTATTTGCCTATCGAAGGCCTGGCTGCCTACGACAAGGCCGTGCAAGAACTGGTATTCGGCGCTGATAGCGAAGTCGTCACTTCCAAACGCGCGATTACCGCGCAAGCCATTGGCGGCACTGGCGCGCTGAAACTGGGTGCCGACTTCCTCAAGCGTTTTGCACCGGATGCACAGGTTTATATCAGTGACCCGAGCTGGGAAAACCACCGCGCACTGTTTGAATCAGCCGGCTTCGTCGTCAACAACTACCCGTACTACGATGCAGCTACCCGCGGCGTGAATTTCAGCGGCATGCTCGATGCGCTCAACACCATGCCAGCCGGCTCCATCGTGCTGCTGCATGCGTGCTGCCACAATCCGACCGGCGCTGATCTGTCGGACGCACAGTGGGTGCAAGTTATTGACGTGGTGACCAAGCGCGGCCTGATCCCTTTCCTCGACATGGCTTACCAGGGCTTTGGCGACGGCATTGAAGCCGATGGCAAAGTGGTTCGCCAGTTTGCCGCTGCAGGCGGCCCTTTGTTTGTGTCGAACTCGTTTTCAAAATCATTCTCGCTGTACGGCGAACGTGTTGGCGCCCTGTCGATTGTGGCGGTCAATGCAGAAGAAGCCGCACGGCTGATGTCGCAATTAAAGCGCGTCATTCGCACTAACTATTCCAACCCTCCTATGCATGGCGGCCAAGTGGTGGCAACAGCACTGGCCACACCGGAACTGCGTCAGTTGTGGGAAGAAGAACTTGCGGGCATGCGCGTGCGGATTCGCGAAATGCGTCAAACGCTGGTCAGCAAACTGAAAGAAAAAGCACCCCAGCACAATTTCGATTTCGTGATCCAGCAGCGCGGCATGTTTTCGTATTCGGGCCTGACCAAGGCACAAGTCGAGCGCCTGAAAAACGAGTTTTCTATCTATGCTGTCGACACCGGTCGCATTTGTGTCGCTGCACTGAACTCACGCAATATCGATCGTGTGGTGGACGCCATCGCAAAGGTATTGTAAGCATCGCTGCCTGAATATTTTGTGTTGATGTAGAGCAGTTTATTTTGACAAATCAGTAAAACTCAGTCATACTCTTTCCTCTGTTCCCTGATAGCTCAGTTGGTAGAGCGACGGACTGTTAATCCGCAGGTCCCTGGTTCGAGTCCAGGTCGGGGAGCCAAAGAATCTGTAAGAAAATCAAGCACTTGCGCCCTAAAAGCCAAGTGCTTTTTTGTTGGATTTTCAATTACACGGTTATTGCACGTTTTGTTCAAGGTTGATTAAAAACCTTAAGTATCATATACTTGGCGAATGCGCCAGAAATCTGATGAAACCATAGTAGTTAAAGAACATGCGATTCGACTCGTTCGCCGAGCCGACAGTCAGTACTGGCAAGCACACTACAATGTCAATGTAGTAGGCATCCAAACTGATTTGGCTGCACCTGCTATTGGCACAAATGATATAAATCTAAGAAAATTCCACCAAATCAAGTAGATATTTAAATGAAACAATCCAACCCTAAGTAAATTGCTTAAGGTCTACATAAAAAAGGATGTGGAGCATATGAGACCACTGAGCTTCCAAATAAAAAATTTTCGCTCGATCCTTGACACAGGAGCAATTTATTTTTCAATGGACGGCATTACAGCTATCGTTGGTCAAAATGAATCCGGCAAAACTGCAATTTTGGAAGCACTGGCAAAAACTTTCTCAAACCAATCAATCGCAGATAACGATCTTAGACATGGGCACCCTTTACCAGAAATCTTCATTACAACCGAATTAACTGAAATCGAATTAAGTTCGGCTTTAACACAGATTGAAGATAGTCATACTAAAAACCAGTTACTGGAGCAATTTAAAAATATTAACTATAAATTAAATTGGCATTTTAGCTTTCACAAAAATTCAACAGATCCCAAAATTTATGACTCTCATTGGGAGATAGAAAATATCAATATAGCTGAAAGTATAGTAAAAATTAGGGAAAATATTGAATTAGCCCAAAAAAACGCTAACAGCAAAGAAATATCAGAAATTTCAGCTGATAGCCAAGAACATACATCACCATCACCTGAATTAACCAACTCAACACCAGAAGCTATAAATCAGAACGTAGAAGAAATATCGGACAAAATCCGCGACAAGTTGTTTAAACTCGCCCCCACCTTTGTCCTCTTTGAAGAAAAATTTGGATTACTACCCAACTCTGTTGACATAACTGACGAAAATCAGCTTGCCATCTCCGATGGAAAAAATGCTGCCGAGAATTTTCTTGTTATTTCAAAAATAGATTTGAGTGATCTAGTAAAAAGTGATCCGAGAGCTAGAGAGGCGACTCTTAAATCTGCGAATAAAAAATTAACTGAAGAATTCCGGAAATTCTGGAGCCAGACAATAGGCACAAATAGTAAGCTTGAGATTCAATGCTCTATCCATCACTACCCTACCGGCAATGAAAAAACAGGGAAGCCATATCTGCAATTTCTGATTTCAGACAGTTCCGATCCACTGTATCCGCAACAACGAAGTAGAGGAACTCGGTGGTTTATTTCTTTCTTTCTTCAGCTTTTCTCTTCGCAAATTCAGAAAAAAAATCTTATATTTTTGCTTGATGAACCTGGAGCAAATTTGCATGAAAAAGCTCAGAGAGATGTCTTGAAGCTTCTTGAAAGTATAAAAAATGAAATAGGCGTAATTTATTCTACTCATAGCCCAAATTTAATTAGTGAAACACATTTTCAAAGAATATTAGCAGTCGAAAGAGATGAAAAAGAAGAAGGAAATCCTACAAAGGTTATTGGCGCCCATGCCTTGGGCGCGGCCTCTTCAGATACTCTAAGTCCAATTCTCGCAAGTATGGGAGCCTCTTTTTCTAGACAAACGACAATTAAAAGTACAAATAATGTCATCCTTGAGGAATTAAGCTGTTTTTATTTTTTAACTGCATTTCATAAATTAACCAATCAAACAGTTGAAATAAATTACCTTCCAGCTACTGGTACGTCTAATGTACAAAATTTCGCGAATCTATTTTTAGGATGGGGGCTGCAATTCATAATTATTCTCGACGATGAACCAAGTGCGCGCAAAGTATTTAACTCAATAAAACGGGACATGTTTGCCGATGATCACGATTGGGCTTCGCAAAGAATGTACAAGATAAATGAATGCCACGGAATTGAAGATGTATTTTCCAATAGAGATTATAAAAAATTTATTCTTGAAGATGAATCTCTCTTAATAAGCGGAAACAATGCCAACTCAGCTTGGGCAAAATCACACGGTGCATCCAAAGCTATACAGGCGCTTAAGTTTATGCAAAAAGTTAATTCTAACGAATTAAAAATTGATCATCTTGATTCGTATACGTCAGAAAAAATAACCAGCTTAATGAATAACATTTGCAAGCGAATTACAAATTATCCAGATTGATAAATTTATACCAACACCCGAACAAAGAATTCGGTCGACCAAACAAAAACTTTTTTATAAAATTAGTTAGTGCGCCATAAATCCGACGAAACCATAGTAGTTAAAGAACATGCAATTCGACTCGTTCGCCGAGCCGATAGTCAGTACTGGCAAGCGCACTACAAAGTGGATCAACTGGGCAAATGGATTCGTAAGGCCACCAAGAAGACCGAACTCGCTGATGCTAAGGCCATTGCGGAAGAACTCTGGATGGAAGCTCGCATATTAGCCAAGAATGGTCAGGCAGTTATCTCCAAACGTTTCAAAGCAGTGGCTGAGATAGTCCAAGCAGATCTGCAAGCCAAAGTAGATGCAGACAAAACCCGACGCGGTAGCAACAACGATTATCTGTCTGCACTTCGTGGCTATCTTGTGCCCTACTTTGGCAGTTACAACATCAATGGGATCACCCAAGAGGTCTTCAACGCCTTCTGCGAGTGGCGACGACAGAAAGTTGGTCGTGAGCTGAGCCACAGCGCCCAAGCCAACCACAACGCCGCATTGAATCTTGTGTTTGATCTAGCTGTTGAGCGCGGCTACATGAATTCAAGTCAACGCCCCACTCTCAAAAATACAGGACCCGCCGCAGGCAGACGACCGGACTTCAGCCACAGTGAAATGGAACGGCTACTGGCCTACTTGCCCAGCTGGGTTGAGAGTGGTCGCGCAGGTCGCACACGCATGATTCGCGAATTGTTGGCTGTATATGTGCCGTTTGCGGCCACTACAGGAATGCGTACAGGTACAGAGATGGAGTTATTGGAATGGCGGCACATTGAAGTGCATGAGATCGCAGGTGAGCCTGTGTTGTATGCCAATATCCAACACGGCAAGACTGCCAAGAAGAACACCAAACAAGGCGCAGTACTTCATCGCAGTTGCTGGCTTTACTTAGAAAAGCTAAGACAGTTAGCTCCTGAGTTCAAAGACAAAACTCTGAATGAAGTACTAAAAGAAAAACATCCGCTGCGCTTATTCAGAATGAGTGATGGCAAACAGCCTGAGACATTTACCAAGCAGTTCAAACAACTGCTAGAAGACTCTGAACTATTGGTCTGCACTATTACTGGCGAAGAGCGTACTCTTTATAGCCTTAGACACTACGCAATCACTCAGTTAGTCACCAAAGGCTTAACTGCTGAGCAAATCCAACAACAGGTTCGCACCAGCGCCACAATGA
Source organism: Burkholderiales bacterium (assembly GCA_947451925.1). Taxonomy (GTDB): domain Bacteria; phylum Pseudomonadota; class Gammaproteobacteria; order Burkholderiales; family Burkholderiaceae_D; genus Pernthalerella. Next base: position 34,862 of record CANGAW010000015.1, on the reverse strand, counting down.
TTGCCAAGCATTACAATCATTTGAATCCCCTGCTTAACGCCGACAAGTTCTCAGGGCGCGGCGAAGCTGGCACTGATGAAGCTGCAATTACTCGCATCATGAATCAGAGTCCCAATGACAACCTCATGCACTTTGCAGAACTCAGCACCGGTCTATCGCTTGCATTGGTAATGCAAAACCCAACGGCAACAAGTGAGTTGCAAGAAGCCCTGCGCCGCACTCGCGGCAGTAATTCCAACTAATTGACAGGCATAGAAAATGACTAGACCTCGAGCCATGACCGGAATATCTGCCACGCAGGATGAACTCAAAGACTTCTTTGAAAATTACGCCAACATCGCATTTGATCTTTGTTGGGATGCGCACGGCAAAATCAACTTTTATAAAAAGCTATTAGCTGATATTAAAAAAGGCTTGGTTTTATCTGATGAACTACCTGAGGCCAAAGGACTATCAACCTCAGTCACTAATGCGATCATTCAAAAACAGTACAAGCTGGCTGTGGCAGCTGCTGAATCTGCATGGGAGTTATCTGGCGATATTGCTCGAGAATTTCATACGACCATAAGATCTGCCATACCTGATGGTGAAACCATTCCACAGTACGACGTTGAGTATCAAGCCAAGAACACGCAAAAATCAGCCAAGATAAGAATAAAAACCTGGCGTCGCAATATTGAAGTTGAGTTGATTGGATCTGAGTCAGCAATAGAAGAACTACATGGGTTGGTCACGCTGGCAGCCCTGAGAGCTTAAGATGAAACTTTATTATTTCACGTCAGCTCACTTTGCAATTTCCAACTTGTCTTTGAGAAGATTGAAAATTTCTCGATTTTCCGAGCTCAACGATCCTTTCGAATTACTGGCAGTTAATAGAACTGATCCTAGAGACCATACTGCATTAGTAAATTTCAAAAACCAAATCGATGAGACGAAAGGCTTAATCTGTTTTTCTTCAGGATGGTCTAATCCTGTCTTATGGGGGCATTACGGCGACAAGCATCTAGGAATTTGTTTAGGTTTTGAGATAACTAATCATCTTCCTTGCAAAGTAAAGTATTCAGATGACCTAATTAGCATACCAAAAGATAAAATTACAGGAATTGCAAAGCCTAATCAACAAACACTCGATCAAATAATTAGACGAAAATTTAAGAACTGGAAATATGAGGATGAGTGGAGAGTTTTTTGCGAATTAGATATATCAACGAAAGAGAATGGAAATTATTTTCAAGAATTTTCCGATGAAATTCGACCTGTAGAGATAATTCTTGGTTGCCGCTGTGAAATACCAACTCAAAAGATTCAAGATTTAGCTAAAACAATCGACCCAAAAATAGTAATAATCAAAGCAAAAATATCAAATAAAAATTTTACTATTACAAAATAGCAGCAATAATTTTTTATTCATTTGATGAGATTCAAAGCTTGTTGCCCAGCCTGTAACTTCTGTCGTGCCCGCTCTGCCTTTACTGCATCTTGGCTACGCTTGGCTTGTGCTTTTAATGCCGCGATTTTAGCTTGATCCGGGGTTAACGGTGCTTTGGGTTTTGTAGTGATCTCATGGATTTTCATACAAGTATTTAATCCAAGTCGATCTGGCTCATCGGCCAGCGGCCCCGCCAGATCGATCAGTGCTTCGCACACCTGCCTCTTCCAAAGCTCGCAGTCACGGACTGCTTTCAGAGTCGGGCCACCTCAATTCCAAAGCACGCCGTCACGGACGGCTGTCATCTTCGGCTTGTCGCTCCGCTGACTGCCGCCATTGCCTCCAGCACCGGCCACCGGGCGCCAGCGGCGCCCTTGAGAATGTTCTGATACGCTTGAATGGAAAGCTGGAAACTGCACATGATTTCTATTTCAATTACACAAACTTTACATGGGAGCTCGAATGATTCAGTTTGAAGTGGAGGCATCTTTTCAATATAAAGGATCCGGCCAGTCGGCTTACTTCAGTGCGTCAAGCTATGATGAAGTAATTTCGGAAATGAAACGCATCTGGTATAGAGCGGGACTGGTTTTTAATCGTGATGAGGCATTTCTGATTGTGCACTTGAGTGTAGATGGAGTCGAGCAACGATTGTATATCGGAGATTTTGTTTTCGACGATGAGTTACAGCTCTGCGGGATGCATCACATAAATGATCAAAAACCCATATATGACGTCTTGAGCAATCTATGTTTCACATTTGACGAATATGAAGACCCTGAATATTTATTTGAAAAAATTATCAGATTTTTATTTGAAAAGAATACTCCTGAAAAATTACTCGGAAGCTGGCTGATTAAACTTAGCTTAGAAAATTTTGACTTCAAAGGAATCGAGCCAGAGCAAGCGATAATCGCGCATCTACTGAAATTTTCTGATCAACAAGAGAAGCTTTTCGAAATGTATCATTGGTGTCTATCGCCAGATGGAGAGAAATTTTTCGATTCAAACGATAGCTTTCCTTACGCTGCAAATTGTATTTGCGATGAACTGAAAGAAATAACAGAAGGAAATTTCAAAAACCTCAGCATGAACGCAGATGAGGAGAATGAGGAAGATCTTGATGAAAGCGAAAATCTTGAGGAAAATACTGATGATGCTCCACTGATCAAAGAAAAAATCTTGGAAAACCTGCGACGCTATATCAGTCTCTATGAACGGCCTCTTCCATTTGAATTGAAACTCGAATAGTAGCAAGCAGCAAGCGCGATGATGCATAACGAAGATCGCGCGAACTGCTTTATTTCTCAAATTCAGCGGGCTATTTAACGAACCCCGCTTTCAGCGCTCCACTTACGGCTTCAATCTGAGCATCAAGCTCACCTGCAATAACTGCGTCCTTGAGCGCCTTAAGTGCTGCAATCAAATCATCTGCTGTTGCAACTTCAATTGCGTTCTTGCCCTTGGCAAAGCTCAGCACTTGACTACCGTATTTCACAGCAAGGTTGATTTTGCCAGCATCGTTGGTCCAGAACCACTCTTTGACCCGCTTCACAGCTTCTACGGTTGTGCTTTCTCCCGTTGCTGGATTTTTGATGGTCTTGATTTTCTTAGGTGCGTAGGTCTGTCCTGCTTTTCTGGCTTCGCACAGCTCCAGCTGCTCATGCAACTTATTAACTAATTTATAACGACGCTGGACGATAGGCGAAAGTCTAGTGTTTTTGCGGCTTTCCACCAGTTTTAGCGAATTAAGTACGGACATAACTCCTCCTGTTTAGGTTATTGGAGTTACTAATTTATTACCATTTATGCCAAAGGTCGACCGGGAAAATGCCTATGAAAATGTCGGGAAAATTCACGAGATCTTTGGTGATGCATAAATAAACGTAGCCGCAAGCCAGAGGAAAAGCCTGCGGCACACATCACTACCGATAATGAGCAGCGCCCTCAGCTAACTGGCGCCCTAAACCTGGTCAAACATGTTCGCAGGGACGGAAATTCTGAGAGGTAGCAGAGACTTAGCGTTACTAACCCACAGGGATGCTGTTGGCTGTTGCAGGCCGATTAACGCAAGGAGCAATCATTCAGCACAAAGACGGCAGGCACACGCCTGTGCGTCACGAGCAAGCCCTGCTTAACACGGCAACTTGCAAACCAGTGACAGTCGGCACTTCGGCTTTCACAATGGTTGCGTTTCATCAGCTGCACATAAAAGGAGACCGCGAAACCGCCCTTACCTGAATTCAGGTTGTGCCGAAGTGCTGTGGCTACGAACTCATCGAATGATCGTCCACAAAAAAACTGAGCCTGTTGCTTAAGGCTCAGTGTGTCTTGAATCTATCGAAGGATACATAAACCCTTAATCATTAAATCTAATCTTTATATGATTTTCATGATTCTGAGATTTAAAAATCTAAAAATATAAAAAACCAATGATGAGCAGATAAGTGAGCGAAAGCGAACGTGATCTGCGAAATCATTAGCGAACTGCAGGTTCGCTCCCATTGCTTCTCTCATAACCAGCACAGAGCTAAACAAAATCAAGCAGAGATTGATTTCAGCTTTCCCACAAATGCCCCAGTACGCCCTCAATAAGCGTACATCCTCGAACGCACGGGCTATAAATAAGCACACAAGCAGCTAAAGCAGTGCTGGAGTATTGGGTAGCAGGAACTGCACAAACAGCTTGTAGGGCTGCTTTGAGCTTTTGTTAGCGGCCTACGAAATTCGCAATAAATTTGCGCTGAATTCTGTGGGATTTAGACTACAAAATATACAGTTAAAAACACCAAAGGAAATATACATTTTCTTTGGTGATTGCATAAGTCATTGAAATAAAAGCTCAAATAAAAACCCGCCAACTTCACGGGTTTTGGTCGACCTTTTAAGCAAAAGAAAACACACTATAAGCAGCAGTTTTATTTACTTAAGGAAATCACAATGTCACAAGCAAAAACACTCACTCCCGCAGAACTTGAACAAGTACTCGCATTCATCGCAACACGCAAATTCGCCCTTCGCAATCGCTTGATGCTGCTAACGGGTTATTGGTCAGGCATGCGAGTTGGAGAAATTGCCAGCCTTCGCATAAGAGACATCGCGAACGCTGACCAAAAGGTTAGAGCAGAAATAAGATTATCAGCTACACAGACCAAAGGCCATCATGCGAGAACAGTATTCCTACCTGAACGACTTCAAACTGAACTACAGAACTATATCGACATGCGACAGCCATTAACACCTGATACACCACTATTCGTCACAGCGGGACGACGCGCCTTCACTGCCAATGTACTAACCCAACACTTTCATTGGTTGTTCAAACGCGCAGGCGTTGCAGGCGCCAGTAGCCACAGCATGCGAAGATCATTTATCACCACGTTGGCCAGCAAAGGTATCGGTGTTCGTGTTCTAGCAAGCCTTGCAGGACATAGATCAATTGCTGTGACCCAGCGCTACATTGACGTCAATGACGACATGCTGCGCCGGGCCGTTGAGCTGGTATGAATTTACCAATATCAAATTCGAAAAAAAATCAAATTATCAAGGGCGTACTGCATCATAACCATTCATCTTCACCAACCAATACAAGAATTCTCGCTCAATATTTTCTGCCACATAGTCGAGTTCTTGATCAGCGGATTCGGTACTACCGAATTGATATTGAATTGCATCGATATCCCCTTTGTAATGAGTAATAGAATTCATCACATTCACAGCTTGCTCAGGATTTCCAGAAACATCAACCGTAGCCGATAGATGCTGGGTTAGCGATTCCTCGAAATGCCTATCTATCGGTGCAATCTTAAAATCCACGAGTACTGTAGTTCTCGCATTCGCAACATTAATGAAGGTTTTATTCATTGTTTTCTCCAAAAATAAATTAGTGCATTAAGCAGCTGTAGCTAAATTCTTTGCATTATTAAAAAGCTCCATTCTCTTTTCAAAGCTGTTTAGCATAATGTCTTCGAATTCAGCATCCTCATATTCGGCAAAGCAAATCTCATCTTCTTCATCAATGCTGAATTCCAATCTTGGAATCCAACCGTCAGGGGTTAATTGCTCTAGAGTCATACCATCAAGCCGCACAGGTATTTTTGAAACAGCCCAAAGCTCAGTTTTATCGCCAGCTATCACTGCCATTTTTTCGAAAATTTTTCCTAATGGGTTTTTCAGCAACTGAGCTCGACTGAGGCAGCCAAACCATGGCAGATGTTCTTAAAATGGCCAACGACTCAAAAGCAGATGAAATTGTAATACTTCTAGATTGCTGTCATTCAGGATTACTAGGTAATGCACCTGAATTAAACAATGAAATGGCCGTACTGCGCGAAGGCATTTCAATTATCACTGCCAGCCGAGGTAATCAGATGTCCGTCGAAGTTGATGGCGGTGGTTTATTTACATCTCTTGTACTTGATTCACTAGAAGGTGGCGCTGCAGACATCCTTGGCAATATATCAATTCCATCCATATACGCAAAAGTTGAAGCCGCTCTTGGAGCCTGGGATCAGAGGCCACTCTTAAAGGCTCATGTTTCAAAGGTGATTGCAATACGAAAATGTGAGCCGCCAGTTAGCATCAAGCTATTGCGAGAATTACCTAACTTATTTCCATTGCCTGCGGAAGATTATGACTTATCACCAGAATTCGAAGAGACATCGGATTTTTGCATTAAAGAAAAAATTGAAATATTTTCTAAGCTACAAAAACTCAACAGGATTCATTTGGTTGTTCCTAATAACGCAAAACATATGTACGATGCAGCAATACAGTCAAAAAGCTGTAAATTGACAGCAGCAGGTCGTTATTACTGGCGATTAGCCAAAGAAGGCAGACTCTAATTTATTGCAATAAATCACTTAAATATATGATTTTTATTCCAATAGCGATGAATAGTTTTTTTAGTAGATCTTATTCATAGTACTAGGACAATAGGCATGACTTGCAATGGATATGGGCATTCCTCAGACTGCAATTGTGGTTGGGGTGGTGTTTTTTATGATCCCGGAGGCATTAAATATGCCGGTGATTATTGGAACAAAGAAAAAAGCTACAGCAATCCAAATGCACAATGCCCCGTCTGTAAAGCCGATGTATTTTTTTATCGCTCACCTGATGGTGGCACGGTTTTTTTTGATCACCCGGGCCCTCCTTGGCCTAAACACCCTTGTACGGATCCTAACAATATAAATCGTGTAGATGAGCGGATCCTAACGGAAAAAGGGAAAGGATGGTTCCCGTTTCTCTGCAACGAACTGCATCCATTGCCTAACAACGAGGGAACGATTCTTTATACGACAGAGGACAGAATCGTTTTTGTAAGAAGCAAAATAATCCTAGGGGCACCAATATGGATTCGTAAGTCAATCAAATCGTCTCAAGGAGCATATGAGATCGCTTCACTCAGGAGCAAAAAGGGGCAAACCTATGGATTTTCACTCAAAGCATTCTCAGTTGAGGATCTCGCAACCACATCGGCCGCAGAACACTTCCAGCATACAATTCAGTTACTTAATAAATCGATGAAAGACAAGTCCAGTTAGCACGCATTTCGGTGATATTCAATTACACGAACAATTACACGCTCGACAAATATCGTCGCAATACATTGATTTTACAGTTATTTTTAACAGCCATCGACGCTGTTAATCCGCAGGTCCCTGGTTCGAGTCCAGGTCGGGGAGCCACTAGTTATAAACAAAAAGCCCAGCCTTCATCGGTTGGGCTTTTTGCTTTGGGGTTCGGAATTGCTATGCCCCCTTCTCTGTCGACCTGAACACGAACGTTCCACCTACGCCATCGAACACAGTTGCCGTTTGCCCAAACTGACATAGAAGGCTTCACTACGCCAAAGATGCGCAGAGGTTTCGTGACTCCTTGTACGAGAAGTTGAAGGCGCTGAAGAGGGAATAGCTGTCTAAAATTCAGTCTTAACCCAACGCCGAATACTGCGCTGTTTACAAAGCACAGATGCGAAAGGGATGCTTGTTAATATTCCTGAAATAACATGAAATCTCGCTAGCGACTCAATGATGGTTACTTTTGCGTTCTTCGCATTGGCATTTGTAAGTTCTTTGATCGCTCTTAAATGGAAAATCATCCTCTGGAAAAAAGATTTCGGCGGTGAAATCCTAAAAGTCATACAAACCAAGCGCTCGATTCTTAAAAGAAGCTTTCAGGTTGGTGTAGTTGCGGGTGGTCTGATATTGATGCTTGGATTGCTTGACCGGATCCGGTCATTCATTCGACGGATTTTCCATAGAGAGTGAATTCACTGCTGTCCTGAGTCAGCATCCGCATAAGCTTTGGATGGACGAAGAGCTTTTCCTTGCCGGCCTCAACTTCGGCGAGTACGCCAATTTCTACTAACTGCTTCAGATACAACGAAGCCGTCTGGCGTTTCGCAATGCCCGTTTCGGTCAGGCTACTGATGCGGCAATACGGCAGCTCGAACAACAGGCTCACTAACTCATAGCTGTAAAGCTTAGGCGCTTGGGTACGAAGATGTTCCGATGTATGATCGAAGAGGGCACGGATTGCCGCAATCTTCGCAGTCGTCCAACTCGTCGTTTTTTCCACTCCCTTTATAACGTAAAGCAGCCAGGGCTCCCAATCCTGCTCGCGGGTGACCTGCAACAGCAGACGGTAATAATCCGCTTTGTTCTGGATGATATATCGGCTCAAATACAGAATGGGCAAACCTAGCAAACCTTCTTCAATCAGGAACAGGCTGTTCAGTATCCGCCCTGTGCGTCCATTGCCGTCAGTAAACGGATGGATCGCCTCGAACTGATAATGGCCGACTGCCATGCGAATCAGAGGATCGAGTTCCGTTTCGTTGTGCAAGTAGCGTTCCCAGTTGGCTAGCTGTTCGCGCAGCACCGCCTCACCCTCGGGCGGGGTATAGATGATCTTGCCTGTACCTTCGTTTTGCAGTTTTGTACCGGGTGTGCGCCGGACCGACATCTCCACACCCTTGATCGTGGTGCACACCTGCTCCGCCGTACGCGTATTGAGCGGGCTTTGTTTCAGCGCCTGAAATCCATCAAATAGTGCACGGCTATAACGCAAGGCCTCCTTGGTGGCGGGATTAGCCTGTGCCTCGTTGCCGACATGACGAAACAGTTCGTCCGTTGTGGTGACGATATTTTCGATTTCCGAACTGGCACGCGCCTCCAGTAGCGGCAAGAGACTGATCAAAATAGACTTGTTGGGAATCAGCCCCGCCGCCTGCTTCAATTCGGCCAGAGCTGCTCGGGCGGTAATGCACTGCTTCAGGACAGCGCGGGTCTCCAGCTCCTGGGTCGGCGGCAAAGGAGGAAGTTCGTTGTATGGACGGTCGGGCTGCCAGCTAGGTGCGGTAATGTTCATTTTTAACTAAATTTTCGACATAAATATACCTTTTGTCGATGAAATCACCTTGTCAAGCTAACTTGTCGATATTTTCCGAATTTATCGACAAATTTTCAAAATGTGTCGATAGCTCGAACATATTGATAAAAAAGAAAATTTATCAACATTGACCCTACCCCACAAAACAGTCCCGTTTTAAATTAGAATTTTCTGGCCAATTTTCATGATGTGAAACGAGGTCAAGGATGAAGAAAACAAATCCACAGAGCAGCAAATCGTCTTTGGCTTGAAGCAGGCTGAGCTGAGAACCAGTGTTGACGAGGTCTGCAGGAAGCTGGGTATTAGCAAGACGACGTAAGCCTGATTCGCAAATAGATCGCCAAGACTGCTAGGAATGAAGGACTTGAACCCTTCGTTTAAGTGCCATATACTCGTGCCATATACACTTATTACCCGGAGGTCAGGATGACCATCAGCACCGTCTTCATCAACAACCGCACCCAAGCCGTGCGCCTGCCTGCCGATCTGCGCTTACCGGAAAACGTTAAGCGAGTGCAGGTGCGAGCCATCGGCAACGAGCGCATCATCTCCCCGTTGGACAGTTCTTGGGACAGCTTCTTTCTCGGCGGTCCGCAAGTCAGCGCCGATTTCATGCCGGAGCGCGCCAGCCAGGAGCAACCCGAGAGGGAATCCTTTGAATGATCCGCTACCTGCTCGACACGAACATTGTCATCTACGTGATCAAGCGCCGCCCAGCCGAAGTACTGAAGACCTTCAACCAGCACACCGACAGGATGGCCATCTCCAGCATCACGCTCGCGGAGCTTTACCACGGTGCAGAAAAGAGCACGCGGATGGCAGACAACCTGCGCGTCATCGATGACTTCACCAGCCGCCTGGAAGTGCTGCCCTACACATCCAGGGCCGCACAGCACTATGGATCCATCCGTGCCGCGCTGGAAACGCAAGGGCAGGCCATCGGAGTCAACGACCTGCACATTGCAGCCCATGCGCGCAGTGAAGGACTTGTGCTGGTGACGAATAACCTCAGGGAATTCGAGCGCGTGCCCGCGTTGCAGACAGAAAACTGGATCGAGCCACCGCGCTGATCATCTCCTCCCTCACATATATGACGAGCAAACTATGCGACCCGCAAAGTTGCTGTCGCCCTGTAGTATGCCGGCCGAGCTGTGCCTAAGCACACCTGCTAGAGTCGACCAGTTATCCGCTCACTATGACTGAAAAAATTCGTGTAACTGAGTTGCCCAATTTTGATCCTGCCGAATACCTTAAGTACGATACCGACATGGCCACCTGTCTTTCTGTAGTGATTGAGGAAGGTGATGCCGGAGAGCTTGCCCACGCCCTTGGCGTTGCAGCGAGGGCGCGTGGCAATGCACCGCTTGTGAGACTGCCCAAGCGCAATTCTTAACTATCGCGAATGCGATTTGTAGAACTGTGGATATGTGTGTAAGCTTGCGCACCAGCGAGTCGAAAAGTGTCTGTTAATCCGCAGGTTCCTGGTTCGAGTCCAGGTCAGGGAGCCACAATATTTAAGTAAAAAGCCCAGCTCAAAAAGCTGGGCTTTTTACTGTTTGGCGAAAATATTAAGGTAGTTTCAACTTCACGAAGTACTACCGCCATCGGAGAGTCTAAGCTTGAACTTGATGGCTAACAGTCCATAGACAGCAATTTTGAGGGTGCCTTCCCAATCGGGCGTCTTATAGAGGTTTGCAATACTTGCTTACGGCGAATCAACGACAACTCACTGCGTATTTGAATTGCGCCGTTTTATTTTAGAAGCATGAGCTCACTACTAATTAGCCTTATTAAGGGATTAGCCTCCCAAATCATCGTTCTTCATCACTTAACACTTTATGGTCCACTAGCAAAATCATTCGCTATAGCAGCGCCAACTTTAGCCTGGTTTTTTTATGAATACGGTTTATATGCAGTTCAAGCGTTTTTTGTTATCGGCGGCTATCTGGCAGTCAGCTCGCTGGGCTGCCGCATTTTAAGCTTCAACGACTTTTTAAAATCAATTTGGATTAGGTACGTGCGGCTGATCTGGCCGTATACCTTTGCTTTGATTTTAGTCATGGCTGTTTCATGGATTGCACGCACTTTTACCCAAGACACGATTGTCCCTGCTGCGCCCTCTGTGTTGCAGACTCTGACTCACTTATTATTTGCGCAAGGTATTACCGGGCAGCCATCGCTGAATGTCGGCGTGTGGTACCTCGGCATTGACTTTCAGTTGTATGCGTTTTGTGCGCTGCTAGTGTGGGCTTGCGCCCGTATTCAAATGCGCAACGCATTTACCTTGCTGCTCACTTGTGGCGTCTTTGCATCCGTGCTTTGGTTTCGAACACTGAATGTCTTTTGGTCGGAATGGTGTGTCTGGTTTTTTTATGCATACGGATTCGGTGCATTGGTCGCGCAGCGTTTAGATGCATCGCAAAAATTTTCAAAGAAAATCCCCGTTGCTTCCGCTTTACTGGCTTGCTCCATGCTGCTGTACGAGGCATTTATTCGACAACATGACTGGCGATTTGCCGTTGCTTTAATCAGTGGCTTAATGCTGCTGGCATTACCCGAGCTGGATAAATTGCTTGAAAAACTTCCTTCCGCCGCAAAAGCGCTCATCAAGATAAATGGACAACAATCATTTGCATTATTTTTAGTACATTTTTCTTTGAGCATTGCCGTAAATGCGGTAATGGATTACTGGAATTTTTCTGGTTCGCGAGTTGGCATTGCTGGCGTACTTACTTGCTGGATTGGCGCAAACCTCATTGCCAGTATTTTTTATCAATTTTTGCCTGGCATTCCACGCGTTTTGACACGCGCATGATGAAACAAATTTGATCGTTAAATCAAACTGCGTGAATCTCAATATAAATTCAAAAATTACATTAATTCAAACTTCACTCAAAACAGAATTTTTAGCTCTTATTGACGACCACAATCGCAATGATCGTTCCCAATATCCGCATCCTTTCTATGGCACAATGCCGACAAATTCAACCCTGGGAATAGCAAATGGATCAGAGCAGACGAGATGTGATGCGCGTTGCCTCGGCACTGGCATTGGCCTTCACCAGCGGGCTGTTGAAACCCTCTGAGGTGTTTGCCGGCGTGTCCTGGGGGTCGGACTGGAATGGTGCAGTCTATTCTGCAAAAAGTCTCGAAGCATTTGTCATTGCGATGAATGGCGACACAACGACGCCGAACTCATCGAAAACGGTAACTGAACGCGGCCGCGCTCCCGGATTGAGTTTGGCCAAAGAAAACGAGATCATCATTGAAGCGCCTGAACTGGCCGAAAACGGCACCAATGTGCAGGTGAGCCTGACTAGCCACATCCCCAACGCCGACTTCATCGCACTGCTGGCAGACCAGAACCCCAACCCGGTATGTGTTGGTTTTCATGTGTTGCCCAATAACGATCCGTCTTATTCAGTACGAATTAAAGTGGCGGAAACGTCCAGTCTGGTCGCCGTTGTGCGCGCTGAGGGAAAATGGTTTTATGCGCTGCGGGATATTACGGTCATGGTGGGTGGCTGCCTTGGGTAAGACAAAGTCAAACGCAAGGAAGTGAACTCTCACCAGGCACAAATACGAAACTCCGCGCCCTCCCAGCAAGCACTATCCGCTTTAGACCGCTTCGCTTCTCCCCAGGTGTCATTGCGGGATTCGCCATCTTCCTCTTTGACCAGTCTGGTGACCTCGGCAGTATCCCTGCCCATTACATACACCGTCACCATCTCGACAGAAGCATACAAGGCGCCCTCGCCTTCTGCTTTGAGCAGCGCGAAAGAACCGCCCTTATGGGGCAAGTAATAGCATTGTCCTTTGTGCAGAATGTCATTCGATGGAAGTTTGGTAATTGCACATTCAAGCACCCGGCCTTTGGCAAAGACAAGCGGCGCTGGCAGTGCGATCAATAAAGCGATAAGAAATGCGCTGGGTTTCATGGTTTAGCTCTTTTTATAAATGCGACATCATTTTGCACGATCGCTTCGTTTTCAGGCCTCAACTTCAGGCTGCTGTGCTTCTTCAGGCAGCGCTTCCATAGGCGGGCTGGAAGGTGCCAATTCGGTTGCCACTTCTCCGCGCAGGAAAGCATTAATCGCTTTATCCACGCCGGACATGATTGATTCCAGCAGTGCTGCATCAAAGACTGCACCGTTCAATTTCATCAGTCCAGCATCATAGTCGTACTCAGCCTTGACGCCGCCGGGAATTTTAGTACCCACGCCCATCGACACCAGCGAATTTTTATGGTCTTGCTGCGTATCCTGATTATCTTTACCCAATAATGTCAGCTGGCCACGGGACTTGAGCACCGAGACCAGTTTGAACTCGGTACCAGTCGTCTTGACCAGTTCAACCATCAGCCTGGCATCAAGCGTATCGCCATCGACTGTGCCACCAATTTTTTGAATGCCAGCTGAGAAGCCTTCGAACAGCAAGGTGCGCACACTGTCGCGCATTTGCTCCGCTTCCTTTTTGGTGAGGTTATGGAAATTGCAGGATGTCTGCGACAAATTAAGCAAATATTCAATGCTCTTGCCATGCAAACCATTGACGGCAATCTGGAGCATCAGGTCCTTGAAGTCCTTGCCGCCGCCACTCAAGGATTTGATACTGGGCGTCATCGTCATATTGAGATGATCGCCCTGCTCCAGCACTTCGGTCGCCAGCTGTATGCCTTCGGCGCTGCCCAGCGAAGTAGCAATCTTGTCTACGGTGAGCGTCACGCTACCCAAACCGCGCTGCACATTGCTTAGCCCCACCTGCATACCCAAACCATCTAGTTGCATCGCGGAGCCATGGCCGCGGCCGGTGATTTTTGCTGTTTTCCAGTCCACATCCAGCGCGCCTTTACCAATCGTGATGGTGCCGGCCGACGGCGAAACTGACACTACAGTCCCGCGCTGCCCCCATTTGATTTCAGGCAGACTCATGTCCGACTGCAGCGTACCGGTTATGCCAATTTTTCCCCTGCCTTCTAATCTGGCCTGGCCGTTAAAAAGCTTTTCGAAATCAGCCTTCGCTTCACCGGATGGTTCAAGCGACCATTCGATGCGGGCCAGTGAAGTTGGCAAGATCAGATGCGACAGCTTGTAGCTGAGTCTGGCCTTGAAATATTCAGGCGCACTGCCAATGGCACCGCACTCGTCGATCAGTGCCAGATCGGCCTGACCGGAAGAAGCAAACATGCCGACTTGGTGCTTCAAATTGCGCAGGCGGTAAGAATGCGACTGCACCGACGCCTGAACGACCTTCTGAAACTCGGATTCGAGTCGCTTGCCCACGTAGACACTGGCACCTGCCCACATTACGATAATGGCAAAAACCAGCGCCGATGCACTGACGATAAAGCGTTTATTAGAATACATTTGCGGGATTTTTTTATTTGAAATAATATGAAAATTATATCATTCTGTATACATGCGGCATTGCTCAAATCAAAACCGGCTGATCACCATGACACGAAACGCCCGCGATTCAATCGGGTGAAATACACGCCCGCTTAAGCTGCTCGTTGCGCCAAAGGTATAAGAGTCGCTGTAATAATCGATTGCCGAGTTCTGGCTGTTCAACAGGTTAAAACCAATCAGTTCCAGCTTCGTATCGCTGCTGACCCGATAGCCAAGTTTACCGTTGACGGTCACCGTGGCATCAGACCGTATCGAGTTGTCTTCTGTCAGAGGGCGAGGTCCGAAATAGCGCAATTGCAGCGAGCCACTATAGGGCCCACCGTTATCCATGATCATGGCCAATGAAGCCACGCCTTCGACTGCGCCTTCAATGTAATCACCACTGGCAGCAGCATCGAGGAAACGGGCACGCGTCCAAGCTAGGTCGGCATCCATCGTCAGCCAGGTGTTGGCCTTGAACACGTTGTTGAATTCGACACCAATGCGACGGCTGCGGCGACCTGAATCTTGCGTTCTGCCTTCGTCGCCGATGTAAATAATTTCCGATGCATTATCCAACTGGAACAGCGTGAAGGTGGTTTGCAAGCCATCGATGATTTCGCTGCGAACGCCGGCTTCATGTCCAAAGCTGCGCACTAAACCGTTGGCACGGACTCCGCTACCGATTGTCACGCCACGGGCATCGTTGGAATGAAAGCCACGACCCATGCTGTAGTAATACTCGGTTTTATTCCAGGGCCCGAAAACAATATGGAGTTTTGGACTCAGGCTGAAATCAGTCACCGTATCCGTGTTGGCGGCATCGCTCAGGCCGACATTGTTGAAGCGAAAATAATCCCCGCGCAAACCGGCAGTCGTACGAAACCAGCCATTCCAGTCGACATGATTGTCCGCATAGACAGCGATGCTGCTTTGTCTGATGCGGTCTTCACGGCACTGAGTTTGCGTGTCATTAACGGCGCCGGGAAGCAAACAGCCGGGATGACGAATGCGCGCTGTGGTGCTGTTTAGTGAATTGTGAATCTGATCGTTTTGTCCCTGCACGCCCAAGGTGTTGGTAGCGTCTGCGCCCAGACCAGACATGCTCCAGCTGCGAGAAAAATTAAAGCCCGTCGTTAGCCGACTGTCACGCTGATTAAACTGACTCTCGGGAGCATATTCAAAATTGGAGTACAGGTCGAGCGCATTGCTGATGACATAGGCCTGCGCCAGCATTGCCCCCATAACATCGGACTGTCGCCACTCGCCGGAGAGACTGGCGCGATTGGCTGACCCACCGTCCGTCGTATCCATTGAACTCCAGCGCGTTATTTGTCCCGCCTTATATTCATTCAAAGGAATCTGGTCGGTGGCATTCCACTGTCCTGAATAAGCCATCGCAGTAATGTTGAAGCCGTTCGCCTTGCTCCCTTCGCTATAGCGCAGCAGGCCATTGAACTTGCGGTAGTTGTCCGGCTGATCCCAGGGGCCATCGTAATGCGACAGCTCCAGTGCATACAAGAGTCTGCCATCATGAAATTGGGGGGAGTCGGCCAGCAAAGTCCGATAAAAGCCATTTTGCCCAAAACCGATACTGGCAATGCCACGCTCAAGCTTGTCGGTGTAGTCAATGTGGACCGAGCCGGCATTAGCAAAATCCCCCTCTGCTGCGTAATAAGGCCCCTTGCGATAACGAATAGCGGAGATCAGCTCCGGCATCAAAAAATTGAGGTCCGCCCATCCCTGAGCGTGGGCATGACTACGCTGGTTGACTGGCATGCCGTCTATTGAGAGTTTGAAATCACTGCCGTGGTCCAGGTTAAAGCCGCGCAAAAAATACTGATTCGCTTTGCCTTCGCCGCTATGCTGACTGACGATCAGACCCGGCACCAGCTCCAGCACTTCACCGGTATGGCCGGCTACCCGGTTCTCGATTTCAAATTGACCGGCAACGCCTTCGCTGGCCGAATCACTGGAGCCAAAAAGACTGTAACGGGCTACGACTTCAACTGTTGGTAATGCTGGCATCTCGTCTGCCAGCACAAAACCAAAGGTCAGGAAAAACAGTGTTGCCGCGACTAGGATCGTCATTTTTTAAAGGCAAAAAAGCCACGGGGTTCCGGCCTGTGCCGCAATGACGTTTACGGGGCTAGCTGGCTCTCATTCGTTGCCCCGGCGAAGGCCGGGGTCCAGTATCTTTCATCCTTCAAAGTGACATCAAAAGATGTGAATCGAATATAGCAGAGAATATTTTGATTGTATGAATGATTTAATTAATTTCATACAAAATTGACGGACAAAGAAAACGCTGTTAACTTGCAAGTCAGCTATATAACGCATCAAGAAAGATGAAGAACAAATGAAAATCGCAAATTTGAAAGCCCGCCACTTTCTGGTGCAGACACTGTTTCTGCTTGCTGCCGGCAATGCCTCGGCA
The DNA here is from genome assembly GCA_947451925.1 of Burkholderiales bacterium. Lineage (GTDB taxonomy): Bacteria > Pseudomonadota > Gammaproteobacteria > Burkholderiales > Burkholderiaceae_D > Pernthalerella. Next base: position 18,214 of record CANGAW010000015.1, on the reverse strand, counting down.
CACAGCAGCGTTGAGTTTCACACCCATCTTCAAAATGGAGACCTGAGTGTCAACTCAACGTATCTGATCGGCTTACTCCTGCTTGCTATCGCTTCAAACCTGGTATTTTTTGCAAAAAGCCGCCGCGCAAAACGGGCTTGAGTGCATCGTCAAACCGAAAAATCCGGACTTAATTTTTCGGCTTCAGATGGGTGTGGGTGTGCAGCAGACCATGCCCGTGACTGTGTTTTACGGCCGCGACATCGGCTGAAATCAGGTTCATGGCGCCATGCCGGATGCCAGACATGGCGGTAAGATTTCCGGCAAACTCTCTGACCGCATCGGCCCGCCCTTTCAAAAAAACCGCTTCCATACAATTATCGTGATCCAGATGCGCATGCATGGTGGACATGACGATATTGTGATGTTCATGCTGCGCATGCATTAATCTGTCTGCCATCGTTTTTTCGTGATGGTTATACACATAGCTGACCACTGCAATGCAATGTTTGGACTTATTCGATTCAATGCGCGATTTTTCAAGCGCCTGCCGGATCAGATCTCTTACCGCCTCCGAACGATTTTCATAACCGGTTTCTTCGATCAGCCGGTCGAAGTCTGCTGCCAATTCGTCGCCCAGCGAAATCGTAAAACGTTCCATCGCTTCCCCTTCATTAGGGTTGGTTAGTAAATTGCTCTTTCGAGCATTGTGCAGAAAAAACGGCCATCACGGTTTTCAGATTTTCCATTTCATCTTCTGTTTGCACAAAAAAAGCGTCTTCATTTTCGCTGCTGAAGGACTTGGGCAACTTGAACAGATTGGGTTCAAACCAGGTTTGCGTGCTGGTGACGGAGCCGCCTGATTGACTGCGAAAAAAAACAGCATACGGTCTTTTTTCTGCGATGGCCCTGTACTGGGTGTCGTTCCGGTTTGGTGCCAATGTTTTTCCGGTGGTCACCTGATCAACGTGCTGAAAATCGAGCGTTACCTGCTGGTGAGTCGCCAGTTCGCCATGAAATTTTTGCAGCGTTTCAAACGTACAAGGGCCTGTTCTTTTGGCGTACACATTGCTATCGGCTTGCTTTAAATAGCGCAGTATTTCCTCTGACGGTTGTGCAATCAACGCTGTTTTTTCAGATGCAACTGTTTCCACGCAAAGAAACAATAAAAAAATAACAACCCAACTTAAGGAAGGAACCGACATTTCCAAGGCTCCTTCAGGCTCGATTGTTTGCACGTTGACTGGCAAACCACTGCCCCGCTTTATTTTGCAGCACCACATCCACCTGCCAGCGACGGGCAGCAGACAACACCTGCGAAGGTGGCAACATGAAAAACACCTTGGTCAGGGCATCAGCCAACACACAGCTTGGCGCTATCACCGTCACCGACGACCAATGCGTTGGCGAATAACCCGTGTCCGGATTCAAAATATGGTGATGCAAATGGTCCGCACTGAACACGGTGTGCGCGTCTGATGAAGTGGCCATTGCGCGGCCGTCACAAACCAGCAAGGGTGCTTGAGAAGGCGTGGCATCAGGAAGTGTTGATACAGCGTTTTCAATATCAAAGCTCCAGGCTTTGTCATCCGGAGCATGTCCCAGCGACGTGGTTTCACCCGTATCAATTAACGCATGCAAAATGCCCTGCGATTGCAAAGCGGCTCGCGCACAATCCGCCGCATAGCCTTGCGCAATGCCGTTAAGCGACAAGCCCATGCCCTGTTTATTCAACCGTAGCATAGACGGCGTTGCTTCTACCGCTCGCCAGTTCACCTGTTGCCGCGCCCGCTGCACTTCCCGGCGTGAGGGCATTCTGGCTTCGGTCGCCGCCTGCGACCAGACTTGCCACAAGGGCTGCATGCTCACATCAAAAGCACCGCCGCTTTGCGAAGACACCTTGCACGACAGCATCAAAACGGACAGCAGTTGCGCATCGGGCTGCGTTAAAAATCCTTGTGCATTCAAACGACATAGTGCGCTGTCAGGGTCAAACAAACTCATTTGGCGTTCCACACTGCGTATCGCCGCAACCGCAGCACTGAGCGCAGCTTCCAGCTGATCTGCATTCGCATGCCCGGCCTTGAGCCACAGGCTGGTACCAAAACCAAGCAGCATCCTTTCACGCCAAATCAATTTTTCTGCCGCAGGCGTAGCAGACGCTTGCGCAAAAATCCGGCCTGAAGCTGCAGCCCCCAAAAGCCCCCATCCCCAACGTAAACACTGACGTCGCTGCATCATGCTTCCTCTAATACCTGAATAGAAATAACCCGCTTAGCTACCTTGTTTTGCTGTATCAAAGGCAGGCAGCGCTGATCATCCTGATAAATTGATACGCAATCAAGACACTGAAAACATTCGCTGTAATTAATCTTGCCGGTATCGGCAATGGCCTGATATTCGCAACGATGACGACAAGACTGACAGGGTGTGCCGCATGCGTCGCGACGAGGAATCCAGGACCAGCGCTGCAGAAAATTGACCGACGCCAGCGCCGCACCCAGAGGGCAGATATAACGACAATAGCCGCGATAAACAAAAACACTCAAACCCAGACACAACGTGGCCCACAGCATATAGGGCCAGTCGCGCAGGAAATAAAAGCTGATCGCGGTTTTAAACGGTTCGATCTCAACCGCGCGTTGTGCAAAGGATGGCGCAATATAAAGCGAAGCCAAAATCGTGGCCAGTACAGCGTATTTGACCCACTTCAATTTGGCATCGAGTGCCGTGCGCAAGCGCCGCTGGCGCAGGCCGACCGCATTGGAAATCAAGCTGATCAGCTCCTGCAAAGCCCCAAACGGACAGAGCCAGCCGCAGAAGCTGCCACGGCCCCAAACCAGCAAGGTGGCCGCGACAAAAACCCACAAAATGACCGTCATCGGGTCATTCATCAAAAAACTCAAACTCCCGCCCGAGCTTAAGGATTCTGCTGCCGCCGTAATGTTGACAATGGTCAGCTGACCTTGTGCGTACCAGCCTATGAATCCCAATGTAAACAGCAGATACAGACTGCGCAAGATGCGCAATCGCCGGCTATTGACGCTCAAACGCTTTTGCGCAATCAAGCCACCGCTCAAAATAAGCAGACCCGTCAATAAAATCGCAATATCGAGCCAGCGTGACTGCCAGACGTTTACCCAATCCTGAGTCGACCAGTCTGGCTCGATCAGGCTATGCAGCCTCGCGTTCTGTTCTTGCGTACTAGTGACTGGTAAGGGGGCGTTATTTTCAATCTTGGCCTCCGTGACAAGGGCGGACTCTTCCTTGTCGTTCAACGCGATGCTTAACGGCTGTTGTTTGTCCGCGTCTTCCTGCGTAGGGGGTTTTACCAATAATTTAAGCGACGCGTTTTGTGTTTCACCCGACGTTGTTAACGCTTGCAGGGAAGCAGACGCTGGCTTATCTTCCGCGACTGTGGCTGGCGGCTTTGACTCCGTTTCGACTGATTTGGTATCGGTGCTGACAGCTGCTGCAGGTGGCGCAAACTTTGCCAGCGCAACGGCTGCGGCCGCACTCAAAATGGTCCGGTCAATCGCTTTTTCTGAAATCGTCCCGCGGTGCACGCCCCGCAAACTGGCCGCATGTTCGCTGCGCACAGGCGCATCATTGGCAGTCAGGATTTGTATTGTGTGCTGCAGCGACAAGCCGCTGTACTGCGCGGCGAATTCCGTTAACTTGGCGGTGCCGTAGGAGTCAAAGAAAATCGGCTCTTTATGTTCGATCAGGCGCACGCTCAAAAAATTGCCCGACAAATCCATCACCACCAGCAAGTCGATAGGCTTGCCGCTGTAGCCCCGCACCGACGAAAAATCAATCGTCTCGAAGGCATATGCTTTTAATTCGGGTTTGCTGTCAGGGGCAGCCGCGTTTTTAACAAACAAAGGATAAGCCGGCATGCCGGCCTGCACTTCGCCAACGACATAGCGTTCTTCAAAAAGCTTCGCTATATCGTCTTGTCTTAACTGCCCTGCAAACACTTGAGAAAGCAGGGAAATCCAGAGCAGACACAATGCTGCCGCTAACCTGAAAATAGGCTGGTTCATTTTTATATTTTTTATTTATCACAGCTGTTTGAAAAAATCTGCCGGCGTCTCCAACCTGCAGGTGGCTGAGAGTAGCACACTGAATTTTAGCGACCGGGTCACGGCTACAGGAAGCATTGCGGCCAAAGTTTTTGCACAATATTTGAATAATTATTGAAATGATGAAATAATGCTCTGCCCGCAGATGCAACTCACCTTCCCGCATCTGTTTGAGCACTTGCACCAGCGGCCAATCAACCCGACCAAACTGAAGGATCAACGATGGATAGCAAACAATTCAATGTCTTGTTTTTATGCACCGGTAATTCGGCAAGAAGCATACTTGCCGAAGCCATGTTCAATCAATTGGGTGCCGGTCGGTTTCATGCCTACAGCGCTGGCAGCTATCCGCGTGGTTCGGTCAATCCTTTGTCCATCAGCTGCCTTGAAAAGGCCGGTTTTCCGGTTGCTGGTTTGCGCAGCAAAAGCTGGGATGAATTCGCCGGACCTGATGCGCCGCCTATGCATTTCGTCATTACTGTCTGCGATCAGGCCGCGGGTGAAGTCTGCCCAATCTGGCCAGGTCAGCCTGTGTCAGCTCATTGGGGTCTGGAAGATCCGGCTGCGGTCGAAGGCAGTGAAGAAGAAAAAATGAAGGCCTTTCACAAAACCATGTTTGAAATCTCTAACAGACTGTCGGTTTTTTTAAATCTGCCGATAGATAAACTTGATCACATGGCATTGCAAGAACAGGTCCGCAAAATCGGACAAATTAAAGCCGCAGATAACGCCGCGTCTTCCTTGTAATTGGCTAAGCACATGGAACTGTCTGCCGCAGTAAAGTCGCTCTCTGCGCTGGCGCAAGAATCGCGACTGGCGATTTTTCGCAAGCTGGTTCAGGCCGGCCCCAGCGGGCTGGCAGCGGGCCCGCTTTCTGAAGGCCTGGCTATTTCGCCCTCCTCACTGACCTTTCACATGAAAGAGCTGACCCATGCCGGACTTGCAAACTCACGCAATGAAGGTCGCTTTGTTTTCTATTCAGCGCAAATCGACAGCATGAATGCCTTGCTCGCTTACCTTACCGAAAACTGCTGCGGCGGCAATCCGTGCACCCCCGTCTCATCCAAGCTGCGATTGAAAGAGAAACGATGAGCACGCTGCCCGCTGCAAAAACACAAGCCAACGCGGCGCCAGCCATCAGTTTCTTTGAACGCTACCTAACGGTCTGGGTTGTGCTCTGCATCGTTGCCGGCATTTTGCTGGGCCAACTGCTGCCTTCTCTGGCCCGCACCGTCGGCTCTGTTGAACTCGCCCGCGTCAATCTGCCGGTTGGTGTGCTGATCTGGATCATGATTATTCCGATGCTAGTGAAAGTAGATTTCGCCGCTATGGGCGAAGTACGCCAGCATCTGCGCGGCATTGCCGTCACCCTGTTTATAAACTGGCTGGTCAAACCCTTTTCCATGGCCTTTCTTGGCTGGCTGTTTATCCGCCACCTGTTTGCGCCGCTGTTGCCCGCCGATCAGCTCGACAGTTATATCGCAGGGTTGATCTTGCTGGCAGCAGCACCTTGCACGGCGATGGTGTTTGTCTGGAGCCGGCTGACCAAAGGTGATCCCTTGTTCACCTTGTCGCAAGTGGCCCTGAATGACACCATCATGCTATTTGCGTTTGCTCCTCTGGTTGGTTTTCTGCTCGGCCTGTCAGCCATCACGGTACCTTGGGACACGCTGATTGTGTCGGTCGTGCTGTACATCCTGATTCCACTGATCGTGGCACAACGTTGGCGACATTTTTTGCTCGCCAAAGGCGCACAAGTGTATGCCGCAACCATGGAAAAAATGGGCCCCTGGTCGATCTCAGCCTTGTTGGCCACACTGGTTTTGTTGTTCGCTTTTCAGGGCGAAGCCATCATCAGGCAGCCGGTGGTGATAGCCTTGCTGGCTGTGCCGATTTTGATTCAGGTCATTTTCAATTCGTCACTGGCTTATTGGCTGAACCGCCAATGCGGTGAAAAGCATGCGATTGCCTGCCCCTCTGCGTTGATTGGCGCGTCGAATTTTTTTGAACTGGCGGTGGCTACCGCCATCAGTTTGTTTGGCTTTCATTCGGGTGCCGCGCTGGCGACAGTGGTCGGCGTACTGATTGAAGTGCCCGTCATGCTGCTGGTTGTCAACGTCGTGAACCGAACTAAAGGCTGGTATGAACACAGCACCTAACCGGAGTGTTATGCATGACTGATTTGTTGTCCGATTTACCGCAAATTGATAAGGGCTGCTTCAATAGTATTGATGAGTCTTTATTGCTGTCGTCGAAAAATTCAGCGCATCCGCCCCGCATCCTGCTGTTGTATGGATCGCTCAGAGAGCGTTCCTTTAGCCGGCTGCTGGCCGAAGAAGCGGCGCGCGTGCTGCAGGCTCTGGGGGCAGAAACACGATTGTTTAATCCATCAGGATTGCCACTGCCGGACGATGCGCCAGAATCGCATCCCAAGGTGGCTGAGCTGCGCGAACTGTGCACCTGGTCGGAAGGCATGGTCTGGTCGTCGCCGGAGCGGCACGGTGCCATGACGGGCATCATGAAATCCCAGATTGACTGGATTCCTTTAAACATCGGCGCAGTGCGCCCGACCCAGGGTAAAACTCTGGCGGTGATGGAAGTCAGTGGTGGCTCGCAATCCTTTAATGCGGTCAACCAGATGCGTATTCTTGGCCGCTGGATGCGCATGATCACCATTCCCAACCAAAGCTCGGTGGCCAAAGCGTTTATGGAATTCGATGAAGCCGGCCGGATGAAACCATCAGCCTATTACGACAGGCTGGTCGATGTAATGGAAGAGCTGGTGAAATTTACCATCCTGACCCGTGATGTCGGCCCGTATCTGGTTGACCGCTATAGCGAGCGCAAAGAAAGCGCGGAAGAGCTGTCAAAGCGGGTGAATCAGAAAGCTCTCTGAGGGACGGTTTTTTTTCGGGGATCACAACGCAAGAAACTGGGTTCCGGCCTGCGCCGGGACCCAGTAAGCCCCTATTTATCGGACCTGCATCACCTCAAGCTCCGTCAGCGCGGCTGCATGATTACCCCAGCTTTGCCGTATAAAGCTGAGCAACTCAGCGATCTCACGGTCCGTCAGCGTATGTCCAAACGGCGGCATGCCAAAAGGCCGGGGATTTTTTGCCGTCGCGGGCGCAAAACCGCCATCAATCGTCATGCGAATCAGGTTAATCGGGTTTTGCATACTCACCGTACGGTTAGACTTCAATGCAGGATAAATGCCCGCCACACCCAGCCCCTGCTCGCCATGACATGCCGCGCACTGCTTCTCATAAAGTTTGGCGCCGCGCTGCATGACGCCAGCATTCACTACCTCAGCAATCGGCAATTTATTTTCTGCTTGCGGGAGTGACTTCAGATAACTCGCCATGGCAGCAAGATCGTCATCGTTCAGATATTGCGTACTGCCGAACACCACTTTGGCCATGGGTCCGCTGACGATGGCATGCTTAGACACGCCCGCTTGCAGCAGTTGCATGACTTCCGCATCAGGCCAAGAAGAAACGCTGGCTTCATCGACAGACAACAACGAAGGCGCCAGCCATTTTCCGTCGGCCATCAGGCCACCACTAAACTGCAGGCTGGCAGACGTCGCCCCCAGAAGATTGCGCGGTGAATGGCAGGCGGCACAATGTCCGAGCCCCTCAACGAGATAACGTCCCCGATTCCATTGCACCGATTTTTCCGCTACGGGCTGGAATTGAAGCGGCACAAAATACAATGCCCGCCAGACCGCCAATGCTGCTTGCGTGTTGAAGGGGAAGCCTAGTCCATGTTCCCGGTTGGCTTGTTCAACGGCGGGCACGGTGCGCAGAAAATTATAAATCGCATCCGAATCTTCACGCGTAACCAGACTCAGCTGCGCATACGGAAAAGCCGGATACAGCAAGCGCCCGTCTTTGGAACGGCCATGGTGCATCGCACGCCAGAACTGCGCGCTATTCCAGGTGCCCAGTCCGGTTTTTTTATCCGGCGTCAGATTGCTGGCATAGACCACGCCAAAGGGTGTGGCGATTCCTTCACCACCCGCATAGGCAGCACCGCCGGCTTGCGTATGGCAAGACTGGCAGTTGCCAGCGCGTGCCAGATAGGCGCCGCGCTCTATCTGCTGCGCACTTGCAGCAATCGCATCAATTGATGAAGGCTCAAGAGCCGCTGATTCGACATCGGTTTCACCGCGTGTATTCAAGGCCACAACAAGCCAGGCGAGTAGCAGCGTGAACAGACACAGCGCAATTGCTGCCACTATCCCTTTACGTAAGCTTGGCTGCTTCATGGCTTGTCACCTTTGCAGACAATCGATGTGGTTTGCCGGCTCGCCGCAGCGGGATGACCGTTTTCCCTGATCGCTTGCGAGGAAAGCCAAGTACTGACTGCATCAATGTCGTCAATGGTCAAACGCTTGGCGACTTGCGCCATGCAATCCGGCTCCCCTGCCTTGCGCGATCCGGCTTTCCAGCCGCCGATCTGCGCCACCACATAGTCACGCGGCAGTCCCAGTAGCCCGGGGGTCGATGGCAAGCGCCCGGTCATAGCCTTGCCATGACAAGCGGTACAGGCCGGGATGTCGCGTTGCGGGTCGCCCTGCATAACCAGTTGTTCGCCTCTGGCCAGCAAGCCTGCGGCCTTGCCTGCATGTTGCGGTGGCGGATAAGGCAAATCCAGCGCGCTGAAATAATCCGCCATTTCATGTAAATAGGCGTCCGACATGTTTTCCAGCAAATGCGTCATGGCCGCATTCTGGCGGCGCTGCTCACGAAAATTAACTAACTGGTTATAAAGGTAGCCCGCAGGCTTGCCAGCGATGCGCGGGAAGTAGCCCTGATTGGTCGACACCCCTTCTTTGCCATGACAACCCGTACAGGCTTGCATGCGCTGCTTGATGGTGTCGCTTACTGGTGGCGGCGCCGCATGCGCGAGCTGCACACCAAGCAAACACCCGCACAGCAGCACGACAATGCGCGGGTAGTTAAAAGAATAAAACAGGGTTTGCGTCATCAAAATAATCCATTTAAAACAGCAGGCCAGTCATATGAAAAAACCAGAAAATCAACGGCACCAGCAAGGCCGTGGCCACGCCATTGAGCGCCATGGCCAGCGCCGCAAAAGCGCCGGCAGTCGGGTTGTGTTGCAACGCGCGCGCCGTGCCGATTGCATGCGCGGTCAGACCCAATGCAAACCCGCGCACTGCCGGGTCCTGGATGCGCAGCAGATTGAGCAGGGGCCTGGCGATGATGGTGCCACCAATTCCCGTGACAGCGACCGCCACCGCAGCCAATGGCACCAGGCCATTGAAGCGTTCAGTCAATGCCATGGCAATCGGCATGGTCGCCGACTTCGGTGCCAGCGAAATCAGGGTCGTCACTGAACCACCCAGCGCCCAGGCAATCAACACCGCAGAAATCGCTGCGGTGCCGGAGCCGGCAATTAAGGCAACGGTAACGGGCAACCAGATTTGTCTTAAGCGTGTGATCTGGCTAAACAGCGGCACAGCCAGCGCAACAATCACCGGGCCAACGAAAAAATGAATGAATTTCGTCCCTTCAAAGTACACCGGGTAAGTCGTCGCACTGAGCTTCAACACCGCGATGATGACGGACACCGCCGTTAACACCGGAATCAGAAAAGGGTTGAGGCCGCTGCGTCGGTAAAGCCAGACGGCTGCCAGATAAACCAGCAGGGTCAGCGTCATCCACAACAGAGGCGAGCGTGCGAGAGTCGACAAAACTTCCGTAAAGTCTTGCATCATTGACCCGCAATGCGGCAGCGCTTGAGCATCCATTGAAAGACCAGCGCTGTGACCGTCAGGGTGATGGCCGAGCCGGCAATACAGGCGACAAGAAAAGGCAGCCATTCAGCTGCCACTCTTTGAAAATGCATCATCACGCCAACCACGATTGGTATGAAAAAAAGCATCATGTGCTGAAACAGCTTGCCCGTTGTGCGGCTCAGTCGCTCGGGCACCCGGCCATGCGCAATCAAGCCAACAAAAAGCAAGGCCATCCCGACCAGCGGCCCGGGCAGCGGAAGGCTGGTCCAGTTTACGATCAGCTCCCCAAGGAGTTGAAATACGAACAGTGCCGCAAATGCATAGACCATGTCTGAAACTGCTTCCTGATCAAAATAGCCGCACATTATATCGGCACAGTTGCCGCCATTCATTTCGGGCACACGGATTCGCATTCGAAAAACGCCGCGTCGCGATTGTGATGCGCTTTGAGCAAGCGCAAGAACGGCCCTGCCTAAGGCGCTACGATGAAATTGCGGTTAACGCCATGTGTGTCCGGCCCTCTGGCTCCGGCAAAGGCAGTTCACTAGATTGGTTGCTTTCCGCATAGCCCCGGGCTCAATCCCGGGGCTATTTTTTTGCGTCAAGCCAAGGGCGCGCCGCTTCTTTTTGCCAAAACAGATAAGATAAGTGCCGAACTGCACCATTTAATGGTCTTTTCGCTTGCGACCACCGTTTTACTCAGGAATGCCAACGATGCACACACGCTCACCGATTGCCGCCACATCTGATTCCGATATGGATGCCGTCGCCTTGTTTCAACCTGCCCGTATCGGCGACATCCGCATTGCCAACCGCATCGTGATGGCGCCACTGACCCGCAGCCGCGCCGATGAGCCTATGGGGGACATTCCCGGCAGCGCAATGAATATTGCGTATTACCGCCAGCGCAGCACGGCCGGTCTGATCATTAGCGAAGGCACGCAAGTCTCGCCAACCGGCAAAGGTTATATGGCGACACCGGGCATTTACTCGGACGAACAAGTAGAAGGCTGGAAAAAAATTACCCATGCCGTCCACGAGGCAGGCTCGAAAATCGTGGCGCAAATCTGGCACGTGGGCAGGGTCACGCACCCTGACCTGATCGGCGGCGCCCAGCCGGTGGCCCCCTCTGCCGTGCAACCCAAGCTGGTCGCTTACACCCGCAACGGCAAGGCCGAGATTCCTGTGCCGCGCGCGCTGAGCATTGCAGAAATTGCTGTCATCGTTGAGGAGTTTCGTCGCGGTGCGGCCAATGCCATGCGCGCCGGTTTTGACGGTGTCGAAATTCACGGCGCCAATGGTTATCTGGTCGACCAGTTTTTACGCGACGGCGCAAATCAGCGCACCGACATGTATGGCGGCTCGATTGAAAACCGCTGCCGCTTCGCGCTTGAAGTCGTGGATGCTGTGGTGGCTGAGATCGGCGCAGGGCGGGTCGGCATTCGCCTCTCACCCGTCACGCCTGCCAACGATTTGCAAGACAGTGATCCGCAAGCGCTATTTGGCTATCTGGTTGACGCACTGAACCAGCGTGGCATTGCTTTCATTCATTTCATTGAAGGCGCAACCGGCGGCCCGCGCGATGTGCCGGGTTTTGATTTTTCCGCAGCACGTCAGGCCTTCAAGGGCACTTACATTGCCAACAATGGCTATGACCGTGAAATGGCCATTGATGCTGTCAAAGCAGGTCGTGCCGATGCGGTCGCGTTTGGTCGTCTGTTCATTGCCAACCCCGATTTGGTAGAACGTTTAAAAAGCAAGGCTGCGCTCAATCAAGCCAATCCACGGACTTTTTACTCGCCTGGACCTGTCGGCTATATTGACTATCCCGCTCTATAAAAAATAACCTTACTTAGCTACGCGTATGAAATATCTGCACACCATGGTCCGCGTGACCGACCTTGAAACTTCTTTGCAGTTTTACCGCGACGCGCTGGGGCTCGATGTCATTCGCACCCATGAAGTCGCAGCGGGCCGGTTCACGCTGGTTTATCTGGCCGCACCCGGCGACGAAGAAGCGCAAATTGAACTCACCTACAACTGGGACCCGGAGAACTACAGCGGCGGTCGCAACTTCGGCCACGTTGCCTATGCGGTTGAGAACATTTACACCACCTGTGAACGACTGCAAGCACACGGCGTGACGATTCTGCGCCCGCCGCGTGACGGTCGCATGGCCTTCGTTCGCTCCCCTGACAATATTTCCATTGAGCTGTTACAGCAAGGCCCGGCGTTAACGCCTGCCGAGCCGTGGGCATCGATGCCCAACGTCGGTCAATGGTAAGCACGGTGCGCAATACCTTGCCTCTCGCTGAACCGCGCAGCTGGCCCGCGCCATTCGAAGTGGCGCATATGCCGGGCTCGCTGCCCAATGGCGGCGTGGTCGCCATGACCCCCATCCATGCCTTGGCCACTCCAGCGCACGCGCTACAGTTTTCTGCTGCGCAGGGTTTAACGCCACAGCGGATCGGCATTGATCTTGGCGGCTTGCTGGCTTTCGAAATTCTGGATGTGATTACGCCCGACGAGGCCGACGCCATCGTAGAAGTGAGTGAGCTTTTCGGTTACAGGGACGAAGCGCCGGGTATTGCTACCCCACCCGGCATGCGCATGAATAAGGCTGTGCACTGGATGGCGGACGAGTCGATGATGACGCCGATTTTCCAGCGTATTGGCCACCTGCTGCCAGCCAGTATCGACGGCGCCCGCCTGTCGCCAGAGCTAAGCCGCCGCATTAATATGTATCGTTACGACGCCGATGATGTGTTCAATATGCATACCGACGGCGACTGGCCTGGTTATGGACTCAGTGCCGACCGTGGGCGCATGCTTGAATGGCCGGGGCTGCGTTCCTGCCTGTCGATGCTGCTGTATTTGAATGGGCCGGACGACGGGGTCGAAGGCGGCAGCACACGCCTGTACCGGGCAGACCGCGGTCATGTGGATGTCAGGCCAAAAAAAGGTTCGGCGCTGTTTTTCCGGCATGGCTTCGGACCGCACAGCGTGCTGCATGAAGGTTCACGCGTGCTGGGCGAGGTGTCGAAATATGTGGCGCGGATTAACGTGATGTATCAGCGTTAATCCGCTTGCCTGGCTGCTCAGTACGGAGCGTTGTGCATCACAGTATGGTTTTTATATCGGCAAAAACACGGAGCCGATGGCTCGCATGTCTTCTTCTGATTTTTCATTTTTGAAGGCCACCGACCAGAGGTCAAAGCTTTGGCTTTTCCTGCCGCCGTACACGCTCTTGAAACCCGACTGATAAAAACTCACCGCCAGCGTTGAATAAGTAAAGCCGCATTTGTGGGCCATGAACACATTGCCTTGCGCAATGTAGCCACGATGGCCGTACAAAATATCGATCGGTGCAATCGGGCCTGCCGGTGATTCATACAATGGTTCCAGCAGTCTGTCTTTCACTACCGCTTCACAGACGCTTTGCAGGTCTGGGCAGGTAATGACCACGATGCCATCGGGTTTTAACACGCGATGGAATTCGCGCATCGCCATCGGCACTTCATGCGGAAACAAATGTTCGATATTGTGCGCAGAGTAAACAGCATCTACGCTCCCTGTTTCAACCAAACTCATGTCCGTTAAGGTGCCCTGAATATCAGGGGCAACATTAGGATCGATATCGAAGCGGATTTCGTTCCACTCGTCAGAATCAAAACCGCGCAATCCTGTTTTAGTCTTTGGTCCGCAACCGACATGCAAAAAAGTTTTCATGATGGGGATTTCATTTATTTATTATTTGGCAATGCGAACACAGATTGTTCGTAATTTAATCACCAATTTAAGCCTCTAATTTTATGGCAAAAGCCAAACCAAAGGCGTTTATATCATTTTTTTCATCCCCATCATGACTGACGATCAGGTTTTACTGCAAGAACCCGAGCAAGCTCTCATTGTCCAGCGCCGTTAACTGATCGCTGGTGAAGCCGCCAATTTGTGTTGGCGTCAGTATGCCCAACTGGTCACTGCTGAGCGCCACGACAGCATCTGTCGACATCGAATGGATGAAGTCAGAAGTCAGCTTACTCACCTGCGTCGTAGTCAGTGCGGATACCTGATCTGTCGTCAGGCTGCCAACCTGTGAAGTCGTCAGCTTGTTGAGTTGGGAGCCAGACAAACTCACCATCTGCGTGGTCGTCAGCGCAGCAATCAAGTCGCTGTTGAGGTTGGTCAATTGCGAACTGGTCAGTGCCGCCAGCTGGCCCAAAGTCAGCTCCTTGATGGTATCTGCCGCGAACGCATTCAGATCATCTGTTTCCATGGCGGCGATCTGCGTCGTCGTCATTTGCGTTACCTGACCAGTCGTCAGCGCCGCAGCCTGGCCGGTCGTCAGTCCGGCAACCTGTGCAGTGGTCAGTGCACGCAACTGGGTTGTGCTGAGTCCGGCAACCACGTCGGTCGACAAGGCCGCAATCTTGGCTGTCGCCAGATTACTCAACTGCGCGGTCGACAGGCCGGCCGATTGATCTGTCGTCAGACCGGCTACCTGTGTCGTCGTCATGCCCGCCAACTGCACGTTCGAGAGCTTGGACAACTGCGAAGAACTCAAGGCCTCAACCACATTATCCAGACTTGCGATTTGCAGTGTCGTCAGTGCAGCCAGTTGCGTCGAGGTCAGCTCCTTGATCGCCTCTTCGTCCATTGCATTGAGATCATCGGTTTCAAAGGCTGCGATTTGCGTTGCTTTGAATGCTGTCACTTGTGCCGTCGTCAGAGCCGCTGCCTGATCGGTCGACAAGCCTCTGATTTGAGCTGTTGTCAACGCACTGAGCTGCGACGAAGTCAGTTCTTTGATTTCATCTGCCGAGAAGGTATTGAGGTCGGCCGTTTCCAGGGCGGCGATTTGCGCCGTGGTCAGTTTCGACACCTGATCCGAAGTCAGTGCCGTGGCCTGATCGGTTGTTAAGCCCTTGATCTGCGCCGTCGTCAGCGAACGGAGCTGGGTCGAGGTCAGACCCGCCACCACATCGGTCGACAATACCGCTATTTTGCTTGTCGCCATATTGGCCAGCTGCGTAGCGCTCAAACCGGCGGCCTGATCACTGGTCAAGGCCGCAACCTGGGTCGTCGTCATGCTGGCCAGCTGGGTGTTCGACAGTTTGGACAATTGACTTGAGGTCAGCGCAGCTGCAAGGTTATCGAGACTGCTGATTTGCAGTGTGGTCAGGGCTGCGACCTGAGTTGAAGTCAGCTCTTTGATCGCATCGTCCGAGAACGCATTCAGGTCAGCCGTCTCAAAAGCCGCAATCTGCGTGGCGGTGAACTTCGATGCCTGATCCGTGGTCAATGCCGCCGCCTGATCTGTGCTCAGATTTTTGATCTGCGCAGTGGTCAGGGCAGCGATTTGCGCCGTCGTCAGTTCCTTGATGTCGTCACCCGAGAACATATTCAGATCAGCTGTCTCGAACGCAGCGATTTGTGCCGTCGTCAGTTGCGACACCTGTTCCGTCGACAAGGCTTCTGCCTGGGTCGTGGTCAGACTCTTGATTTGCGCCGAAGTCAGGGAACGCAGCTGAGTCGAGGTCAGGCCTGCCACGACATCGGTCGACAAAGCGGCAACGCGGCTTGTCGTCAGATTGGCGAGCTGTGCCGTGGTCAGACCGGCTGCCTGTTCCGTGGTCAGATTCGACACTTGCGTCGTCGTCATGCTGGCCAGCTGTGTGTTGGTCAGGTTGGACAATTGCGTGGAGGTTAGTCCTTCAACCACATTGTCGAGGTTGCTGATTTGCGAGGTTGTCATCGCGGCCAATTGGCTGGAAGTCAGCTCCTTGACATCATCATCCGAGAACATGGCCAGATCAGCGGTTTCAAAGGCGGCGATTTGCGCCGTCGTTAATGTGGAGACCTGTTCAGTTGACAGGGCTTCTGCCTGATCGGTACTCAAGCCTTTGATCTGCGCAGTGGTCAGTGAACGCAACTGGGTTGAAGTCAGACCAGCAACGACATCAGTCGCCAGCGCCGCAATGCGGTTGGTACTCAGATTAGCCAGCTGAGCGGTGGTCAAACCAGCTGCCTGATCCGTGGTCAGCGCCGACACTTGCGTTGTCGTCATGCTGGCCAGCTGGGTATTGGACAACTTAGCAATCTGGGTAGAGCTTAAACCTTCGACCAGATTATCAAGCGAGCTGATCTGCAAGGTCGACAAGGCCGCCACTTGCGCTGTCGTCAGCTCTTTGATGTCATCATCCGAGAACATGGCCAGATCAGCAGTTTCAAAGGCCGCAATTTGCGCCGTCGTTAACGTGGAAACCTGTTCTGTTGACAGGGCTTCTGCCTGATCTGTGCTCAAGCCCTTGATCTGGGCAGTGGTCAGTGAGCGCAGCTGGGTCGAGGTTAGGCCAGCGACGACATCGGTCGCCAGTGCCGCAATGCGGTTGGTACTCAGATTAGCCAGCTGAGCGGTGGTCAGACCGGCTGCCTGATCCGTGGTCAGCGTCGACACTTGCGTCGTCGTCATGCTGGCCAGCTGGGTATTGGACAGCTTGGCAATCTGGGTGGAGCTTAAGCCTTCGACCACATTGTCGAGGCTGCTGATCTGCAAGGTCGACAAGGCCGCCACTTGCGCAGTGGTCAGTTCCTTGATGTCTTCATCAGAGAACATGGCCAGATCAGCGGTTTCAAAGGCGGCGATTTGCGCCGTCGTTAATGTGGAGACCTGTTCAGTTGACAGGGCTTCTGCCTGATCGGTACTCAAGCCCTTGATCTGCGCGGTGGAGAGTGAGCGCAACTGGGTTGAAGTCAGGCCAGCAATGACATCGGTCGCCAGTGCCGCAATGCGGCTGGTACTCAGATTGGCCAGTTGACCCGTTGTCAGACCAGCTGCCTGATCGGTGGTCAGCGTCGACACTTGCGTTGTCGTCATGCTGGCCAGCTGGGTATTGGAGAGCTTGGCAATCTGGGTAGAGCTTAAACCTTCGACCACATTATCAAGCGAACTGATCTGCAAGGTCGACAGTGCTGCCACTTGAGCCGTGGTCAACTCCTTGATGTCGTCATCAGAAAACATGGCCAGATCAGCGGTTTCAAAGGCCGCAATTTGCGCCGTCGTTAACGTGGAAACCTGTTCTGTTGTTAAGGCTTCTGCCTGATCGGTACTCAAACCCTTGATCTGCGCAGTGGAGAGTGAGCGCAACTGGGTCGAGGTCAGGCCAGCGACTACGTCGGTTGACAACGCGGCAATGCGGCTGGTGCTCAGATTGGCCAGTTGCGCCGATGTCAGCCCGGCTGCCTGATCTGTCGTCAGCGTCGACACTTGCGTCGTCGTCATGCTGGCCAGCTGGGTATTGGACAACTTGGCAATCTGGGCAGAGCTTAAACCTTCGACCACATTGTCGAGGCTGCTGATTTGCAGCGTAGTCAGCGCTGCGATTTGGGTTGAAGTCAGCTCTTTGATCGCGTCGTCCGAGAACGCATTCAGATCAGCTGTTTCAAAGGCGGCGATTTGCGCGGTGGTTAATGTTGACACCTGACCGGTCGTCAAAGCGGCCGCCTGGTCCGACGACATTCCTGCCACTTGTGCTGTAGTCAATGAACGTAACTGTGTCGAACTCAAGCCCGCCATCACATCGGTCGACAACGCGGCGATCCGGGCGGTACTCAGACCTGCCAGTTGTGCCGATGTCAGGCCTACCGACTGATCCGTGGTCAATGCCGCTACCTGTGTCGTTGTCATGCTGGCCAGCTGGGTATTGGACAGCTTGGCGATCTGCGAAGAAGTTAAGGCAGCAACCAGATTATCGAGGCTGCTGATCTGCCGTGTGGTCAATGCCCCCACTTGTGCGGTACTCAAACCCTGAATATCTTCGGTCGAGAACGTGTTCAGATCAGCCGTTTCAAGCGCCGCAATTTGTGCCGTAGTCAATTTGGACACTTGGGTCGCTGTCAACGCTTCAGCCTGCTCTGTGGTCAGGCCAGCGACTTGTGCGGTCGTCAATGAGCGCAGCTGTGTCGAAGAAAGCTCGGCCACCACATCTTTAGACAGTGCGGCGACTTTGCCGGTAGTCAGATTGGCCAGCTGTACGGTGGTCAAACTAGCTGCCTGGGTGGTCGACAAGGTCGATATCTGGCCGGTACCCATATTATTAATTTGGGTATACGTCATGATCGCAAGCTGGCTTCCCGACAAGCCTTTAATCGCATCCGTCGACAGCGCTGACACCTGCGAAGTCGTCATGCCGGTGACCATGCCATTGGTCAGCGCCGCTAATTGCGATGAGGCCAGCGCCGCCATCGCCTCAGAACTGATCGAGATGAAGCTTTGGGTCGATATTGCCCTGATCTGATCTGTTTTAAGCCCGGTGATTTGCTCGCTGGTTAAAGCGCTGAAATCTGAGGACGTCAGCCGACTAATAAATGACGTAGAGAGGTTACT
>CANGAW010000014.1 GCA_947451925.1 Burkholderiales bacterium | reverse complement strand
TTGAGCAAAAAAATTCCTGATAAATTGAATCAGCACTTTCGGATTCATATCAGCTTGCATCACACAAGACGTTAAAAATTTTTATCAGATCCCAGCATGAGTATTTATTCGACACTGACACAACTAACCCAGAATTGTCCAGCTAAACCAGCCCTGTTAGCCGACGGTCGTCTGCCCCTGAGTTACCGTGATTTGCAAGCGCAGGTGAATCAGATAGCCACAAAATTGCGCGCAATGGGAATTGGCCCTCAGGACCTTGTAGCAATCACTTTGCCCAATGGCCCTGAGATGGCTGTCGTTTGTCTTGGCGTGATGAGCACTGCGATTGCTGTACCCGCCAATCCTGATTATCGGGAAGTGGAATATGCAGAGATGTTTAGTCGGCTGAAGCCATGTTTATTAATCACGCTTGCAGGTATTGATCACCCATCAAAATCTGCCGCACGCGCATCTGGACTGCAATTGTGTGAACTAGAAGTCGTGGCGGGCGCACCTGCCGGCAGTTGTATTTTGAAAGGCATGCCGACGACGGCAATGCATCTTCAGGCTGCATTACCGTCGCCAGCAGTGTCGGATGTCGCGTTAATTTTGCAAACATCCGGCACTACTTCGCTTCCGAAAATCGTACCCCTTACGCATGGCAATCTAATCGCGTCAGCGACTAATCTGCAGCAATCCTTGCAGCTTGATTCGAGTGATTGCGTACTGCATTTTTTGCCGATGTTTCATATTGGCGGCATTGTCGATGTACTGTTAGCCCCTTTGCTCGCGGGTGGGTCAGTGGTGTGCTGTAAAAGTTTTGCTACGCCAGATTTTTTCAGGGACTTACTGCAATTCAAACCGACATGGGTGCAGGCAGTCCCGATCATGATTCAAGAAATATTGTCGGTGAAAGATGACTACTCCGTCGCCTTGAGTACGCATACGTTGAAATTTCTGCGTTCCGTATCTGCGCCATTATCTGTTTCGCTTATGCAGACTTTCGAGGAAAAGTTTCGCATACCCGTAATTGAAATTTTCGGGATGACTGAAACGGCCGGAGTCATTACAAGTAATCCTTTGCCGCCCCTGGTCAGAAAGCCAGGCTCAGTAGGCATACCGTTTGGCTGTGAAGTAAATATTCTTGATGATGCCGGTGCAGTTCTGCCCTTTACTAAATTGGGTCAGGTAAGCGTTCGTGGCGACAATGTCATGAGTGGATATCAAAACGATGCTGAAGCGAATGCACAGACGCGCATAGGCGACGCACTGTATACCGGCGACATTGGCTATTTTGATGCAGAGGGATATTTATATCTTGCCGGTCGCATCAAAGACATTATCAACCGCGGTGGAGAAAAGCTGTCTCCGCTTGAAGTTGATCGGGTCTTGATGTCCCACCCCTCATTGGCCGATGCCGCGTGCTATCCCGTTCCGCACCAGAGCCTGGGCGAAGAGGTTGCTGCAATTGTGGTGATGAAAAATGACCTTCCCTTTGACAGGGAAGCATTAATGGCATTCCTGCGCGAACGTCTGGCTTATTTTAAGATTCCTCGTTCACTGCAAGCCGTGAACGTAATTCCGCGCAACAACGGCAAATTGCAGCGTGCAAAACTGGCAGATCAATTTAAAGCAGACTTTGAAACGTACGGATCAGCCGCTTCAAAATTTGAAGCGCCGCAATCGCCGGTTGCAAAAATGATTGCTGAGTCCTGGGAAAAAATCCTCAAGCTTGATGCTATCGGTATCCATGATGATTTTTTCAATATCGGCGGCGATTCACTGAAAGCAGCCAGCTTCATCAACGACATGCAGCAGAAGTGGGGCGAAACCATTTACGTATCTTCACTGTTTGACGCCCCGACAATTTCATCCTACGAGCAATTTCTGCGGCAGCATTACCCCGAAGTGCTCGCTCGTATGCTGGGTTCATTCGTGGCGCCCAAACAGGATGACACACCACCAGTTACCGCTGAAATGATTGCGACACTGCGTGCGACCATTGCGCACCCCGCGCCATCATCGCGTCCGGCGGCAAAAAAAAATCCGCGTGCCATCTTTGTGCTGAGTGCGCCTCGTTCAGGTTCAACGCTACTGCGAGTCATGTTGGCGGGTAACCCCAAATTATTCTCGCCGCCTGAATTATATTTGCTTTCATTTGACACAATGGCCGACAGGAAGACTTGGTATTCTGGGTCGCAGCGTTTTCAACTGGAAGGCAATATTCGCGCATTGCAGGAACTGCGCAATGAACCACTGGAGGATATCCAAAAATTTATCGCCGCTCTGGAAGAACAAAATTGTACGGTGCAGGAGTATTACCGCATGATCCAAGAATGGCTGGGTGATCGTATTCTGACTGACAAGACACCGGCATATGCTATCGATATAGAAACCTTGCAGCGTGCTGAAGATTGTTTCGAAGATCCTTACTACATTCATTTGGTTCGTCATCCTTACGGCATGATCCGTTCATTCGAGGAAGCGAAACTCGAGCAGTTGTGGTACCCGCGACTAGTCGGTGACAAAATTTCCGGTCTTGATGCTTTACCCTACAAGCGCAAACAGTTGGCCGAGATGGTGTGGTTCATCCTCAATGAGAATATTTTAAAATTCCTGGAAAATATTCCAACTCATAGACAAACTAATTTGCGTTTCGAAGACATGGTCAGTCAGCCTGAAAAAGAAATGCGGTTACTGTGCGAAAAAATTGGCCTCGAATACGAACCTGGTATGGTCAATCCGCAGCAGGAAAAGAAAAACCGCATGACGGACGGCATTCATCAATCATCACGCATGATCGGCGATCCGAAATTTCACCAACATAGCAAAATTGATCCGGCAATTGCTGATCAATGGAAGTCCGTTTACGAATCAGATTTTCTTGCAGAGCCAAGTCTTGGTCTCGCTCGCACGCTTGGATATGAAGACACTGTCGCCTCAGTTCTCGGGCGAACAGAACTGGATTTATGAAGTCAATATCCGAACTGTTCGAGCAATTTGCGGCGCTGGATATCAAGCTCAGCGTGCATGAGGGCAAATTGAGGGTCAATGCGCCGAATCATGTGCTAACTGAAAGCCTACGTGCAGAACTGCTCCTGCGTAAGCCTGAGTTGATCGATTTCCTGACTAAGCAAACAGTGAATGCAAGTGCGCGTCCGTCGCGTCAACTTAACGATAACGGACAAATGCCGCTGTCGTTTGGGCAGGAGCGTCTGTGGTCCCTCGCACGTATCGAACAAGAGAGTAGCCGTTACAACGTGCCGCTTGCCTTTACGATTGAAGGCAAGCTTGATGTAGCATTGCTGGAGCGCTGCCTTGATTTAATACAGCGCAGACATTCGATCATGCGAACGGACTTCGTTGGCGATGATCTGGAAACAGTACGGCAAACAGTGCAGGCTGAGACGGTCTTTGTGCTGCCCATCTCGGATATCTTTCTCGATCTCGTCCACTTGAGTAAAGCGCAGGCTGAACTGCAGCTTAAAAGCGTGCTTGAAACAGAAATCAGGCGGCCTTTCGATATCAGCAAAGCACCGCTATGGCGAGCACATTTATACAGGCTGGATAAAAAACGCCATGTACTAGCGCTGGCGATGCATCACCTTATTTTCGATGGAGTGTCCCAATCTATTTTTCTGCAAGAGCTGAGTGAATGTTATCAAGCGTTTTCGGCTGGGAAAGAACCATCCCTGCCATTGCCGGCTTTTGAATTTTCAGATTTCGCTACATGGCAGCGACAGCATCTGGATGAAAAAGCACTGCAACGGCAACTAAGCTATTGGTCCGGTCGGCTGTCCGGTGAAGTGCCACCACTAGCTGTCCCGAATGACAAATCCCGTTCGGCGATAAAGGGGCGGGCTGGTGTCCGGCACTTCCATATTTCACCATTAATATTTGGACGTTTGTTAGCGTCGGGCCTTACCAATCGGGCAAGTCCTTATGTAATGCTAATGGCAGTATTTGCCGCTGTCATTCATGTATTTTCAGGTCAGGAAGATTTGCTGATTTGCTCGCCAACATCAGGCCGTGACAATGCCGATCTTGAATTCCTGATTGGTTATTTCAACAGCCTCGTTGTACTTCGGATTGATTTATCCGGGGACCCGATATTTAGCGAAGTTGTCTCCAACGTGCGGAAACTTTCCTTGGAAGCGCTGGACAATCAGAGCATTCCACTGCAGCGGATTGCGCAGCTGCCAAATCTGATCAGAACCCCATTGACCCGCGCAATGTTTTCTTATCAGGATGGTGCCACGCGCGGGCTAGAGCTGAAAGGGCTGCAGACTTCAGCGCTCAGTATTCGTAAGGATGCCTCTGATTTTGAACTAGCCATGTATACCCAGCAGGTCGATGACAAAATCACCGGCGTACTGGAATTTAATGCGGAGCTTTTTTCTGAGGAAACGATTACGGAACTGTTGACCTGCTTCGACAGTATGATGAAATTTGTTGGTGAAAATCCGAATTGCTCTCTCAGCAAATTGCCGAAGCAGCGTGACTCTACTGCTTACGTTGCGCAGACGCTAATGCTGCATCCGCAGATAGTGCAGGCTGTGGTGATTACTGATAAAGCTGCCGGACAGCAGATCGCCTATTTGGTGCTGGACGAAGACAAAGTTCCGACCTTGGAAGCGATTTACCAGTATGCCGCCGGTTTGCTGCCAGACTATCTTGTTCCGACGATGTTTGTACCTATCGATAAAATGCCCTTGCTGGCCGATGGTACTGTCGATGTGGGCAGCTTGCCTTCAACCGTGAACCGAAGGCAGTCTATTACTGAATATGTCGCACCCAGTACAGAACTCGAATCGAAGCTGGCTGCAATATGGAAGCGCGTGTTGTGGCTAGATCGTGATGTAGGCATTCATGATCGCTTCCGAAATCTGGGTGGGCATTCACTACTCTCCGTACAACTGGTTATACAGATTGAAAAAGAATTGCAGCGTCCGATTCCTGCAAAAGCACTGGTTACGTTAGATACGGTTGCCTCAATGGCAGAAGCCTTTGAATCGGCGGGTGAAGAAATGTCCGTCCCTGTCTTGAGCGATACATTAACTTCTGGATTATCCCGCAATATTTATCAGGGCTTGCGTGCATTCACTGCATCATGGGAGGGAGCTCGCCATTCACCCGACTCTGTGATTGTGGGATTAAATACCAGCGGCAGCGAACAGAATTTATTCTGGTGCCTGCAAAGAGAATACGAGCTGAGTCAGCTCGCAAGCTATCTTGGCAAGGATCAGCCTGTGTATGGCATGCGGTCTGGTAACAAGGTGATGATTAAAACGCAGGAAAATATCGACAAGCTTGCGGCCCACTACGTCAGTGAAATTCTGCAGATACAGCCGCATGGACCGTTTATCATCGGAGGGAATTGCCAGGCTGCAAAAATTGCATTTCAAATTGCTACGCAACTGAAGCAACTCGGTCATTCGATTACTTTATTATTTTTGCATGAAAAATTTATACCGTTTCAGTATGCAGATCCGGTGGCACTGCTGTTTGGTCGCGAGAGTGACAGAAATCCTTACCTGAGCTTTCACGAGCCATCCATCGCTTGGAACAAGTATTATAAAGGTCCGACTTGTTCTAAAATTGTTTCCGGTGGACACGGACAGTTTTTTCAAGAGCCGAACATTCAGGATCTGGCTGCTACGCTGCAAGAAAAAATTAAAATGGCACAGGCTGGAGATTTTTTGGGATGGACGCCAGCAACACAACAAGTCGATGCGCAGTTTTTGCCCATAGAAGCCTACCGGGCCCAGATCACAGGCCCGGCAGATTTTGAAATGAAGCCGGACGAAACAATGATGCTGCCGGTTCAAATCAAAAATACCAGTGCCTGTAGCTGGCAGGCAGCAGCCAGTAGTGGTATCAACCTTGCCAATCATTGGTTAAATAGCAAGGGGAAAGTGGTTCAACAGCTGGACGGCAGGACGCCTTTGCCTACTTCAGTTCAACCCGGAGAAGTGATAACGCTCGTTTTGCCAGTTAAGGCTCCGCATGCCAGCGGCCAATGGATATGCGAGATTGATCTCGTTGAACAAGGCCTAACCTGGTTCAAAGATCAAGGCTCTCAAACCTTACGCATCGGTGTGGCAGTTAAAAGTGAGCGATCTGGAATTTTGAATCTATTAAGGAGAAATTATTTCTCATGACTAATCGTAGAAAAAACAACTTGTGGTATCAACGACTTGACGGAGCAATTAAAGCGTCAGGGGGATTATTCAATGCGCATCTGCATCTGGATCGTGCGGGCACACTTGATGAAGTGTATATGGAGAGCAGCGGTCACCGCATTCTGGACTCTTCATATGTATCGCTGCACATGAAGCATTCTCTGATTGCTAATTTGCACAGCGGCCAGGCATACAATCCGGAAGATTTCAAGAAGCGCGTTAACATGTTCATTGATGATCTGGTCGAAGCCAATACATCACGCGCAGATACGCTTGTTGACGTTACAGCAGACGGTCTGGGCATGCAGGCACTGAAATGGATGCAGGAAATCAAACAAGAGCGGGCGCATGAAATTGATTTGCGCCTGGCGGCCTACACGCCTTTTGGTTTTGATGATGCCGATCCGGCGCGCTGGGAACTGATGGTAGAAGGATCACGTCATTCCGATTTCATCGCCGCATTGCCGGAGGCTGATGACACGAATGAATATCCGACTCATATCGGTTTTTACGAGCATTGCCGTCGCACCCTTTTGCTGGCAAAAGAGCTAGGAAAGCCATTGCATGTGCATACAGACCAGCGCAATGAACCATCTGAATGCGGTACCGAAGAATTGATCAGGGCAATGCGTGAGTTTGGCGCGCCAACTTCAGAAAATGGCGAACCTATGGTTTGGGCAGTGCATCTGATTTCGCCATCAACCTATGATGATCAACGTTTTAATGAAATGGTTGCAGGCATGGTGGAGGTCAATCTTGGGTTGATTACTTGTCCTTCCGCTGCAATTGGTATGAGGATGTACCGCCCGATCATGACGCCAACTTATAATTCAATTCCACGTGTGCTAGAGATGCTAGCAGCAGGTGTTCACGTGCGAATGGGGTCAGATAATATCGCGGATATCTGCTCGCCAAGCACGACTGCAGATTTGGTTGATGAGGTTTTTGTGTTGTCAGCAGCTATTCGCTTTTACAAGCCTGAAATATTGGCAAAACTTGCAGCGGGTCAGAAATTGAACAATCAAGAGCGTCAGGTCATCATTGATCATCTCGCCAAGAATGAAATGGAAATTGAAAAATTTCTGGCAGACAGCGCTAATCATTTAAATAAATAACTGCGCACTTCAATGATTAAAGAATGAAAAGCAGGCTGCAGTTTTCCCTCGCGCTCATTACTTCGTCACCTTATTTTCCACGAGTAGTCAAACCGCTTGCGGCACTTGTCGAAGAAATCTGGCAACACAGCATGCCCGTACCGGAAGGTCTGCCTGCTGATCTGAAAACAGGTTGCCTGAATATTGATTTTGCAGACTACCAGCAGGATGCATGGCAATATTTGTCGCCGTTGGAACTCGAGCGTGCGCAGTGCCTCCATAATAAAAATGATGTAGCAACGTTTGTACTTGTTCATGCATTCCTAAGGTTGTTGCTGTCGCAACGATTGAAAATGCAACTTCCTGATGTTGAGTTTGAAGCCGGAGTCCATGGCAAGCCGAAGTTAGTGTCAGCAAATATGCAGCTGCATTTCAATATTTCATATCGTAGAGGTATATTTGCCATTGCTATTGGGGAAACACCAGTTGGAATTGATATCGAGATTCATCAAGACGATATAGATGGTGCTGGAATAGCAGAGCGTTTGTTTGCTGCGGAAGAGAAGCATGCCTTGCAGTTGATAACAGAACAGCAGGAAGCAAAATATCTGTTTTTCAGTATATGGTCTCGCAAAGAAGCCGTGGTTAAATTATTTGGTCGTAGTTTGGACGATTTTAGCCAGTTCAATGTGCATGAAACTCACTCCAATATAAAAAACAGTTCCTGGTCAGACGAGAATTATTGCTGCTTCTCGCTGCCAGCACCAATCTGTCATTCACTGGCAATGGCCGTTTGTCTTTGAATCGGGCTTTCTTCTTTGACGAAAGACTGAAAGAATAAAAAAATGAAGGATCTACGTCGTGGTCACTGAAAAAATAACAATTGTTGTCGGATTCGATCAAAAAGAAGCAGTCGCTTATCACGCGTTTTGTCAAAGCGTAATGGAAAAAGCCAGTGTGCCGCTACAGATTATGCCGCTCGCTGAGAAAAGTCTGAATGTTCATTTTCCTACGCAATCTGATGGCAGTAACAAGTTTATTTATTCACGTTTCCTTACGCCCTATCTGAATAGCTATCAGGGTTGGGCCATATTTGCCGATGGGGACATGATCTGTCAGCAGGATATAAAAGAGCTCTGGGATCTCCGCGATGACAGCAAGGCTGTAATGGTTGTAAAGCACGATTACAAAACCAAGGCGGCCGTCAAATATTTACATAACAAAAACGAAGACTACCCGCGGAAAAACTGGTCAAGTCTCATCTTATGGAACTGCGGCCATCCTGCAAACAAACTTCTCACTCCAGAATTTATTCGCGAGCAAACTGGCGCGTTTTTGCACCGATTCACTTGGCTTGAAGAAGAAGAGATTGGTGAATTGAATTCAGAGTGGAACTGGCTAGCCATTGAATATCCCGAAAACTATCAAGCTAAACTGATTCATTACACTCTTGGCACACCCTGTTTCAAAGATTACGCAGAAACCTCGATGGCAGATTTATGGAAAGCTGCGTATCAGAGACTGCAAGAAGGAACTGAAAAGTAAGAGCCTGTTTGCTAGTAATGTTGCTATTACTTATATTGACAGACAATAAACATCATCTCCCGTGATGTATTGAAAAAGAATTCACCCATGCTTACCTTCATCAAACCATTTTCCAAGTGTGAAGTTACTGTTTTTAATCAGCCATTTGTTTATGGGTATATTGATGATTTTATTCCTGCCGATATTTATGCACAGTTGGAGGCCAGTTTTCTGGATCCAACCAAATCCGAAAATATGCAGGTTTTCAAGCATGGCAAAAACCGAACAGTTTTTGTGGCACCTCCAGCGCCATTAGAAATTCCCGCTGATTCTCCATGGATGGAATTGATAAAACAAATTACCAGTGCCACTTACATGGAAGATTGTCTGCAGTGGATACAAAAAAGATATGCAGAATCAAAACCAGATCTCGATAATCTTTATACCAAAATGATGATGAGTCGATTTGACATCGACAAAAATGAATTGAAGATGCAATGCGAATTTTCTACGCTTGAAAACAGTACTTATCTTGAGTCTCACACCGATGCGGAAAATAAATTCATGAGTTGCATCCTGTATCTGGCGCAACCTGAATGGCAGGACAGCTGGGGTGGGGCCACGGAAGTCTATCGGGCCAAAAATTCTACTTATGCAGACAACTGGGATAATCGACATCTTCCCAATGAACAAATGGAATTAATTGCGAACTGTCATTTCCGTCCAAACCGACTATTTTTCTTCGTCAAATCGCAAGATAGTTGGCATGGTCTTTCTCCCATTGTGTCTCCACCCGGCGTACAGCGGAGAACATTTAATTTCAGCATGATGGCTTCCCACGCTGCATTTGATAAAACACCGATCTCCCTCTATCAGAGGCAAATCAGCAAGCATGAGGCCAAGGTATTTAAAGACGGCACTCTGAAACGTATATTTCGAAAATTGAGTATTTTACTCAAGGGGTAGTAATTTTTTCATGGTAATGATTATCTTTTAATTAAAATTCCTGGAAAATGTGGAAATATTTTATTTATTTATATCGACTATTGATTCCTGTCACATGGCGTGATCAAGTGAAAATAATTCAGCGTACTTTGCCAAGCTGGATTAAAAAATCGAAGCAGTTGCAGATGCGCGATCTGGAACGGTATTATCAGTCCGTATTGGATCAATCTAGTCCATTGCCAGCTTTGAAAAAGCCTGATCTGGCACTCGCCGGTCTTATGGACACGTTTAGAAAAATGCAGGTGCGTGGTGAGTTGCTGGGCAATGCTTGGTGGACTGATTTTTTGCATGCCATTACATTGAATAATGCAGAGGGTTCAGAATTGCAGCTGCGTTTACAGCAAGGCTTGGCGAATCATTCTGACACTGCATTGCAGTATTGGGAATGGTTGCATCTGACAAAAATTGCGTTGAAATTCGGTCTTTTTGATCTTGCTTATTGGCTTAGGTTGAAAGCTAGAAATTCGGCCATTTCCACGCTTAAAAAACAGGATTTAAATCCTGCGCATCCCGGCTTTCGAACTTTACTTGCCGCTGCTGCAGAAGCGGGCGAATGGGACCTATTTAGAGCGAATTTGAATCGACTTGGGTTTGTTGCAAAAAATGAGAAAAATGCTTTTTTATTTTTGCAGCGGTTAGCTTTAAAGCGATTACCCAACGCGCATAGAAATCTACCAATTTTCAAAGTTCATGCTGATAATAGATTCGCTGAATTCACGAAAAATAAACGGATTGCTTTCGTCGGGCCATCTAAGTCATTATCGAAAGACGCTGCAGAAATCGATGGATATGACCTTGTCGTTCGCTGTAATTATAAAGAAGCAGGTATCGGTACAGATTCTGACATAAAGGGTTTACGGTGTGACATAAGTTATTTTAATAATACACAAACAAGATCAATTTGCGAGAGTAAACCTTTACAAGTTCCTGAAGTTATAAAGTTCGCAGTATTCAGGGCGCAAACTAGTTTGCAAAAGTTTCGCAAGGCATTTCTACAGCTAGACACTTGTTTTGCTGGACAATTAATTACTCGCTTGTCCGAAAACTATTCGCTGATGTTGTTTGAAGGTTCTTTGAACGCTATCCCCAATGCCTTATGTGATTTATTGCGTTTTGATACAGATAGTATAAAAATATTTCACGCTGACCTCATGCTAACAGTCGATCGTTTTACTGGTTACACTCCTGGAGTCGAAAATTCAGCTAAACATATCGATGTTTTTCTTAAAAGTTGCGCTGGCGCGCATGATCCGTTGACGCAGTACGCGCTCTTAAAATTAATGCATAGTGCTAAAAAAATTAGTGGCGACCCTGCATTTGAGCGCGTAATGCAATTGGGTGAAGCGTCTTACATGAAAGAATTGCAGCAGATTTATGGAAATTTTGCACGAGTGGGCCCATTTTCTGGATCGTGCTATCAGCTAATCACCAAAAGCTGCTAAAAAATTATGACAATACTCAAGCAATTGATATCGCTGTACCGAGTGTATATGCCGCGAAAATTGCGTCCATTTATTGCACAGCTTCTTGGTTATCATTCTCCCTTTGCCGTGAATAGGTCGATAACGCGCCCTCGGGATGTTCTCATTTATTACGCAGCACTTGTCAGCAAAACTGGTCCTCATCCAGTAATTCAAGATAAAGCGGCAGCTTTGAATACTTTACATGCATTGTTTAAAGAACGGGGTATTCGGTCGGAATCATTGGGGTCTAACTGGTGGAGCCGTTTTGCTCAAGTCATTACGCTTAGTGATCAAGATGGCGAACAGATTCAACACGAATTGCGCAAGGACATTGAGTCGATTTCAGTCACGCTGATGTCATGGTGGGAGTTGCTCTCAATTTATAATTTGTGCCTGAAGTTTGGACTTTTTAATGTTGCTTATGGTTTCAGACTCAAGGCACGTGAAACCATGCTCATTGATTTACAGCAGGGGAAAGTCAAGCCGAATTCTTATCATCACTTGAAAGCCCTCGGCACACTGCTCGAAATGCGCAATTGGTCCTTACTTAAAATTGAAATCGATAAAATCGGAGCGTGGCACTCGGAAGACAAGTATCTGTTTGAATTTCTGTATGCAATTGCCAGTGATCCGGCAAAGCTTGAAGAATTGCGTGCTGCCAGTATCAAGTCTGGCCTGGATCGCAACTTTTTCAATTTCAATTCCAATAGAACGATTGCTTACGTCGGTCCGGCTAAAACAGAAAATCAAGACGGATTAGAAATTGAAAAATTTGATGTTGTAGTGCGTGCTAATCACAAATATCGGAAAGATGCGATTAATTTTCTGGTAAAAGGTTCTCGTTGTGAAATTAGTTATTACAATGGTCTTCAGAGTAGACATTTAGCCAGTGTAAGTGAAGCATTGCCGGCTGAAATTCGATTTGCGAATGCAGTGGAAACCAATTTTCAATATTTAAAAAAATTACCGAAGCAGCCCTTGCTTCAATTACGCACGCCACGTAATCATCGTTCCTTGCTGATGCAAGGTTCGTTTCACTCTATGCCGAATGCCATACTGGATTTGCTGAAATGCTATCCGAAGAAAATTAAAATATTTCATGTTGATCTGATGCTCACAGTAAGTCGCTTTGAAGGTTATAAAGCGCATGCTGAAAAGGAAGCCGAACATGCACGAATTTTTATAGATACGATGAAAAATCACGATCCTGTTGCTCAGTTTTCATTTTTAGAAATTGCTTACAAGTCAGGCTTGCTGGAGGGCGACAGCATGTTCCAGAGAGTGATGGAACTGGGGGAGGAAAAATATATGCAAGCATTGCAAGCAGTTTATGGAAATTTTGCTCGCGTTGGATTGACGCCCCTTGTAGTTAAATAAAAAGACAGTACTTTGAAGACTCCAAATTTTTTTATTATTGGTGCGCCAAAATGCGGCACCACCTCCCTTGCGGCGTGGTTATCTGAACATCCTCAGGTATTTTTTTCGAGTGAGAAAGAGCCTCACCATTTCAATACCGATCAAGCGTGGGTATTAACGCCAAAGCGCAAGGATTATGAAAAATACTTTACCGATGCCGGAAGTCAGCACCGGGCAGTCGGTGAAGGTTCAGTCTGGTATCTGTATTCAAAATTGGCAGTACCTCAGATAGAACAATATTGTCCCGAAGCCCGTTATATCGTTTGCCTGCGCAATCCGGTGGAAATGGCGTATTCATTGCATGAGCAGCAAGTCGTCACGGGTAATGAACATATAAAGGATTTTGCGCAAGCATGGAAGCTAAGTAATGCGCGCCTGAATGGTGAGAAGATCAGCCGCTGGTGCACTGAACCTTCCCACCTGGCATATGGCACTGCTTGCAAGTTAGGTGAACAATTACAGCGCATGCATGCAATTGTTCCACGTGATCGTGTATTGCCTGTACTGCTCGATGATGTGAAAGAAAATCCACGTCGTGTTTATCTCGATATACTTCGTTTTCTCGCTCTCGAGGATGATGGGAAATCGGAATTCAAAGTCGAAAATACGGCAAAAGAATTGCGTTCTGCTTCATTGCGAAAATTTGTACTGGTAATGGGCTGGATCAAAAGGATGCTTGGGATCCGAAGTGGTCTAGGAATTTTGCAGGCCATTGACCGCAATAATCTGACTTTCCGTGCAAGAAAAAAAATGGATCCGCAACTAAAGCGCGATCTAGAAAATCATTTTAGTCAGGATATTGTGTTGCTGGAGACGCTGCTCAATCGCGATCTTTCTGCATGGACTAGCACAGGCTTGAATTGACCTCTGTGAGATCGCCCATCAAACCAGCACAGATCGCGGTATTTTTGCCTTCGCTCAGCGGCGGCGGCGCAGAGCGTGTAATGCTTACATTGACGAATGCCTTTGCATCTGATGGCACGCACGTTGATCTGGTATTGGCAAATGCAGAAGGCCCCTATCTGAAGGATATTGAGTCATCGGTCAGATTGATAGATCTTCAATCTGCCCGTGTATTAAAAAGCCTGCCTAGGCTGGTCGCTTATCTTCGCCGTGAACGACCAGTAGCTATGTTGACGGCCATGACGCATGCGAATGTAATCGCTATCCTGGCAATTTTTTTGTCAGGCGTGAATACGCGGTTGGTCATTAGTGAGAGAGTGGATTTGTTCGGACTGGATAAAACCGAAAAATTTTTCAAGCGGCTTTTTATTGCTGCGCTGATGCGACTAAGCTATCCCAGAGCCTACCGGTTGGTCGCTGTTTCTAAGGGCGTAGCGTCCGGTCTTTTGGGTGCCCTAAAGCTGCCGGCTATGTTGGTTGATGTTATTTACAATCCGGTTAACCTGAAGCGCATTGCGCGGCTGAGCCAGGAGCTTCCAGCCCATCCGTGGTTAAGCGATGGCGGGCCGCCGGTGATTATTGCTGCAGGTCGTTTGAGTGTGCAAAAAGATTTTGCTTTGCTAATTAACGCATTTGCAGAATTGCGGCGGCAGACACCAGCCAGACTAATCATTATTGGCGAAGGCGAGGAGCGCAAAAACCTGACTGCGCTTATTCACTCATTGAAACTCGAAACCGAGATTGCCTTGCCAGGCTTTGTTGATAATCCTTATGCCTATCTGCGTGCGGCATCGGTGTTTGTGCTCTCATCGCGCTGGGAAGGATTGCCGAATGCCCTGATCGAAGCCATGGCTTGCGGCTTGCCGGTTGTTAGCACTGATTGTCCAAGCGGACCGATGGAGATTCTGGAGAACGGCAAATGGGGAAGGCTGGTTCCAGTTGGCGATCAACATCAGCTAGCCATCGCGATATCGGAATCACTGCACAATCCGCAGTATCCGCCCATCGAAAGCTTACGAGAGTTTTCAGATGAGGCTACGATTGCAAAATATCGTAAGCTGTTATTAGCATGAAGCTGCATTTTTCCATGGCGGATAGCCGCTGATGAAAATTGTCCATATCATTACCGGCCTCTACGATGGAGGCGCCGAGTCGGTGCTTTATCGCTTGTGTGCCGCCGAGAAGCAGCATGAGCATCTGGTTATCTCCCTAGTGGATGAAGGTAAGTATGGCCCTTTGTTAAGAGCAGCCGGCATTCCTGTGTATTGCATTTGCATGTCGCGTATGTTGCCCAATCCGCTAGTCTTGTTCAGACTTTTTTCCCTCATTCGCGGATTGCGGCCGGATGTTGTTCAGACTTGGATGTATCACGCCGATCTATTAGGTGGCCTGATGGCACGGTTGGCAGGTGTGCCGAACATTATCTGGACACTGCGCAATACAACACTTGAAGCCGGCAAAAGTAAACTGTCCACCGTCATTGTCGTTTTGTTCAATGCCGTGCTATCCCATCTGGTGCCGAGGCATATTGTCAGCTGCGCCCAAAAAGGGGTTGTCGTGCATCGTGCGATAGGATACGCAGCCAATAAATTTACTGTCATTGCAAATGGCTATGATCTGTCCCGATTCAAACCGGACCAAGCGGCAGGCAGGCAAGTGCGCACGCAACTCGGCATTCCAGAAAACGTTTTCTTGATTGGCATGGTGGCCCGTTTTGATCCGCAAAAAGATCACGCTAACCTGATTGCTGCGTTGAGTATTTTGCGGCAGGCTGGAAAATCATTGCATTGCGTTATGGCTGGTGCGGGAGTGACGTCTGAGAATGCTGCGCTGACTGCACTGCTCGACAAATACGGCGTTGCCGATAGTGTGCAGTTTGTGGGACAGCATGACGATATTCCGGCCTTGATGAATGCGCTGGATCTACATGTGCTGTCGTCGTCTTATGGTGAAGCATTTCCCAATGTTGTGGCAGAAGCGATGTCATGTGGCACACCGTGTGTTGCCACTGATGTTGGTGATGCCGCACTGATCGTGGCCGGGACTGGCTGGATCATCAGGCCGCGCGATGCACAAAGCCTTGCTGCTGTTATCGGTCAGGCAATCGATGAACACCAACATATGAATGTTTGGCAATCACGCCAGTTTGAGGCACGTCAGCGCATAGAAAATAACTTTAGTCTTGATAGGATGCTTGCCGCTTACCGCCGGGTCTGGGACCTTAAGTCCGCAAGAAGAATATCCACGATTGAAACCGACCGCTTGAGCGAAAAATAATTATGTGTGGATTTGCTGGAATTTTAGGTCGCGCCGCGAATGCAGAATTGGTAAGACGCATGGCGGATGTCGTCAAGCATCGTGGGCCGGATGATGGCGGTGTGTGGGTGGATGTTACGGCTCAGATTGCGCTGTCCCATCGCCGTCTTGCGATCGTTGATCTTTCCGCTTCTGGCAAGCAGCCTATGCAATCACACTGTCAGCGCTATATCATTTCTTTTAACGGAGAAATTTACAACCACCTCGATTTACGTAAGAAGCTGCAGGATGGGATGCACCTCGCAGCTGCATGGCGCGGACACTCCGATACCGAAACCCTACTGGCTTGCATTTCTGCATGGGGTATCGAGAAGACACTTCAATCATTAGTTGGAATGTTTGCGTTTGCTGTATGGGATGTAAAGGCACGCAGCCTAACCTTGGCCCGTGACCGCATGGGCGAAAAGCCTCTGTATTACGGATTGGTGCATGGTTCGCTGGTGTTCGCTTCCGAACTGAAGTCGATTCAGTTGGTACCGGGTTTTCAGGCCGATATCGACAGAGGTGCGCTGGCTTTGCAGCTGCGGCACAGCTATATACCTGACCCCTATTGTATTTACCGCGGTATAAAAAAAATGATGCCGGGAAGCTGGCTGACGGTGTCGATGAATCAGTTGTCGTCCGCCAGTTTGCCGCAGCCAGCTAATTATTGGTCGGCGTTGGATGTCGCGAAAGCGGGTACGCAGCAGCCTTTGCACTTCGCATCCGATCGTGACGCAATCGCGGCGCTTGATTTCCGTTTGCGTGAAGGGATAGGGCTACAGATGGTGGCGGATGTGCCGCTCGGTGCATTTCTTTCCGGCGGGATTGATTCTTCAGTTGTGGTGGCCCTGATGCAGGCACAAAGTGCGCGTCCAGTGAAAACATTTTCGATTGGATTTGAAGAGGACGAATTTAACGAAGCGCCCTATGCAAAAGCTGTGGCAAAACATCTTGGGACAGAGCACACGGAATTAACAGTCACAGCTGCTGACGCTCTGGCAGTGATTTCGAAATTGCCAACGATGTATGACGAGCCGTTTTCGGATGTGTCACAGATCCCGACGCAGCTGCTAGCAAGAATGAGCCGGCAGAACGTGACAATCAGTCTCTCCGGCGATGGTGGCGATGAATTGTTCGGTGGTTATTCCCGCTATTTTTTGGCTGCAAGAATATGGCGAAATGTTGAACGTATTCCCCTGCCGCTTAGAAAATTGCTCGCATCCGCGATTCTGACACTGTCGCCTGCGAAGTGGGATTACCTGTGCGCGTTGATACGCGCGCTTCCGGGTAATCGCTTTGCCACTTTGACTGGCGACCGTTTGCATAAAGGAGCGGGTGTACTGACTAGCCATGGAGAGGCAAATTTATATCGTAATCTTGTCAGCCATTGGAACCCCTCCGATTTACTGTCTGACTGCACTGAGCCGGGTACGGTATTGACAGAGCCATGGCCGGAATTACCTAGCCTGATTGAACAGATGATGGCACTGGATCTGGTTTCTTATCTTCCTGGCGACATCCTGACCAAGGTAGATAGAGCGGCAATGTCAGTGAGTCTGGAAACGCGTGTCCCTTTGCTGGACCATCGTTTGGTTGAGTTTGCGTGGCAGTTGCCGATGAAATACAAAATACGCAATGGGCAGGGCAAGTGGTTGCTACGCCAAGTACTCTATAACTATGTTCCGCGTGAATTGATTGACCGGCCAAAAATGGGATTTGGCGTGCCGATCGATCGATGGTTAAGAGGTCCTTTGAGAGATTGGGCTGAGTCCTTGCTTGATGAGTCTCGTCTGCGCAATGAAGGTTACTTTAATCCAAAACCAATACGACAAAAGTGGGCTGAGCATCTCTCTGGTCGTCGCAACTGGCAATATCTGCTTTGGGATGTACTGATGTTTCAAGCTTGGAACGAGAAAGTTAGCCTTGGCATCAATTAAAAAAAAGCTACTTTTTCTAGTTACCGAGGATTGGTATTTTTGTTCTCATCGATTAGCGCTGGGTGTAGCGGCACGAAATGCTGGATATGATGTCGTGGTTGCTACTAGTGTAGGGGAGTGTGCCTCTGTCATAGAAGGCTCCGGCTTACGTCTTATTCGGTTACACCAATTGAAACGGTCAAGCATGAATCCTTACCGGGAGTTTCGTGCATTGATGGAGTTGATCATAATTTATGCTCGGGAGCGTCCAGATCTGGTTCATCAGGTGGCACTCAAGCCAGTTATCTATGGCAGCCTCGCAGCAAGGTTGACAGGTGTGACTAGTGTTGTAAACGCGTTGGGTGGTTTGGGATTTGTCTTTACTTCAAAAAATTGGCTAGCTACGGTAATAAAGCACCCTCTTCTTTGTCTTCTTCGTTTTATTTTTGATAATTCCGGCGGTCGTCTGATTGTCCAAAATAAAGAAGATATGAATGTTTTAACAGAGAGTGGAATTATTAACTCTTTGTATATTCGACTAATACGTGGGGCTGGAGTAGATCTCGTCAATTACCTGGCTTCCCCTTTAGTGGAAGAAGTTCCAATCATCGTTCTGGCTTCTCGTATGCTTTGGGACAAGGGGATAGGCGAGTTCGTTGCTGCTGCTGAGTTATTGAAAAAACAAGGAATTGAAGCCCGTTTTGTTCTTGTTGGTGATACTGACGCTGAAACTCCAACGGCTATTCCTCGTTTGCAGTTGAAAAAGTGGCATGAACAAGGTGTTATTGAGTGGTGGGGATATAGAAAAGATATGCCTCAAGTTCTTGGACAGGCACATATTGTTTGTCTGCCCACTTATTATGGTGAGGGCGTACCAAAAGTACTTCTGGAGGCAATGTCTTGCGGTAGAGCAATTATCACGACGGATATGCCAGGTTGTCGTGAACTGATTGTAGCTGGAGTAAATGGCGTTCTGATTCAACCTCGTAATGTTCAAAGCCTTGCCGAGGCTATTTCATTGTTGTTGAAAGATCGGTCATTATGTAAACGCATGGGAATCGAAGGCAGAAAAATTGCCGAAGCTGAGTATTCAATTGAAAAAATTGTTGCACAGACGTTTACTGTGTATGAGGAGTTGATGTGATTGGAAAAACTCAGGATTAGTAAATTCTGACCATTTAAGTAAAAATTATTTTTCAATAAAAACCGGCACACAGAATCACTTCTGCATGCCGCCAAAAACTACAGAGAGAAAAAGCCCGAGGGCCGGGGTCAGAATCTGTAACGCATCCCTACCATGATGGAGCGCGGTGCACCCGGCGCCACAAATCGATTAATGCTCGTCGCGCCCTGATCAACACCACTAGCATTAAAAACACTTTGCGCCATCATCCCGTAGGATTCAAAGCGACGATCAAAAACATTGTTGATGCGGGCGAAGGTATCCAAGCCCTTTTCCATTTCATAATTCGCATGCAGATTGAGTAAAGTGAAACCACGGACACTTGCATTTGCTGCTACACCTTCCGCAATCAAACCATCTTCATTCCCCTGCGTGACCAGGCTGGACGTTGCAATGACAGTGCCACCAATAGTCAGTTTCGGGTCAGCGCGCCAGTCAAGGTTGAGCTTCAGTGTGTGCTTGGGCAGTCCCGCAATGCGGGTGCCGGGCCGCACACTGATGTCGCGATCGCCGCCGAATAAACTGCCGTCTGCTTCGTAAGTGGCTTCCAGATAGTTGTAGCTTGCCCGTAGTGCAAATGGACCGGCATTGGTATAAGCGGAGAGGTCCATGCCCTGGCGACGGGTTTGGGAGAAGTTACTGAAAAACCCGAAGCCTTGCCGGCCAATGACCGGGCTAAATAATATGTCGTTTTTATTTTCGGTTCGATAAAGCGATGCAGAGACGCCCGTGTCCTTATTAACCGTCCAGCGTAGTCCGGTATCAATTGTGCGTGAAATCACTTGCTTCAAATACGGGTCAGCTTGCAGGCCAATCGGTAGCTGACACGGGTTCGCTGAGTCTGCGCAGCCAAGCTCAATCACTGTCGGCACGCGGTTACTTTGCCCTACGTTGCCAAAAAAAGTCAGTTCATCATTCAATTTATGGCTGACGCCCAGCGATGGGTTAAAGCTGTTGTAGTTGAAGCTTTCCTTTGGCTGTACTGTGCCTGCGCCAGCATCATCGAATTGGGTGATGGTGTTGGCAACGTTGGCGTGATTAAAACGCGCAGCGCCTGTCACATAAGTGTCGGCGGCGACAGTCCAGGTGTCTGTGGCGTAGAGTCCTAGGGCGTAAGATTTTCCTTCAACACCTGCGGTCGATACTTCTGCATCACACGCGTCGATAATGCCTCGGCTAGCGTCAATAACGCAATTATCTTTGTGCGAGCCGCCATAGCGCATTGTGCTGGCATCAAAGCTGGCACCTGCAGTGAGCTGATGCTTGTCCATCAGGCTTGTCAGATTCAAACTCGTGCCATAACTGGTTTGTGATGTGGAGCTGTAGTTAAGCACAGGGATGATCTCATCTTCAAACTCCACATCGCCACTGACACTCTTGCGTTTGCCTTGCCGCAAATAGGTGGTGGAGGCCAGTTCAGTCGTAGCGCTAAACATGCGCTGAAAATTAAAGATCAGCATATTGAGCTGGTTCTGCGTGCGATCTGGATAGCTATATACGGAGCGGCGGTTTTGTTCATACATGTGCGCACTGGCGGGCTCGTTACCTTCTGCACCGTAACTGTAGCTTGGTAGCAGTCCGTTACCCAGCAAGGTGCTTTGCGCTGCCAGGAGTGACAAGTCCCAATTGACGTCGCCTTGTGATCTGCCGATTTTGGCGAAAACATTACCCAATTGGCCAGCCGAGTGATCGCGCCATCCATCTTCATCGAAAACGGTGGTTGAAATAAACTGATGCCAGCCATCCTTGTCTTTGTTCCCGTAAGAGACATCGGCACGTTTTCGTCCAAAGCTGCCTGCTTGCAGTTTAACTTCGCCGCCTAGCGTGGTTAAACCGGACTTGGTCGTAAACGCCAGCGCGCCGCCCAGAGTGTTCAAGCCATAGATCGGATTTGAGCCGGGTACCAGTGTCACATTGCCGAATGCAGCTTCAGGCAACATGTCCCAGTTAACGACATCGCCAAACGGTTCGTTGACCCGCACTCCATCCATATAAATCGACAGGCCCTGCGAAGAGCCCAGAATGCCGGAGGCACGAAATCCACGATAGGTAATGTCGGCTTGAAACGGGCTGCCTTGCACTTCATTGACATTCACGCCCGATAAATTGCGTGACATGTATTCGCTGATGTTGAGCGACTGCGAGTTGTAAATCGCTTCTTCATTCACGCTCTGCACTTCATAAGGCAACTTGTATTTTTCAATACCGATGCCAGGCAAAGGCGAGGTGCTGACCACTTCCACTTGCGGCAAAGTGACTTCGTTAGGCGTATCCGCCCAGGCTGTATGAGACGAAAACGCAGCCAGCATGGCGGCGGTCAATATCGGATTGAGGTATTTGGGTGTGCGTTGCATGATCTTGTTCTAATAAATGCTTTTTTAATAATCTGGTTTGTCTCTGCGGCATTGCAAGCTTGCGTTTGCAATGACAGTGGCCGAGCTTAATCGCTTCTTATGTTTTTTAAAATGGGAAAACTTCCCGCTGCACAAATCTGGTGGCGCGGGCTTGTTAGAATGAGGCTCGCTGTTATTGTGGTATCGATAATGTCATTTCTATTTACGTCAATGGCAGTCAGATAAAGCTGGCGGCGATCCAGCGACTTCGCTTAACTGATTGCTATTGCATTAACCCCGGAGCCATCCCTATGTCGTCACCGCTCATGCTCGAGCAAGAAGCAGCGCTCGCCATCATTACCTTTAACAATCCGGCGCGTGCCAACGTACTGGACTTGGCCATGGCGCAGGCCCTGCTCGCAGCAGTCAAACAAATCGCTGCCGAACCCACAGTGCGGGCTTTGCTGATTACGGCCAATGGCAAACAGTTTTGCGCTGGTGGTGACGTCAATAGCATGCAGGACGGCGTGCGTTCGCTGCCGGTAATTCTGAACGAGCTGATCAAGCCTGTGCATGCTGCAATCAGCGCTTTAAGTGAGTTGGCGATACCGATTGTGAGCGCCATCAATGGCCCGGTTGGTGGTGGCGGTATTGGTCTGGCCTTGTGTGCCGATATCGTGCTGGCGGCCGAATCCATGAAGCTGCGCGGCGGTTACTCGGCGATTGGTTTGACGCCCGACGTGGGTAGTTCCTGGTTCATCAGTAACCGTGCTGGCAGTGCGCGGGCAAAGCAAATATTTTTAACCAATCGCGCCATTCCTGCTGCTGAGTGCCTGCAATGGGGTTTGGTCGATGCGGTGCATCCGGATGCCGAGTTGGCGCAGATTGCGCGTGAACTTGCCCACAAACTGGCACGTGGCCCTTCGCTGGCACAGGCACGTATCAAGACCCTGATGCGTGAAGCGCCGCACAATACCCTGGCGC
Source organism: Burkholderiales bacterium (assembly GCA_947451925.1). Classification (GTDB taxonomy): domain Bacteria; phylum Pseudomonadota; class Gammaproteobacteria; order Burkholderiales; family Burkholderiaceae_D; genus Pernthalerella. The sequence goes on along the minus strand of CANGAW010000014.1, from coordinate 32,487 downwards.
AGCAGTTGCAAATCGAAGAAAATTTCATGCTGGCCTCGGGCGAGAGTGTCGATGGTCATGAAGGCATTGCGGCCTTTATTGAAAAACGTACAGCAAAATTCCTTTAAAAATAATCAGATAAAAACTGGAGACATATGAAAGCCGTTGTTTGCAAAACCTGGGGCCTGCCTGAAACCTTAGTCATTGAAAATCAGACTGACCTCGTTGCTGCTGCTGGAGAAGTCGTCATTGATGTGATGGCCGCAGGCGTGAATTTTCCGGACGTGCTGATCATTCAAAATAAATACCAGTTCAAGCCGCCACTGCCTTTTACACCGGGTAATGAATTGGCGGGCATTGTGCGCAGTGTGGGGCAGGGCGTCAGCCAATATAAAGCGGGTGACCGGGTTTTTGCCTTCGTGCCGCAGGGTGCGTTTGCGCAGCAAGTCGCAGTAGCAGCAGAAGCGGTGTTGCCAATGGCGCCCGGCATGGATTTCGATGTTGCTGCGGCCATTACGCTGACCTATGGCACTTCGCATCATGCCGTGGTTGACCGCGCGCAGTTGAAAGCCGGTGAGACCATGCTGGTGTTGGGTGCTGCCGGTGGTGTGGGTCTGGCTGCCATTGAAATAGGCAAGGCACTGGGTGCGCGCGTGATCGCTGCGGCATCAACGGATGAAAAACTGGCAGTTTGTAAAGATCATGGCGCTGATGTGCTGATCAATTACAGCACTGAAGATTTGCGTGAAGCGATCAAGACAGCAACCGGCGGTAAAGGTCCGGACGTAGTGTATGACCCGGTCGGCGGCAGTTATACCGAGCCGGCGTTTCGCTCGATTGCATGGCGTGGTCGCTATCTGGTGATTGGGTTTGCCAACGGCGAAATTCCCAAGCTGCCACTGAATTTGCCATTGTTAAAAGGTGCGTCCTTAGTTGGCGTGTTCTGGGGCGACTTTGCCCGCCGCGAACCTGCGCACAATATCGCTGCGATGCATGAGTTGATGAAATGGCTGGGCGAAGGCAAAATCCGGCCGCATATCTCGGCGCGTTATGCGCTGGCTGATACGCCGCAGGCCTTAAACGACATGGCCTCGCGCAAGGTCACCGGCAAAATTCTTATCCTGCCGCAGTCATGAACACCGCTCGCAGCGCTCCCAAAGTGTATGCGCTTGGCGGCGTCACACCCGTCATCGATCCTACCGCTTTTGTCCATCCGACTGCGGTGCTGATCGGTGACGTCATCATCGGCCCACGCTGCTATGTCGGGCCACTGGCCTGCTTGCGTGGTGATTTTGGCCGCCTGATTATGGAAGAGGGCGCCAATCTGCAAGACACCTGCGTAGTGCATGGTTTCCCGGGCAGTGACACCGTGATTGAAGTGGATGGTCATATCGGTCACGGCGCCGTGATTCATGGCGCACGCATTGGCCGCAATGCCTTGGTTGGCATGAATTCGGTCGTCATGGATGGCGCCGTAATTGGTGAATCTTCGATTGTGGCGGCGATGTCCTTTGTGAAAACCGGCATGCAAGTGCCGCCTAAAAGTCTGGTGATGGGCATGCCGGCGCGCATTGTGCGTACGCTGTCGGATGAAGAAATCAAATGGAAAAGCCGCGGCACCGCTGAATACCAACAGCTTGCAGTACGTTGCATGCAAGAGATGGTGGAAGTGGATGCTTTGCTTGCTGTTGAGCCAGATCGAAAACGTTTACGTTTGGATAATCCATTGGAGTTGGTTAAACCTAAAATGACGGGTGGTGATTGAGTATTCACTCAATTCCTCCCAGGAGCATCTACATGCAATACCAGACACTAGCGCTGACTCACACCGGTATGGTGGCCACTATCTGGCTTAATCGTCCTGATGTACGCAATGCCTTCAATGAAGTTGCCATATTCGAGATCGCCCACGCATTTCGCGCACTGGATAAAGATCGCCACGTGCGCGTCATCGTACTGGCCGCAAGGGGCACGGCATTTTGTGCCGGCGCCGATCTGAACTGGATGAAAAAAATGGCGTCCTATACCGATGCTGAAAATCTGGCTGACGCGGGAATGCTGGCCGATATGCTGCATGCGATTTACCACTGCACCAAGCCGACCATTGCGCGGGTGCAGGGTGATTGCTATGCCGGCGGCATGGGTCTGGTTGCGGCTTGCGATATGGCAGTGGCGCACGAGAGTGCCGGGTTTTGTTTATCCGAAGTGCGACTGGGCTTGATCCCCGCCACCATCTCGCCCTATGTGATTCGCGCCATTGGCGAGCGCGCAGCGCATCGTTATTTTCTGACCGCAGAGCGTTTTTCTGCTGCCGAGGCCAAAGCAATGGGGCTGGTGCATGAAGTGGCGGACGACGTCTCGCTTGATCATGTCCTTGATTCGCTGGTCAAGTCATTACTCGGCTGTAGTCCGCATGCGGTGGGTGAAGCCAAGCGACTCTTGCATGACATTGCGGGTGAATCGATTGATTCCCATCTGATTGCCGATACCGTACGCCGCATCGCCGAGATCCGCGCTTCCGAACAAGGGCGCGAGGGAGTGCAGGCGTTCCTGCAAAAACGCAAACCTGCATGGCTGACTGACAGTGCAAGCGAATCCACGCATGCATCCTAAATTTCCTTTGTTAGGACAATTACAGCAACAACTTGATGCGCTGGACGCTGCGCAACTGCGTCGCACCCGGCGTGTTTCTGAGTCTGCTTGCGCACCGCAGATGCAAGTTGATGGCAAAGCCATGCTGGCATTTTGCAGTAATGATTATCTGGGTCTGGCGGCGCATCCGCGGGTGGTCGAAGCCTTGCAAGAAGGCGCGTCTCTGTATGGAGCAGGCAGCGGTGCGTCGCACATGATCAGCGGCCATTCGCGTGCCCACGTGCTTCTTGAAGAACGACTTGCAGGCTTGTTTGACTCGTCCATTCCTTCGGCGCGCGCACTTTATTTTTGCACCGGCTACATGGCCAATCTGGCAGTGCTTGCTGCGTTGGGCTCTAAAGAAGCGACGATTTTTTCTGAAGAATTAAATCATGCGTCCTTAATTGATGGCGCCCGCCTTTCCCGCGCCAATGTGGTGGTCTACCCGCATCGCGATGTGCAACAGCTCGATGCACTGCTCGCTGCCAGCACTTCCAAAACTAAACTGGTCGTGACAGACAGCGTATTTAGCATGGACGGTGACATCGCACCATTGCCACAATTGCTGGCACTGTGCGAACGCCATGGTGCCTGGCTGGTGGTGGACGATGCGCATGGTTTTGGTGTGCTTGGCGAACAGGGCGCAGGTGTGCTTGAACATTTTTCATTGCAGTCACCGCAGTTGATTTACATCGGCACCCTGGGTAAAGCAGCCGGTGTAGGAGGCGCCTTTGTGGCCGCCCACGCCACCGTCATTGACTGGCTGGTGCAACGCGCCCGGCCTTATATTTACAGCACCGCAGCGCCACCGGCACTGGCGCATGCCTTGCTGACCAGCATTGACATCATTACCAGCACAGAGGGTAAGAATTTACGTACACATTTGCAGCAATTGATTCGTGACTGGCGCGAAGGCCTCACGCTCAAGCATTGGCAATTGCTGAATTCGGACACGCCTATCCAGCCGCTGATTATCGGCGCCAACCAGCCGGCACTGGATGCAGCGGCGGCACTGCGAGAACAAGGTTTGTGGGTGGCCGCAATTCGTCCGCCAACTGTGCCACTGAATACGGCGCGACTGCGGGTCACCTTGTCGGCAGCGCATAGCCGAGAGCAGGTAGCGCAACTGGCGCAGGCAATGACTCTTTTGGAAGCAACACAGACATGAGTTTGAAATTTTCCTGCTTCATCACGGGCACGGACACAGGGGTTGGCAAGACCCTGGTAACCGCGGCATTTTTGTATGCGCTAGACCGCGCTGGATTGCCTGCCACTGGTGTCAAGCCTGTTGCTGCCGGCACCGTGCTGGTTAACGGTGAAGCCTTCAATGACGACGTGGCGATGCTTGCTGATGCGTCCGGTACCAGTCTGCCAAGCGAAATGACGACCCCTTATTTACTGCGCGAAGCTGCGGCACCGCACATCGCTGCGGCACTTGAAGGCGTGTCTATTGATGCGGGCCATTTGCTGCGTTGTTATCAGCAAGTTGCCGTGCTCACTGAAGCGGTGGTGGTAGAAGGCGTAGGCGGATTTCGCGTGCCCTTGAGCGAGCAGTTTGACACCGCCGATCTGGCCGCACAGCTTGGCCTGGACATGATTTTGGTGGTGGGCTTGCGGCTGGGTTGCATCAACCACGCCTTGCTAACTGCCGAAGCGATTGCGGCACGCGGCTTGCGTCTGGCCGGTTGGGTTGCCAATCAAATCGATGTAGCGATGCCGTATCAGGAAGAAAATGTACAGGCTTTGCGCGACCGTTTGGCCGCACCCTTAATTGGCGTCGTGCCCTGGATGACTTCGCCTACAGCGGCGGCGGCGGCCCATTATCTGGACTTCTCTTTGCTGCCCTCGTGGCCGGGGACAGCAAAGAAAGCCGATGCGTAATAACGCAATTGTTAAACGGCGCCTTCATCCTTGGCAGGCATAGGGCAAGTACGCAAGCCCAAAATCGTATAGGCAGGGCAAAAGCGAAACACGCCGGTCGCAATGGCGATGATGCCCAGCCAGCCCCAGGGGCCGATCACATTCAACAAGGTCAGCACAATCAGCAGACTACCGCCTGCGACACGTAATGCACGGTCAAGTGTTCCGACATTGACTTTCATGGTGTTCTCCTTGGGTTGGTCAGACAAATTTATTGCGCGTTGAGACGACGGGGCTGATGCCAGAAATGGTCAGCCAACTCAAAGATGGCCATTCCTGCGACCATGGCCACGACAAAAATCGCGGCCTTGGGGTTGCCTGTTCCCAGCGATGTCAGTGCAGGGCCCGGGCAAAATCCGGCCAGGCCCCAGCCGGCGCCGAACAACAGGCTGCCAATGATCAGGCGCTGGTTAATATCGGTACTGGCCGGCAGATGCATTGCGCCGCCCAGAAAACTCTGGGTGCGTTGTCTGGCAAAACGAAATGCGACGACACCGACCAGAATGGCGCCGCCCATCACCAGCGCCAGCGACGGGTCCCAATTGCCGGCTACATCAAGAAAGCCAATGACTTTGGCCGGATTGGTCATGCCACCAAAAATGAGGCCGATGCCAAAGAGCAGACCAACAATAAAGGCAGAAGCAGTATCAAAAGTTTTTTTCATGTTGTGCTCCTTGATTAAGCCAACAAATGACGGACAACAAACACGGTGGCCATGCCGGCACCCATGAAAGCAAGAGTAGCCACCAGCGAGCGTGGCGACAACCGTGACAGTCCGCATACACCGTGGCCACTGGTGCAACCAGCACCATAACGCGTACCGATACCAACCAACAGACCGGCTGCGATCAGGGTGCCGGTTCCGGCTTCCACGTTCGCAATCAGTGGCGGTAAGAAGGGCGCAACAACTAAGGGAGCGACAATCAGGCCGAGTATAAAAGCGAGGCGCCAGACGATGTCGCCACTGCGGGGACGCAGCAAGCCACCCACAATACCGCTGATGCCGGCAATCCGGCCATTGGCCAGAATGAATAGCGCAGACGCAGTGCCAAGCAAGATGCCGCCTAACAGCGACAGGCCCGGTGTGAAGTTTGCCCAATCAATGCTCATGCTGATTCTCCCTGAGGTGGTGCGCAAAATTCCGTATAGAGCGCGGCCATGATGGCCAGTGCTGCCTGACTGGCGATGCGGTAATAAATCTGTTTGCCGTCCCGGCGCGTTTCAACCAATGCTTCATCACGCAGCACAGCCAGTTGCTGCGACAGTGTCGGTTGTTGAATACCGAGCTTGGCTTCCAGTTCGCCTACGCGCCGTTCACCGCTGGCCAACTCGCACAGCAGCAACAGCCGGTCCGGGTTGGACAACACGCGCATTAATTTGCAGGCCTTGTCGGCCGCTACGCGCATTGTGGTTAAGTCAAAATCCTGGTTCATGCTTGCTTTAAATAGATGCCTGAAAGAGGTTTCATTCTACCTAATTACAAAATATAAATCAATAAACTATTCAGATTATAATTGTTTTAAAAGAGATTGAATTGTTACCTTAGCGTGCAGGTTGACAAAATGGATTCATAAAAACACCATTGAATTTTTAAGGAGGTGTTTGCCATGTCGACTGATGTCATCACGATCAAGCAAGTACCCCAAGACTTAAAAGCTTTTTGGTCTGAGCAGGCTAAAGCGAACGACCGCTCAATGAATCGCGAGCTGATTCGGCTTTTGGATAGCGAGCGCAAAAGACTACTTGGCCTGCAAGGGAATTTCAAAAATTTTGAGAAGATCAATGCTGTCGTCAAAGCTATGCACGCGCTGCCAAGCTTAGATGACAGACCTGTCAATGACATACTTTACGATGATTTGGGTATGACTAAATAATGACTGAACATCTTGGGGGCAGCCTTAGTCGACTCGTCAGCTTTGATGTGTATTTTGCTGGAAGAACCTGCTTGGAAATTGTATTTGACCGAGTTGTGTAAAGTCGACTCGCTACACATGAGTACCGCGACCCGAGCAGAAACGCACCTCTCCGCTAAAGGAAAGAAGGGGCAGGCTGGTGCGGTAAAAATGGATGAGCTGATTGAATTTCTTAATATCCGAATGATTGACTTCGGATCACAGGATATAGCCGCCTTCCAGGATGCTTCCGATCGTTATCATGCAACCGCGAGGCCTTCGGGGCCTTTGAATATGGGCGATATTTTTGCCTACGTGCTAGCGACGCAATTAGACATGCCCTTGTTTTTTCAAGGAATGGATTTTTTGCAAACGCCAGTCAAGAATGCCATGCACATTCTGGGTTATCAGATGACGATTGAAAGCCTTGGCATGCCCTGCGTTGTCGGGCAATCTGGCCAAGATATTGACCCTGCTTAAAACAACGAGAGCCTCCGAAGAGGCCCTCAGGCATCAGGGCTTTAGCCCTGAAATTTCAGTAGTAAAAGCGAATCTGGCGGCTTTGTCTGAAAGAACTTGGCTTACTTTTTCTCTTCCATTTTGCCAGCGGCAGCAGGTGCGGCTGCTTTCTTCGCTTTTTTGGCTTTCTTCATTTTGTGGGTTGTGGCCGGGGCCGCGGCAGGCGCTGCAGCAGCAGGGGTTACGGCAGGTTTGGCAGCTTCCGGTGCACCAGCAAAAGCGGACACGGCAAACAGACCAGCGATCAGAGCGGCGATGAGGTTTTTCATGTTGGTGACTTTCAGGTGAAGGTTAAACATCGTCCAAAGAGACGGTTTGTTGATTCATTCGAATCACTCCATTAACGAAGCACCTGGTGTTTGGTTGACAGAAGAATTCATTTATTTTTTTGATGGCACTGGTGGTGAGGTTAGCAGGCGTTTTTTCTTTGCCGTTTTAGCCGCCAGTTTGCTTTTTTCTTCTTCGGGCAATTGCTGGTAGCGTTCCCACTTGGCGTTTTTTTGCGTAGTGTTCAAAGCCTTGGAGCGCAAATAGCTGTCGCGTGCAATTTGTCTTTGCTCGGGATTGAGCCTGACCCATTCTTGCATTTTGCTTTGCGCCCGCGCTTGTTGTGCAGCGTCCAGCGAGGGAAAGGTATCGGCAATGACGAGCCATTTTTTTTGTCTGGTCTCGTCCAGATTGTCCCAGTCTGCATACAAGGGAGCCAGCGCCTGCTGACGCTTGGGTGACAACTCTTTCCAGTGCATGCTGCCGGCGTGAATACGCACCGGCCGGGCATCCGGAACCGAGGCATTGCCGCCTGCCGCATCTGCTGTCATGCAGACAAATAACAGCAACAACAAGCTAGGCCGGGAAAGCAGGGCAGGCATCACTCTTCTTCCTCACGCAAGTCGAGATAACTGTTGAAGCCCTCGTCGAGGTAAGCCGTCAGCGGTAATTCATCGCTGAGGACCATGGCATCGATTTCAGCGGTCTCATGAATATGCCGGTGCAGTGCGGTGTCGTACAGCATAGTGAGGCCAAGCACGAGGGCAGTGAGTGCCAGCATCAGCCATAGTCTGTTGGATGCCGGTTGCAGTATGTTTGTGCCAAAGCCCTGTAATTGCAGCGCCGGCATTCTGGCCAATACCCGCGCCATGACCGTTTGTTTTTTGCGAGACAGCGCAAGCCTGCGCGCAGCGGCTAAGCGCGCACGGCTGTCAGCGGGAATATGCTGCAATTGTGCATTGAGCAAATGGCCGACCCGACGGCCAAAGTCTGCTTCTGAGATGGTCATAATGAAATTCCTTTGGCCGCCAATGCGGCGGCGAGCGTTTGGGTCGCGCGCGAGCAATGGGTTTTGACGCTGCCCTCCGAGCAATTCATCGCGATAGCCGTGTCGGCAACGTTCAACTCTTCCCAATAACGCAGCAAGAAGGCTTCCCGTTGACGTGGCGGCAGCTTTTCGATTTCTTTTTCAATGATTTCCAGCGATTGCAGGCGATTAAGCACTTGTTCGCCGGATTCCGGTTGCTGTTCCGGCTGCTGGCTTTGCAGGTATTCCAGCATGTCCACGTCATCGTCAGTCCCACCGGATTGGGATTGTCCCGATAAACTGATCCAGCCCGCATGCAGTTTCTCGCGCCGGAAGTAATCCAGAATCCGGTTTTGCACGATCCGGTGAAATAACGGGGCCAGCTCCGCGACGGGCCGGTCTCCATATTTTTCTGCCAGACTGAGCATCGCGTCTTGCACGATGTCCAGTGCCGCCTCTGGTTTTCGGACCGCGAACTGGGCGGTCTTGAACGCACGCTGCTCAGCCTGTTCGAGAAATTCGTCTAGTTCGCGTTCAGTGGCCATGCGGGTAGGCAGTGTGCGTTGTTACTTTGCTTGTGCCGCTTTCTGTTTGGATTTTTTGACTTTCTTTGCGGGTTTTGCTGTCTCTTGCTCTGCTGGCGGCTCCCAGTATTGAACCGGTTCTGTGCTTGGCGGGCCGGAAGGCTTCACACCAGCTACAGCAGGCAGGGTCAGCAAGCTGGAGAGAAAAACGAATAACAAAGTTTTCATAGGTTTTTTTGTAAGTGGATCAAGTTGGTCAATCAGTGTTCAGGTTTTCGACAGCGCCTGATCAATGTCCCAGATTATATCGTCAGCGGACTCAATACCAACGGCCAGACGGATCAGATCCGGTGGCACACCGGCAGCCATTTGCTGTTCTTCGGATAATTGCCGGTGCGTGGTCGATGCCGGATGAATAACCAAAGTTTTGGCGTCGCCGATATTGGCCAGATGCGATAAAAATTCTACGTTTTCGATAAACTTCTGGCCGGCCGCAGCACCTCCGCGTATGCCAAAAGTGAGAACGGCACCCGCGCCCTTGGGCAGGTATTTTTGTGCCAGATCGTAGTAGGCATTGTTCTTCAGGCCGGGGTAATTGACCCACGCGACTTTCGGATGTGCCGACAAATATTCGGCGATGCGCAGCGTATTGCTGCAATGCCGCTCCATTCGCAAGTGCAGCGTTTCTACGCCTTGCAACAGCAGGAATGCATTGAAAGGTGACAGCGCCGGGCCGAAGGTGCGCATGCCTTCCATTCTGCATTTCATGGTGAAACCGAAGTCGCCGAAGGTTTCGTAAAAGCGCACCCCATGGTAGCCCTCCGAAGGTTCGGTCATGCCCGGAAATTTGCCATTACCCCAGTTGAATTTACCTGATTCGACGACGATGCCACCCATGGTTGTGCCGTGGCCACCAATAAATTTGGTGGCCGAATGAATCACCACCGCTGCGCCCCAGGCGAATGGGCGGCACAGGTAAGGACTGGCAAAGGTATTGTCGATGAACAGCGGCAGACCGGCTGCGTTGGCAATGGCTGCGACCTTCTCGATGTCGAGCACATTCAAGGAAGGATTGCCCAGCGTTTCAGCGTAGAGCAGTTTGGTTTTGGGTGTGATGGCACGGGCAAAATTTTCCGGGTCGTCAGCGTCGACAAAAATGGTGTTGATGCCGAGTTTGCGAAAATTCACATTGAGCTGTGTATGCGTGCCGCCATACAGCGTGCGTGCTGCGACTATTTCGTCGCCAGCTTCGCAGACATTGAGCATGGCAATCATCTGCGCGGCCATGCCGCTGGAGGTGGCCACCGCAGCGCGGCCGTTTTCCAGCGCGGCGATGCGTTCTTCCAGCACGGCCACAGTCGGGTTCGACAGGCGTGAATACACATTGCCGAAGGTTTGCAAATTAAACAGGCTGGCGGCATGCTCGGCGCTATCGAAAACATACGAGCTGGTCTGGTAAATGGGCACTGCGCGCGCGCCGGTGGCGGCGTCCGGTATCTGTCCTGCATGCAGGCAAAGGGTGTCGAAATCAAAAATATGGTCTTGGGACATGGCAGTGGCAGTTAAACAGGACGACGTGAGGAAATCACACCCGTGTTGACGCCAAACCAGCCCAGGCCGCCAAACAATCGTGCGTATTCAATTTTGACGCAGCGGTTCATCACCACCGACAAACCTGCGGCTTCAGCGATCTGCCGCGCTTCTTCGTTTTCAACGCCGATTTGCAGCCACAATGTTTTGGCGCCGATGGCCACTGCTTCTTTTGCAATCGGCGCGCAGTCTGCGCTTTTGCGAAATACATCGACGATATCAACCGGATGGGGAATGGATTTCAGGTCGGGATAGCAGGTCTCGCCTAACACTTCGCTGTATTTCGGATTGACCGGAATAATGCGAAAGCCATGCTCCTGCATGTATTTGGCGGCGAAGTAAGAGGGGCGCCACCAGTCGGCTGACAATCCAACGACGGCAATGGTGTGACTATGTTTCAAAATCTGGCGCAGCTGCGCAATCGTGCTCATGAAATAAGTGTCCCAAAGTTTTGTAGATTTTTTTGCGACATTAGCACGCATCACGACAAGATTGAAAGATTGGTGCAAGTCCAACTTCATCAAGCCCGCGTTGACAGGCCATTCCCCTTATGTTTCAATCTAGAAACATTGGTGAAACTCTGGGCGTTTCCAGTCATTTCTGGCTGAACCAGCTTGCCACTATCATCAATTTTTCAAAGAGACTAAGCCAGACAATGCGACCGTCGAGCCCTATTATTGGCAACAGTCAACCGATGTGTGCGATCCGCCAGTTGATCGACACCATCGCTGACTCCACTGCGACGGTATTGATCAATGGCGAGTCCGGCACTGGCAAGGAGCTGGTCGCTCAGGCGCTGCATTATCGCTCCAGCCGGGCCGACGCTAATTTCGTGCCGCTCAATTGCGCAGCGATTCCCAAAGACTTGATGGAAAGCGAACTATTCGGTCATCGCAAGGGTGCCTTTACCGGCGCGCTGGCGGATCGGGTAGGGCGCTTTGAGCTGGCCCATGGCGGCACCTTGTTTCTCGATGAAATCGGTGATTTGTCGCTGGACATGCAGGTCAAACTTTTGCGGGTGCTGCAGGAACGCATGGTTGATCCGGTCGGCTCCAGCCGTCCTGTGAGTGTCGATGTGCGTGTGGTCGCTGCGACCCACCGCGACCTGGAAGTGGAAATTGCCGAAGGCCGCTTTCGCGAAGACTTGTATTACCGTCTAAACGTGCTGCCTGTGACCACGCCGCCACTGCGCGAGCGCAGCGAAGACATTCCTTTGCTGATCAAATTTTACGCTGAGCGTTTTTCTCAAAAGAGTACGCCGATCAGCTTCGCGCCTGATTTCATGGATGCGTTAAAGGCCTATCAGTGGCCGGGCAATGTGCGTGAACTGTCCAATCTGATCCATCGTTTCTCTACGCTATTTGCTGGCCAGCGCTTGTCATTGAATGCGATGCCCACGCCTATGCTGCCCAAGGGCCTGAAGAAGCTGCAGGAAGACCATGCAGCCGCCCATCCTGCACCGTTAGCAGAGCCGCAGGACGACGCTGCTTTGTTTGAAGAGCCGCATGCTGCCGATGTACTGCAATTGTTTCCGCAAGAAGAGCCGGGTCAGGTGCCCTTCAGCGCGCCGCCTGAAGCCAGCGACGAGCGTAATCATGTCGAAGACATTATCTTGCTAGCCCAGGGCATTGCTACCCTGCCGCCTGATGGCGTGTCATTAAAGGAGCGCATGGCGCAAATCGAACGTGCCTTCATTGAGCAGGCGCTTGACCGTGCCGATGGCAATGTCTCCAAGACTGCGCGCATGCTCAATTTGCAGCGCACGACCCTGATCGAAAAAATCGACAAGTACCGCCTGCGCTCAGCTTAACAAATCCCAAAAGCCTAACGAAGCCTCACCCTTTTTTCAAGCCTCAATCATGGATATCGGAAGTCTGATCGGTGTATGCGGCGCCTTGCTGCTGATTGCTCTGGCAACGGGCGGCAAATTCATGCAGTTCATCGATTTGCCGGCAGTTGCCATTGTCTTTGGCGGCACCTTTCTCTGCGTGCTTGCCAAAAGTACCCTGACCGAATTTCGCAGTGCTTTCGCCACGGCCCGGCGTTCTTTGTCGGCACGTCCTGAAACGGCCGAAGACTTAATCGCTGAGCTAGTCGAAGTTGGCAAGATTGCTCGTTACGATGATCGCTGGATGGTGGTGCTGGAAGATCGTGAATTTTCCAACCCCTTCATTGCCAAGGCGGTCAGGCTGTGGGTCGACGGCCTCGATTATGTGGTGTTAAAAGATGCGCTGGCGCGCGAAGTGATCGAAGAAAAAATGCGTTTCGATCAGGCCCGTGATTTTTTCAGTTTTGCGCAGGAACTGGCTCCGGGCATGGGCATGATCGGTACCTTATTGGGCCTGGTGCTGATGATGGGGAATATGTCCGACCCCCGTTCCATCGGACCCGGCATGGCGGTGGCTTTACTGACTACACTGTATGGTGCGATTCTGGCTAACGTGATCCTCAGCCCCCTGGTACAGAAAATTGTCAGCCAGGGCAAGAAGGTTCGCTACAACTATGAACTGGTCGTGGCCGGCATGCTGTTCCTGCACAAGGGCGGTGACCCGCGTATGCTGCCCGATCTGCTCTTGGGCAGCATGCTGCCTGCATCGACCGAGTCCCAGCCAGTCCTCGCTGCGCCACCACAAGTCGAGATCTGAGTCGCATGGCGTACGAGACCGCCGTCGTCGCGCCCGTTCCTGAAGAGGATGCGCCACCGGTAGTAGCAATCCCCCTGTTCGATGATCTGGCCGCCAGACTCGATGAAGACGACGGTTTTCATCGACGCGGCTCTCCGCCCTGGATCATCACCTTCGCCGACATGATCAGCCTGTTGTTGGCCTTCTTTGTGTTGCTGCTGTCATTTTCAGATTTAAACGTCACCCGCTTTCGCGATGTCAGCGGCTCCTTGCAAAAATCGATGGGCGACGAAGACGCGGTGCCGCTGGTCGTGGCGCCGCCCGCGCAAACCCAGCTGGCCGCCGGCCCTGCAACGGCGGCCGTACCTCTGCCGGAGCAATTAGCCAAAGATCTGGGCACCCTGCAAAAGCAGTTGGCAACCGATCTGGTCGGCCACAAAATCGAACTGCGGGTAGACGACGATCATTTGATTTTGCAGTTGCCGCAACGGCTGGCCAATGGCGTTATTTCACAGGAATCACTGGATTTATATGCCAGAGTAGCCGAAGCCCAGGCCAAGGTGGATACCTTGATTGAAGTGCGTGATGGGAAAGACAGCAATGTAAAAGCGGGCGAGACTGCGCGCCAATTGCAGCAATTGAAAACCGCGCTAGCCAGCGAGATTGCACAGGGCCGGGCACAGGTTGAACGCGATGGTGAACGCATTGTCGTGAGGCTGGTAGTGCAGGGCAGTTTTTATTCGGGCAAAGCAGAATTGTCGCCGGATTTTTTCCCGCTGCTGATGAAGATAGGTCGTAGCATTGCCAACGGCCCCGGTCGTATTACGATAGAAGGTCACACCGATAGCATTCCGGTTGCCGGCCATGATCGCTTCCGTTCAAACTGGGATTTGTCCGGTGCGCGCGCGGCTGCCGTTGCTGACTTTTTAATTGACCATGCCGGTGTGGCGCGCGAGCGTGTGGTGGTGCGGGGGCTTGCTGACACCAGACCGCTGGCGCCGAATGCTACGCGCGAAGGACGCGCGAAAAACCGGCGCATTGAAATCCTGATGGATGCGAATGGGCCTTAATAAAAAATAGTCAGGAAAGGGGACGGGAACCCGCCCCCGGTTCACGCTTACTGCGCCTGCGTTCCACCCTGATTGGTATAGGACGGCATACCGCTGGGAGCCGTGCTGGGGTTGGGTTTGGATTGATCGCGCAAATATTTCACGGTCTTCTCTTTTTCTGCTTCACGCAATTTTTCCCGTTCACGTGCCAGTTCTTTTTCACGGGCTAATTCGCGCTCGTGAGTCAGTTCACGTTCTTTGGCCAGCTCACGTTCACGCAGCAATTCCCGCTCTTTATCCTTGCTTTCTTTTTCATGGCGCGCATTGGCTGCCGCTACTGCTTGCAAGGCTTCCTGATTGCGCTGCCGCTGCAAATTGTTCAGTGATTCGACTTCTTTTTTCAGGCTGTCAACGTTCGATACCGCACCCTGCACACCATTGACCTGAGTCGACAGATTTTGTACCGCTTTGGATTGCTCTTTGATCAGCGCATCCAGTCCCGATAGTTGTTTGGACAAGGCTTTGTCGGTGGCTTCGGATTTTTGTACCGCAGCCTTGGCCACGGCAGCTTTTTCTACTGCAGCTTTTGTTGCTGCCGGCGCGGCGGCTTTCGCTGGTGCTTCTGCCGGTATTTCTTTGCGTGGTGCTTTGGCCGATTCGGCCATCAGGCTGATTTTGTCTTCAATGGCCTGCTGCACTGATTGCGTATTGTCTTGTTTCAGATTGAGCTCGGTCAGCGCGGTGTGGATATCGTCCATGCCTTCGAGTCTGGTTTTCAGATCGACTGCGCGTTTACCCACGGCGATCAGCATCGCATCGACCTGTTCGACTTTGTCATGCAACTGCACGGTCATGAAAGTGAAGGTGCCGGCTGTGCCGACTAAGACCGACGCTGCCAGTGCCAGCACAATTTTCGACTGCATCGCCGTTTTCTTGGCGCCTTCAAATAAGCGCTCGGCGGCCTTGTTGAGCTCGCCGCCAGTGGCCGCCACAGTCGAAGCTGAACGGTTGGCGACTTCGGCGGCATCCAGCACGATTTTCATCAGCGCTTCTAACTGGGCCGATGCAGCACGGTTGTTTTCAACCAGGATCTGCACCGCTTGCAAGGCTTTTTTGGCAGCATCTTGCGACACCAGTTCCTTGCCTTCGTCCGCAGTCTCGCCGGTCAGTGCATCGACAGCAGTCGCGGGGTCCAGTTTCGGTGGCGAGGCCTCGGCCGTAAAACCGCCTGCTTCTTTATTGTTTTCAGGTTCACTCATGAATTCATCCGTTTATTGAGTTTGGCCGACGCCGCTTCCAGAATGTCGAGTTCGCCGTTTACCTCAGCAGTCACCTTGCCTAAGCTCTTGATACGCTCGGCCAGATCAATCGCCAGTGCCCAGGGCACCGCATCTTCCTCAACATTGATCAGTGGCTTATCTTCCTGTGCTGCTTGTTTCGCGTTACTGACTTCTTCTGCGGCCGGGGCTTCTGCTGAAGGGGAGCGTAAGGTGGTCGAAGCCAGTAGATCAGTATCAGTGGCGGCAATATGCACCTCGCCCATCTCGGACTTGCCCGCGGTGCCGGTGGCATTGCTATCTTTGAACTCACGTAATGTTGGCTCAGGCGCCTGAACCTCAGCAGGCTTTTTACCGTATTTGCCCGGCTGGTTAATGCCCTTTTCGCTCGGGGCATTACTGCGAAAGACTTCCGAATTTTGTTCTTCAGACATCAGCGAACTCACTATTTCAATTAATGATTAGCGCGCTGCATTTTGCAGCGCTTTTTGCAGCGACTTTTGCGGTCGCAGCCAGGTGTCAGCCGGCACACCCTTGCTGGCAGCGAAAGCTTCGGCTTCTTTGCGGCCGGTAAAAGGGCCGGAAAATACCGCAAACCTGATGCCTTGTTCTTGTGTCTTTACAGCAGCAATCAGACTATTTTTCAGCAACGGATACTGTGCACGCCAGGCCTGGGCTTCAGCCAGCGAGGCCATGGATACATGCTGCACAAAATAACTGCCCGATGCCGCTTTGGCCACGGTGTCCTGCGCTGTCTGGTCCGAACTTGCTAATGGCACGGCCACGGCCTGCCCGACTTTCGCTACTGGTTCAACGGCCGCGACAGGCTTGCTGGTGTCGGTTTTTGTTTCTTTTTCCGTCACGGTTTTTGCTAATGCCGGTTCCGCTGCTGGCGCTATGACAGCCTTGTCAGCAGGCTTATCAGCAGCGACCAGCGGGCTCTGCTTAATGGAGGTATCGGCAGCAGGCGCCGAATCTGAAGCCGGCGCGGCAGTTTGTTCTTTGTCAGCGACAGGCTGCACTGGCTCGGGATCCGGTTTCAGCTGTTCAGGAACCGGCGGCGGTGGTGGCGTGCCGATGGCGCGCACGACCACCTGCATCATCCAGGGCGGCAGGGTTTGTTTCAAAAACGATGAGGATGCGATGACCGGGAACAGCCGCTGCGGGAACAGGGCGGCAATGACGCCACCCGAGACAACGATTAACAGCACAATGGCCATGAGCCAGTTCAGGCCGGCGCGCCAGCGACCAGTACGCTTTGGCGATGCTGCCTTTGCCGGTTCGGCTTGCGGCACTTTTTCTTTTCTGGTTTTTTCAACCACCATTCTTTTGGGCGTATAGCTTGCCGGCTCATCGAGAGTCGGTTCGGTACGTGGCGAATCGCTGGCCAGATTTTGCTGGCGAACTGCAGCTAGTTCTTTGGCAAACATCGGGCGTTCCATACTAACTGTTCCATCGACAGGGTCCGGTACGGTGCCTGTTGCGGACAGCAGTTTGCGTACCTCGACTTCAAAGCCCCGTTCGCGGGCCACTCTCAACAGCGCTTCGCCTTCGCTGCGTGTCGGTGCTTCAATGGGCCAGCGCAGCATGCGCTGACCAAAGTTTTCCAGCGTGCGTTCATGCTGACGGCTGGCGACGCCATCGAGTAGCAGTACCAGTGCCGTATTCGCACCGGGAAAATCCTGTATCAGCCTGGCGATCAGTTGCAGGTCACGTGCCTTGACTGCTTTGGTGTCATGCGCAATCAGTACGCGTCTGGGGGCCGGCGAGGATTCGCCGTTGCGCGCATCTGTTAACGACAGACCGGCCAGAATCTGATTGAACCGTTCAAGCAGGGCATCGGTATCGGTCGGTAAAAAAACCTCGATCTGCAAGTCCGGGATTTGCCGCAATTTGTTGATGACCAGTCGCGCATAATGATCCAGCACGTCTTCATTATTGCTGGAGAGCGCCAGTGACTGCCCATCTTCGCGGATGGCGCGCATCACATAATCAAAACGGCGGTGGTCGGTGGCACGCAAAAAAATGCCGTCGGCGCCAAAGCCTTCAGTCAGCAGGTCCTGTTCGTTATCCATCAGGTCTTGGTCTCTTCAGTTTGCAATTTACCGTTTGTATCGAATTGCATCGTTTCGGGAACGGTCGGTTGGGGGCGCTGTGTTGGCGCGGCGCCCGGCCGCACAGTGGCAAGGTTAAATACATAAGCAATCACTTGCGCTACCGCATAGTACAAGTCTTCCGGCACAGGATGTTCAAGCTCGGTGGTGAAATACAGCGCACGCGCCAGTGGTGCTGCCTGAAAAATTTCAACGCCATGTTTTTGTGCTTCGGCGCGAATGCGCGCGGCAATCTCATCGGCACCCTTGGCCAGCAAGGTTGGCGCGGAGTCGCCATTCGGATCGTAAGCCAGGGCGACGGCAAAATGCTCAGGGTTGGTAATGACGACGTCGGCATCTTTGACCCGGTCTATCATGCGGGCGTTGGACATTTCACGCTGACGGCGACGGATCTGCCCCTTGATTTCCGGATTACCCTCGCTGTTTTTCATTTCATCTTTGATTTCCTGTTTGGTCATGCGCATCTGCTTCATGAACTGCCAGCGTTGCAGCGGCACGTCGATGGCGGCAATCAAGACCAGTGAGAGTGAGATTAGTAGTGCTGCTTTTGATAACAAGGCGCCGGCTGTTTGCATCGCAGGCTCGAAGGCCATTTTGCCGATCTGATGCAGGGTGTCGATATTATTATTAAGAACTAACACCAGTATCCCGGTGACCAGCGAAAATTTCAGCACGGCCTTGCCCAACTCGCTCAAAGCCTTGATGCCGAACATCCGTTTCAGGCCGCTCAGCGGATTAAGCTTGGAGGCTTTGGGCATCACCGCTTTGAGTGCAAACAGGAAGCCACCATTGATGCGTGCGGTTGCAATTGCCACGACGACGGTCAGTGCCAGCACCGGCAAGATCAGTGTGTAAGCATCAATAATATGTTGGGCGGCGATGCCGGGCAGCAGGTTAGATGAAAACACCAGCTTGCGGTCAAAGTGAAAGCCTGAGGCGAATTGATCAGCTAGCTTTTTCAGTAATGTGCCGCCGGTCATGAACAGCAATGTCACTGCTGAGATCGTCACCAGTGCGGCCGAGAGTTCATTGGAACGCGCAACTTGTCCGTCCTCGCGGGCCTTGGACAGGCGCCGCGCGGTGGGTTCTTCTGTCCGTTCTTCCGAGCTTTCAGACATGTCAGCTTACCAGTCCTACCAAGTCACGCACGTGGGAAAAAGCCTGCATCCAGAGCCACTGCATGCGGGCGACAATACTTTCGAGCGAAATAATCAGCACGATATAACCGGCAGCGATGGTGGCCGGAAAACCGACGGAAAAAATGTTCAGGCTAGGCGCTGCACGGGTCACCACACCGAGTCCGATATTAATGAACAGCAGCGACACCATGACTGGTAAGGATACTAATACGCCCCCCATGAACATCATCGAACTCCAGGCAATCACTTTGGCATAAGGGATTTGCCCCATCAGCGATTGCCCGATCGGCAGTACGCGAAAACTGTCGAGTAAGATCGACAAAATGATCACATGACCACCAAAGCCCAGAAATACCAGCGTCGACAAAATCAATAAGACCTGCGAAATCACCGGCACGTTACCGACATTGGGGTCGATCATGCTGGCCATGGTAAGTCCCATGGAGCCGGCAATGGATTGTCCCGCCAGTACCAGAGCGGCCACGGTAATTTGCAGCATCAGGCCCATCAGGGCGCCAATGAACAATTGATTGATGATTTCCAGTATGCCGGCGGCCGAGATCGGATCGATGACGGGCCAGACGATGAGGGGATAAATGAAAAAGGTCAGCACCAGCGACAGCACTACACGCAGCCGGACCGTGACAGAGTCCAGCGAAAACAGGGGCGCCGCCATCAGCAAGGCGCCAATGCGCAGCATCGGCCACAGGAAGGTGTAGAAACGCTCGACGATGTCCGCAGCCAATAGGGTCATGTCGTGGTAACGCTTGTGCTTAGCTAAACAGCGCAGGGATGCGCTTGTAAATATCTTTGGTGTAGTCGATCAGCATGGCCAGCTGCCAGCCGCCAAACAGCGACAGTGACAAGCCCAGTGCGATCAGCTTGGGAATGAAGGACAAGGTCGATTCATTAATCGAGGTGGCTGCCTGAATGATGCCGATGAACAGGCCCACCGCCAGTGCGACTAACAGCAGCGGTGAAGCAATCAGCATCACCGCCCACAGCGCACCACGACCCAGATCGACAACCGTTGAAGCATCCATGCTTTTTTTTCCTTGGCGCCTTACGGCATGGCGAAGCTGGAAGCGAGCGAGCCCATCAGCATGCTCCAGCCATCGACCAGCACAAACAACATCAGTTTAAAGGGCATTGAAATCATCATCGGCGAGAGCATCATCATGCCCATCGACATCAGTACGCTGGAGACGATCAGATCAATCACCACAAACGGAATATAAATCAGAAAGCCAATGGTAAAGGCGCTCTTTAGCTCGGAAGTCAGAAAGGCCGGAACCAGCGTGGTAAACGGCACCGACTCCGGGCCCTGCAATTCGGTTTTGTTGCGGGCGATGTCTAAGAACATCGCAATATCTTCTTCGCGTGTCTGCGCCATCATGAAGCCGCGCACCGGTTTCTCGGCCGCGGCCAGCGCGGTTTCGAACGGCATGTCCTGATTCATGTAGGGCAAAATGGCGTTGTTATAGACATCGGTCATCACCGGCTGCATGATGAACAGGGTCAGAAACAGTGCCAGGCCGGCTAACACCTGGTTCGGCGGAGTCTGACCGGTACCCAGCGCCTGCCGCAAGATCGACATGACGATGATGATGCGCACAAACGACGTCATCATCAGCAGCATGGACGGCAGCAGTGTCAGCACCGTCATCAGTGCCAGCAGCTGCAAGGTCAGGCTGTATTGCGTGGTGCCGCCTTTGCCTGCCAATACATTCAACACCGGCATGCCCTGCGCGAACGCAAATACCGGCAGCATCAGTAAGGCTATGAAAAAAATCCTGCGCCACATGGTTAGTTTCCGTCCCGGTTTTTCTGGTTGCCGCTGGCGGCAGATTTGAGCAGATCGGCAAAGCGCTGTGCCAGTGGTGCCAGTGGTGTAGCCGGATTGGAGCGCGAGGCTTCAATACTGCTGGTGCTGGCAGCGAGTTCTTCTGGTGTGATCGCAAAGCTGGCTAACGTCGTCATTTGCTGGGCAGTGATACCGACCAGAATATCCTGGTCTTTCACGCGCAACAGCACGACTTTCTGGCGCGGACCCAGCGACATGCTTTCCAGTATGCGAATGCGCCGCTGCGGTATGCCGAGCAAACTGCCGTTCTGCATTTTCTTCATCACATAGAGCAAAAGGCCCAATAGGGCCAGAACAAAAGTAAAGCTGCCGGCGAAAGATAACCAGTCAGAGGCGTGTACGCCGGACATGGTCAGATGTTTTTCATGCGTTCGCTGGCCGGCACCACGCGGGTCAGACGAATGCCGTAACGATCATTGACCAGCACCACTTCGCCTTGCGCAACTACGGTGTTGTTGACCAGCAGATCAAGCGGCTCACCGGCAATGCGGTCAAGTTCAACCACGCTACCCTGGGTTAAGCGCAGCAGGTCACGAATTTTCATCGAGGTGCGGCCGACTTCGACGGTAATGGAGACCGAAATATTTTGCAGCACTTCGGGATTGATATGCGGTGCCTGTGCCGTTGGATCGGCATCATGCAGTTCGGTTTTGTTATCTTGTTCGGTGGTCATTTCAGTCATGCTGCGTCCTGACGATGTCTAGAGGGTTTCAGGGCTGGTCGGTTTTTCAATGCGGATGGCGACGTTGGGGCCGGTCATGCCGACCTGACCTTCAAAGGCCGGGATGCCATCAATGAAAACACCAGCGAGCTCTGGTTTGTTGAAGAATAACAGGTCGCCTTCTTTCAGCGACTCGACCTTGGAATAATGGGCACTGATTTGTCCCAGCAAAACCTGCAATTCAAGGGTGGCATCGCTGACAGCTGCAGTCAGTTCGGCACGCCATTTTTTGTCAGAGGCTTCGCTGCCATCAGCCTGCACCCGGTTGCGCAACATATCACGCAGCGGTTTGAGCGAAGAATAGGGGTAGACCAGATCGACAAAGCCCTTGATGCCGCCTATGCCTTCGGTTTCGAAGCGCGACAACACGACCAGATCGTTTTCGTCTGCGATTTGTGCGAACTGGGGATTGATTTCAGAGCCGACATGATCGAAGTCGACCGCCATTAATGGCGCCCAGGCTTCTTTCAGCGAGCGGAAAAAAATATCCAGAATAATTTTGATAATGCGGGTTTCGGTCGGGGTAAACATGCGTCCCGGCGGCAGCCAGTTTGCCGGTGTTGTTTCACCATCTTTGTCGGCTGCACGACGCTTGGGGGTGCCCGGCATGCCGCTGCCGGTACCACCAAAAAAATTGTCCAGCGATGAAAAGACCAGGGTCGGTTCAATCACCACCAGTGAAAAACCGCGCAGCGGATTGATGCGGATGGTATTGACCGACAGTGGCGCTCGCAGGTCTTTCAGATAGTCGCCAAAGCGCACAATCTGTGAACGGGTGGGCGTAATGCGCGGACTGGTGCGCAGCACTTCCATCAAGCCGGCGCGAAACATGCGCATGAAGCGCTCGTTAATCATCTCCAGCGCCGAGGTGTTGACACCGAGCGTGCTGTCTTCACTGGCGAGGTCATGCTTCTTCACCCGTGTCATCAGGTTGAAGCCTGTGTCGACCGCAATCGAACCGTCGCTGACGCCTTCGGCGAGCGCTGCGAGTTCTTCGGGTGACAACAGATTACTTGTTTCAGCCATGGGCTTGGATCGCTTGTTGGGTTCTAACAGTTTTATTGAACGACGAATTCGGTGAACAGAACTTCTTCAATCCCGCCAAAACCTTCGTATTTTTCCAGCAATGAGTTAATTGTCAGTCGCACATTTTCCGCCAGCGCTTTGCGGAAATCCGGCAGTGCCAGATCAGCTTCTGTGCTTTGACGCATGACGTCTAGGATACCGGCACGCAGCGCGAGTTCATGCGTTTTCATATTTTTGATGACGCGGTCATCATAATGCGTCATCACGGTCAGCTGGACCTGCATCACTTTGCGCGAGCCGGCGATGTTCGACAGCAGCGGTTTTTCCAGTGCATAGTAATTGAATTTCCAGCGCTGGTTGTCCGGATTCGGTGAAGCCATCTCTTTGGTCGGTGCTTCATCCGCAGATTTGCCACCGCCATGACCATCATCGTGGCCGCCCGCTTTTTTCTCGGCATGCGGGTCTGCATGCGGATCCGCATGCGCGTCGCCATGTGCATCGCCATGACCTTCGGCCTCGCCTTTGCCTTCGCCATCGAGTTTTTCAAGCGTGTCCTCGACCGCCGCTTCAGCAGAATTCTTTTTCGAGAAAAAGCCGGTGGCAAACAGGGTGCCGCCGATAGAGCCGCCAATTAAGACCAGCACGGCGACGACCATAATAATAATTTTGATCAGCGGACCTTTTTTCTTCGGTTCGCCTTCAACTTCAACTTCGGGAGCAGCTGCAGCAGACATGTTGTTCTCCTACCTTTACATTCAGTGTGTCGTTTCGATCAGACCAGCAGGTCGAGACCGTCTTGCGGGGTCACCGTCTTGTCTATCGCCTTCGGCCCTGAGGCCGCACTACCAATTTTCGTTTCGCTGCCAGCCAGAGGTCGAGCCGCACCGGGTTGTTGCTGTTGACCCGGTGTCGGGTTTCCGCCGCTCTGGCCGCTTTGCCTTGCGTTGACATCCATCTGAGCAACATCCATGCCCATCTGCGCCAACACTTCTTTCAGTTTTGGCAATCCTTCGTTGATCAGGTCGCGGGTGGCAGGGTTACTGGCCTTGAATGAAGCTTCGAGTTCGCCATGCTTCATGTTGAGTTCGATATCGATGCTGCCCAGATTATGAGGCTTTAAGGCCAGTTCGACCTTCCATTCTCCGCGAGCGATCTGTGCCGACAATCGTTGGCCCAAAGCTTCGGCTAAGCGCTGCGACAGTTTTTCGTATTGTTCGGTGCGCACATCCATGTCAGCCTGGCTGGCCACGACAGTGGCCGGGACGCCGTTCTGATTGGGGTCATGACTCTGGTTGCCGCTGTCGGCGCGCTGGGCAAACACGGCCTGCAGATCGGCGCCACTCAGATCTTCACCAATGATCAGCGTCTCATTGCGGACCTCGGTCGTGCTCGTTGCGGTGACTTCGGCCTGCGCCGGATTGACTCTGGCGACCAAGCTGGCAAAGTTTTCTTTGGTCAGCGGGCTGGCGTTTTGCTGTGTGTTGCCATTTTTGGTTGACGACAGCCGGCGGGCAAATTGCGCAGCTTCCGCATTACCCAGCATCAGACTGGCGGCCAGACTCTTTGGCTGGTCGTCGGCGCTTTCCGTCTCCGCCGTCGCTGGGGTTTCGCCAGTTGCTGTCTTGACTGACGCTGTCAGTGGCAGGCCAGCGCGCAAGCCATTCAAGCCAAACATGACCGGTGTCAGCACGTTGGTATTGCTTGCTGCTGAAGTGGTCTGCGTCTCGGCGTTGTTTGCCTCGACTGACCAGCGCATGCTAGCGCCTTCTCCCAAGTCCAGCGCCGGTTTGCCTGTCGCCGCAGGCGTGGCCTTTTGAGCATCTGCCAAATCGGCATTTGCTTGTTCCGCCTTGCCCTTGAAAATCAGTGCCATCGCTTCTTCATTCATGCCTTGCGATTTGGCGAAGGCCAGCAGGCTGTCGTCATTCAAGGCCGGGGTGCTGGTGGTAATGATGTTGACCGATGGGCTCAGGGCCTGTGCTGCCAGCATGTTGTCAGGCGGTGAAGCTTTGCCATCATCGTCGGCAAGAACTTGCCCGGCATTGCCGGCCACGAGCGACGCAAACAGACCGGCAAATTCGCCGGCTGCATCCGGCGCACTGCCTTCGGCTTTTTTGCCAGAGCCAGCAATGACGGGCTTTTTCGCGTGAATCGCGGTCGCAGCGGACGCATTAAGTGATGAATTCATGGAGCAGTGTGTTCAGAGTTTGCCAATTGCCTGGTAGGTATAAGCAAAAACCGTGTCAGCCCTGAAATGCCCCTGTTTACGGGGTATTCAGGCAAAAAATGCGATCCATTGCATTAAGGCGTGATGGCACGCCATGCCCGCGATTATATTTATTTATAGAAAGATTTTCCACGCAATTCGTTATCATGCGTGCGCTGAATTTTTAATAGAGACACTGGATCCCAATTTTCTTCGGGAGCGTAGTGGGGAATTCGGACTGCATGCAGTCCGCCCACGCAGCAATCGTCACATGCAGGTGACGACGGTAGTGGTTGAGACGCTATCAAAATTCCTACTGTCATCCCGATGAAAATCGGGATCTGGCGGGGTTTTTTGTTTTATGCGATGGGGAAGAGCAGGGCAGCGAACTGCTGCAGTCAGCATGCCGGCGCACCGGCACACTGACGACGGAAGGATTTAGTTCAGGTGATAAGTGCGCGCGCTGGCTGGAACCAGGGTTGGCACCACTTGCCATGCCTGGCGGATTTCGTCCATCAGGTTATGGATTTCGCTCAGCGCCGACAGGTCGTTATACGCATTGACGTGGAACAGACGACGCGTCACGTAGCTGTATAACTCGTTCAAATTGCGTGCAATGTCGCCGCCTTTTTCGAAATCCAGCGCACCCTGCAAACCTACTACGATGCGGCCGGCGCGAGCCAGGCTCTTGGATTTTTCCATGATGGCGCCGTTCTGGATATGACCTTGTGCAGTCGACAGGCTCTCAATCAAACCATCGAACAACATCTGAATCAGCTGGACATTATCCGCTGCGGCCACACCGGTGGTTGCTTTTACATCGCCATAGCTGGCGAGGGCTCGTTGTCTCATGTTCATGGTTTTGTGCTCCTGAATAATTTATCGCTTCAGAGCATGTATCGGCAACTGCGGCAAAGACTTTAGCGACAAGCCAAGAGAAATCTGATCTTTGCAGCGTGGTAGTTAAAACAGAGGAATGCCGACACACGCTTGAAGCAGTTATCGGCAGCGATGGACTTAACTTGAGGGTAGTGCCTGCTCGGGTGTTAACTGCGCGGCAGCAGGGTCACCCGGAGCCGGTTCTGCAGCCACGGGCTCAGCCGGCATTGCTTCTTCAGTCAGCGTCAGCAGCGCGGCACCGGTGGTGTCTTCTGCCGGCGCTTCCAGCGCGGGCGGTGCCTCACTGATGGTAGCTGTTGTTGTTTCAGCCGGCATGTCTTCGGTGACTGTCGCATCGCCTTTGGGTTTTGGCAAAGGCATCAGAAAATTCGACAGCGAATAAGAGGGCAGACTGGTCGCCGTAAACAAAGCCTGTCCTGTCTGATCAAGCAAGGCTCTAAGCTGACCGTGGTGCTCTTCTGCTAATTTTGCCTTGTCATTGCCGGCACGATAAATCGGACTGGCAAATTCATGCGGTATCCATGATTCGATTTCACCGCGCAATGTCGGCACTTTTCGGCTGCTAGAAACGGGCATGCTGAAACCTTCAAGTCCGTCGAGTTTGCCATCCTCAAACAAGCCTTCAATGTGCTTTTGCAGCACCATTTCATAGCGGTGTTTCATGGTCTCAATCTGACTGGCATCCCAGCCAGGGGTTGGGACGCCCGTTATCGCATCCCACAATTTTTTGCCTTGCAGACTGCCGAAAGACAGATCAGTCGGCAACGCTTGTTTGTTGTCGACTGTAGGGCCGTGCATATGTAAGGCATTGACCCGGTCAAGCAAATAAAAAACGACAAGTAGCAGGCCAACTAAGCCAGCGAAAATCAAGAGCAGCAAAATATTGCTCATTGTTCACTCCGAAATGGATCCAGCATTATTTTTATTGGTAAAACGACTTCAGGAATTGAGTTGGGCCCTGAGTTTTTTTACATTCGCAGACAGGATCTGCGAGACCCTGGATTCCGACACTCCGAGCACTTCGCCAATTTCGCGCAAGTTCAGTTCGTCAACATAATAAAGCGAGATGACTAATTTATCGCGCTCCGGCAAGCCGTCAATGGCATCGGTTAATGCCGACATCATTTCCGACTCTTCATAAATGGCGTCCGGCTGCAGCGCATGCTGGTCGGGGATGCTCATGACTTCATCGGCCACCACTTCCATCGAGAAGGTTTCAAACTGGCGTGCTGCACCGCGATCTTTTTCAAAATCTTCCAGTTCGCGGCCCATGAATTCAGCCAGTTCTGACTGTGAAGGTGCGCGACCGAGTTCGGTTGCCAGCGCCTGATTGGCCGAGCTATGCGATTTGTTGAAGGCGACGGCCGAACGGGGCAAGAAAGACATGCGCCGCACTTCATCAATCATGGCGCCGCGCACACGGCTGTGTGCATAGCTCTCGAAGACGACGCCTTTGGTCGGATCAAATCCGCGGGCCGCTTCGATCAGGCCGATCATGCCGACCTGAACCAGCTCATCGACTTCCATGAAGGGTGGAATGCGCGCTTTCAGATGGACTGCAACGCGCTTGACCATACCAAGATGGGCGAGGATCAGATCCTCGTCCCTGTTCTGCGTCTGTTCATAAAGCCGGATGGACGGTGGCATGGTAGTCACGCTGGAGTTTTTTGTTGGACCATGCGTTCCATGAAAAACTGGAGACCGCCTGACGCATGATCGATGGATGGCAAATTGGTTAATGCATCGGCCAGGCGGCGAAAGTCGCGCGAACCGCTGCTGCCGGGTGCGAACTCCAGCACCGACTGATATTTTTTCAAGGCGGCCAGCACCAGTTCGTCGGCTTCGATCGAAGTAAGGTACTGCAGCGACTTGCCCAAAAAACGATCACAGACATCATTGATGCGTCTGAATAGTTGCGCGCCGGCGGCCTGACTGTCGACCATATTCGGGATCAGATAAATTTCATCCAGCTCGAGGTCGCGGGTCATGACTTTGATGATGCCGTAGGCGTCGGCAATCGAGGAGGGCTCGTCCCTGACCACCACGAAGCGACGCTGACAGGCTTCCATAAAGCCCAGTACCGACGGGGCAATGCCGGCGGCGGTGTCGACGATCAGATAGTCGACTTCGCAATCAAGTTCACTGAAGGCTTGCACGATGCCGGCCGTAATCGCCGGGCTGATCGCAGCCATATGCTGGACGCCCGAGGCCCCCGGCACCAGCATCACGCCCTGACGGGAGGTCACAATAATTTCTTGTAAACTTTTTTCGCCCGCAATCACGTGCGACAAGTTGTAGCGTGCCTGACAGCCCAGCGCGATCTGCGCATTGGCCAGACCCAGGTCGGCGTCGAGCAGCATGACGCTTTTGCCCATCATGGACAAAGCAACCGCCAGGTTGGCCGACAGAGTGGTTTTGCCCACGCCGCCTTTGCCGCTGGCGATGCCGATGACTTCAGTTTTGCGTTTAGCTTGCATACGGCATTTTCTCGATTCGTTGAACCAGGGCTTGTGCTGCGGTCATCACACTCATGGCAGGTTCATCCATCAAGGCTTCACTCTGCGCTACGGCCAGGTCTTCAATCCCCAGCCCCTTGATGGCAGAGTTGACCAATTGTGCGCCAGACAAGATTTTGGCAGGTACGCTCATTAGCGGGCTAAACGACGCTGCAGACAGTGGCATCGGATAGTCGCACAATATTTGAATCAACGGCCAGGGCTGTGTAGATTCATCCATGCGCGACACCATCAGGCTGCTCCAGTGACTCTCAGGATCCTGCAAATATTTACGCACGGTGGTGGCCGATGCGTCGGCGGGCAGCACCAGATGGCAAGTCAGATTTTTTGCGCAGCTGGCCACTTCATTGATCTTGGCGATGACTTCCACGCCCGGCGTATCGATCAGGATTAATTTGCGCGAACCCAGTTCGGCCAGCAGCATGGAGAGTGTCTCGGCGTCGCCGGCACGCAGACAATCGACACCAATCTGTGCGCACAACATCTGAATCTGGCTCCAGGCACCGGCGCGCTGGTCACTGTAACTGATGACGGCAACCGAGTCTGTTCCTTTGCGTTCTGCTGCCGCTTTAGCCAGTCGGGCCACCATTAAGGTTTTGCCGGCGCCGGCAGGGCCGGCAATGGCGTGAATACCGCTTTGCGGCACTTTGGCGGCATGCTCGCCAATACTCTTGACCAGATGCGCCTGCAAAGCGTCTTGCGCCTCTTGCAGATCATCCATTTCATTAATATGGTCAACCAGCAGGGTGCGCAGTGAGACCGGAATGCCGGCTTCAGCCAGTGCGGCCACCAGCGGACGGATCGCCTGATGGGTGGCTGAATCGTTTTGCCACATCGCTACGCGTTGTGCGAGCTTGAATTCTTTGCGGATGGCGGTCAGTTCGTCGCGCACCATGTCGACAATCTCGCGACCGCGAATGTAATCCCTTTGATTGGTATCAGTCTGAACCGGCGCTGCCACGGGGGCGGCTATTTGCAAAGCCGGAGCATCAGTGACAGCGAGTCCGTTTTCCAGGGCTTTGAAGCTTTGCTCGAGTGCGGACTGAAATTGCGCACCGTCGGCAACACTGGCCGGCTCGGTCATCGCGTCGGGCATGACTTCGACAGCAACGATGACTTCGGTCATCCCGTTAACCCTTGAATTGGAAACGAACAGGACGTCCTTGCCGTAGAGGGCAACCGCTTTTTCAGTGGCCCGGCGGATATCTTTTGCGAGGATTCTTTTGAGTTCCATACGTTTCCCTGTTACGACTTCATCTGTGCTTCAACGGTGTAAATAACTTTGACTGCCTGATCATCCGGAATCTCGGTATAAGAGAGCACCGTCAGTTCATTGACACGATGGCGAACCATCTTCGACAACCATGGCCGGATACTTGGCGCCACCACCAACACACCGGGGTGACCTTGTTCTTCTACGGTGCGACTGGCTTCACGCAGGGCAGAGAACAGGCTTTCAGCCAGACCGGGTTCGATGACGACATTTTGGTTGCCATTGCTGTTTGACAGTACGTTATGCAAAAGTTGTTCCAGCTCGGGTGCCAAAGTCATGACAGGCAAACTGTCTTTCATATCCAGCAGTTCCTGCACGATCATGCGACCAAGTTTAGGGCGTACCAGAGCGGTCAGCTGTTCAGGATCCTGGGTTTTGCCGCTGACTTCAGACAGCGTTTCGACGATGGTGCGCATGTCGCGAATGGAGACACCCTCTGTCAATAAATGCTGCAATGTGCGGGTAATAACACCCAAAGCCATTTTGCCGGGTACCAGGTCTTCCACCAGCTTGGGTGACTTGGCGGCCAGTTTGTCGAGCAATTGCTGGGTTTCGTCATGCGAGAGCAAGTCGGAAGCGTTGTCGCGCAAGACCTTGTTCAGATGGGTGGCCATCGCCGTTGCCGGATCCACCACGGTATAACCGAGGGTGCGGGCATAGTCGCGCTGGCCCGGATCGATCCAGACTGCATCGAGGCCAAACGCCGGTTCTTTGGTTTTGATGCCCTCTAAGGTGCCATACACTTTGCCCGGGTTGATAGCCAGCTCGCGGCCGGCTTTAATCTCGCCGCGGCCACGCATGACGCCGTTCAACACGATGTGATACACATCCGGGTCCAGATTCAGGGCATCGCGAATACGCACCGGCTGTACCAGAAAGCCCAGTTCGGCCGACAGTTTTTTACGCACGCCCTTGACCCGCGGCATCAGCTGGCCACCGGTGTCAGGGTTCACCAGCGGGATCAGACCATAACCGATTTCCAGACCGATCAGGTCAACCTGATCGACGTCATCCCAATCCAGCTCTTTCGGTCCGGTGGCCGGCGCCAGCGCCGCTTGCTCTTCGCTTTCGGTGACGATGTTCTCTTCTTTTTGGATCACCATCAGGCCCAAACCTGCGGTTGCCAGGGCCAGTGTCAGAAATACCATATGCGGCATGCCCGGCACCAGACCCAGCACAGCCAGAATGCCGCCACCGATAAATAGCGCTGTCGGATTGGATAATTGCGTCACAGCCTGTTCGGTCATCGACTCGGCAGTGGTAACGCGGGTCACGATAATTGCGGTAGCCAGCGACAGGAAGAGGGAAGGGATCTGCGCGACCAGACCATCGCCGATGGTCAGCAACACATATAAGCGACCGGCGTCGGCGAAAGTCAGGCCATGCTGGGCCACGCCGATGGCCAGACCGCCGATGACGTTAATGCCCAAAATCAGCAAGCCCGCCATCGCGTCGCCTGAAACGAATTTTGACGCACCGTCCATCGAACCGAAGAAGTCTGCTTCCTGGGCGATTTCATCGCGGCGCTTTTTAGCAATTTCCTGCGTGATCGAACCGGCGTTCAGGTCGGCGTCAATCGCCATCTGTTTGCCCGGCATGGCATCGAGGGTAAAACGGGCATTCACTTCCGAGACCCGGCCTGCGCCCTTGGTCACCACTATGAAGTTAATAATCATCAAAATCGAAAAAATGATGAAACCGACCAGATAGTTACCGCTGATAACGAATTCACCAAAGGCCGCAATCACGGCCCCGGCGGCATGTTCGCCTTCATGACCGTTGACCAAAATGATACGGGTCGACGCAACGTTCAAGGCCAGCCGCAACATGGTGGCAAACAGCAAAACCGATGGAAACGAGGAAAACTCCAGTGGCTTACGGGTGCCAATGGCAATCATGATGATGATCAGACTGATCAAAATGTTAAATGTGAACAAAATATCCAGCAGCAATGCTGGCAAGGGGATGACCAGCATGCCCATAATCAACAACACCAGGAACGGAATACCGAGCCCGGAGAACTCAAATTTCGACAGGCGCTGTCGAATAGTTGACATGGTTAATGTGGACATTTTATAAAATCCCGAAAAATCAATGGGTTAGTCGTTTGTTGCTTTAGGTAAAATATTTCTCTCGGAAACTCTTAAGCAATCCACATGCCATCTCGTAAGTTTCTCTCCGGAAGTTCAAAAGTGCATTAAAGATCGCGCTAGCCCTGCCGATACAGTCTGGGAGAATGTACTGTTTTCTGTACGGAAAGTCGTTGTGATGCAATGACGTCTGCTGTGCAAGGCATTATGATGAGGTTCTTTTAAGGCAATATTTTTTATAATTATTGAATTAAAAGACTGTTTTGAACGCAGGCTGGACCTGTCGACTAAAAAAAAGAGGGTGATTCATGAAAAAACTGCCAACCTATACTGTGCTCACTTTGGCCATTCTGATGGTCTCAGCCTGCGCCAACTTGCCGCGTTTCGAATCCAGCGATGCAGCTTCAGCCAAAGCGATGGTGAGAACTGAAGTCGTCAGAGTCGAGCCAAAAGAAGACATTAAGCCGGCTGCCGAAGCACCCAGCATGATTACGCCGATGGTCGAGAATCTGGCTGCCATCCGTGCAACCGGTTATGCCGTCATCAGCACCCAAAATCACCGCAACGCCGCTCAACAAAGGTTAATGGCCATCCGCGCCTCCAAGCTCGATGCCTATCGCGCCCTGACAGAACAAGTCTATGGTCAGCAGCTTGATGCCACCACCACCGTTGCTGAAATGATGGTTACCAGCGATACCTTCCGCACTCGCGTGCAGGGTGTGGTTTATGGTGCGGTGCTTGAATCAATTACGCCAGTTGGCGACGATACCTATGAAACCACGCTGTCGCTCGACGCCCGGGTGGTCAACAGCCTGCGCGGTTTGTATCTGGCGCAGCTGGCAACGCGTAACCGCTAAATCATGCGCGCTGCCTGTCTTCTCTTTGTCTGGCTGATGCTGGCGACCGTCTCAGTGGGCGCGGTTGCAGCCGCAGCTGCCGATGACGCGCCTTTGCCTGCCGATCCAAGGCTAAGGCTCGAAGCCCTGCAGCGCACGCTGGTCAATGCCGCCATGGCCGGTCAGACACGGGTACGTTCCGCTTCCTGGATCGATGGCTCAGGACAGTTGCACGAAAATACCCGCATCAACTCTGACATGAAAATTCGCGGTGTGCGGGTGTTGTCGTATGCCGATGACGCGGCCGGTCCGCTGGCTGTGACGGCCGATGAGGGCAGGGCTGTGACGCAGGGCGAAGAGGCCTGCAAAGACAGCGCACAAAAATACCGGCGCGAGGCGACCCTGCTGACTGCCCTGCGTATTGTGTCGAATGCGACCGAGCGCTATGACTGGACCATGGTGCTGAGCGAAACCAGAGCACGTCTGGTAGCCCAGACTGGCGC
>CANGAW010000013.1 GCA_947451925.1 Burkholderiales bacterium | reverse complement strand
TGATGCTGGTAACGATCAAGCCGGAAATGGCAGCAAACTTTACGGTCGGCGCAGCCGAAATGGCAGAAATTTCCATACCGCAGCGCATCGCCGGACGGATTGAAGTCAATGATCAATACACCACGCGTATCGGCTCGGCCATTACCGGCCGTGTAACCGAGGTGCT
Source organism: Burkholderiales bacterium (assembly GCA_947451925.1). Classification (GTDB taxonomy): domain Bacteria; phylum Pseudomonadota; class Gammaproteobacteria; order Burkholderiales; family Burkholderiaceae_D; genus Pernthalerella. The sequence continues at coordinate 58,795 of CANGAW010000013.1, read as the reverse complement.
GGCTGCCGTTGGTGACCATGTCAAACGGGGTCAGGCGCTGGCGCGATTAGCCAGCCCTGAACTCACTAATGCGCAACTCGCTTATTTGCGTGCCGTCTCCGGTGCCAAGCTGGCCGAGCGTTCTTTGGAGCGGGCAGAACAATTGATACTGGCTGATGTGATCGGCAACGCCGAATTGCAAAGACGGGAAGTGGAGCTGTCGACGTCACGCGCTGAAATGCGTGCCGCATCCGACCAGCTCAAACTGATCGGCATGTCATCGTCGGCCATTGAACGCTTGCGTGAAGTAGGCGCACTGACTTCTGAAGTCACCATCACCGCCACCCGCAATGGCGTAGTGGTTGAAAGAAAAGTCAGCCAGGGTCAGGTCGCCCAACCGGGAGACCCGCTGTTTACGGTTGCGGATCTGTCCAATGTCTGGGTGGTCGGCAGTCTGCCCGAGCAGGACGCGGGCTCAGTAAGGATGAACCAGCAAGTTGAGGTCGAAGTGCCAGCACTGGAAAACGCCAAACTCAGCGGCAAAATTGTGTTCGTCAGTGACACCGTGAACGCGGACACACGCACCATTGCCATTCGCACCGAAGTCGCCAATCCAAAATTTGGCCTCAAACCGCAAATGTTGGCGACACTGGTCATCAATAGCAAACTGACCCGTCAGCTGGCTGTGCCAACTTCGGCGGTGGTGCGGGAAAATGACCGTGATCATGTCTTCATCAAAGTCACAGACACGAGTTTTCGTTTGACCGCCGTTGAACTCGAAGAGGATGCAGGTGCATTCAGGCGCGTGAAAAAAGGTCTGGCAGAAGGTAATGAAATTGTGGTCGCCGGTGCCTTCCATTTGAATAACGAGCGCAAACGCGCCGAACTGGAGTAAGCGCCGTGCTGACTTCATTGATTCGTGCTGCGTTAAGGCAGCGGCTGGTAGTGGTCATCCTCGCGCTGGCGGTCTGTGCATTCGGTTTGCGCGAAGCCACTCTACTCTCTGTCGATGCCTTTCCCGATGTGGCCAATGTGCAGGTACAAATTGCCACTGAAGCCAATGGCCGTTCGCCTGAAGAAATCGAGCGTTTCGTCACAGTGCCGATTGAAATTGCCCTGACCGGATTGCCGGGCATCGTCGAGATGCGCTCGCTCAACAAAAGCGGGCTGTCCATCATTACGCTGGTGTTCACCGACAAAACGGATTTGTATTTCGCCCGTCAGTTAGTCATTGAAAGACTTATTGAGGTTACACCGCGTCTGCCACAAGGCGTTACCCCTGTACTGGGGCCGGTCTCGACCGGTCTGGGTGAAGTGTATCAATACACGCTCGACCATCCTAGCGACGGCAAGCGCCCGTTGACTCCAGCCGAGCTGACTGAACGACGCACCGTTCAAGACTGGGTGTTACGACCGATGTTGCGCTCGATTCCGGGCGTGGCCGAGATTAATTCAAAAGGCGGCTACGTCAAGCAATATCAGGTGCTGGTCAAGCCGGACCGCCTCTTGCACTACAACCTCAGTGTGCAACAGGTCTACGACGCTCTGGCAAAAAATAATGCCAATGCCAGCGGTGGCATTTTGCCGCAGGCAGCAGAGCAATTTCTGATTCGTGGCGTAGGATTGATCCGCACTTTAGACGACATCGGCGGCATCGTCATCAAGGAAGAAAACGGCACGCCGGTATTCGTGCGCTATGTGGCCGAGGTCACCATCGGCCACGAAGTGCGGCAAGGTGCCGCTATCAAAGGTGGATACACCGAGTCTGTCTCAGGCATTGTGATGATGATCCGCGGTGGTAACGCCAAAGAAATTGTCTCCCGCGTCAAAGCACGTATCGCAGAAATCAACAGCAAGCAGATGCTCCCCGGTGGTTTGCAGATCGTTCCTTTTTATGACCGTACTGATCTGGTTGACTCGGCATTGTGGACCGTCGGCAAAGTACTGATCGAAGGTATCTTGCTGGTGGTGGTGATTCTGTTTATTTTCCTCGGCGACGTCAGGTCCAGTCTGATTGTGGTGGCAACGCTGATCATTACACCACTGACGACCTTTGCCCTGATGAACAGCAATGGAATCTCAGCCAATCTGATGTCGCTCGGCGGTCTGGCCATTGCGATCGGACTGATGGTTGACGCCACGGTGGTGGTGGTAGAAAACGTGTTTCACCGGCTTGGCCACGCAGCAGAAGAAGGGCGCACGCGTATCCAGACGATTCTGGACGCAACCACCGAAGTCGCGACTCCCACCATCTTCGGCATTCTGATCATTATTCTGGTCTTTCTGCCTTTGATGACGCTGCAAGGGATCGAAGGTAAATTATTTGCGCCGCTGGCGCTGACCATTGCCATGGCACTGGCAGTCTCACTCGTGGTGTCGCTGTTTTTGTCGCCTGTGCTATGCGCCTACGTGCTTAAAGGTGGTGCGGATAAAGACACCGCCATCATTGCCTGGCTGAAATTACGCTACCTGAAGCTGCTTGATGCCGCACTGGCAAAACGCAGCGCGACGCTGGCTGTGTCAGTGGGACTGCTCTTGGCATCGCTGGCGCTGTTCCCGTTTTTGGGCAAGTCTTTCATGCCAACCATGAAAGAAGGCGCACTCACCCCGCAAATCAATCGTGTACCCAGCATCTCGCTGGACGAATCGCTGAAGATGGAAATGCAGGCAATGAAAGCCATTTCTGGTGTCGCCGGCGTCAAGTCGGTGGTATCGAAAATTGGCCGCGGCGAGTCCCCTGCTGATCCGGCCGGACCGAATGAGTCGGATCCTATCGTGTTGCTGACGCCTGACTCGGGTCGCTCGCAAGAGGAAATCGACCAGGAAATCCGCGGCCTGCTCTCCAAACTGCCCGGCACCCAAATTGTTTTGTCACAACCAATTGCCGAGCGGGTCGACGAAATGGTGACAGGCGTGCGCTCGCAACTGGCGGTGAAAGTATTCGGTGATGATCTCAATGAATTGCGTCGCATCTCCGAGCAAATTACCAAAATTGTCAAAAGCGTCAACGGCGCAAGAGATATCCGTATTGAACGCTTATCTGGTCAGCAAGCATTGATGATTGATATAGACCGCGCATTAATTGCACGACATGGCATTAACGTCGCTGATGTGCACCAGATTATTGAAACGGCTATTGGCGGCAAAGAGGTCAGCGTGGTGTATGAAGGTGAGCGCCGCTTTGCACTAGTGGTGCGTTTCCCGGAACGGGAACGTAATTCGATTGCGGCGATTAAAGACACGATGCTGCGCGCATCAGACGGTGCGCTGATACCACTTGATTCGGTAGCCAAAGTCAGTCTTGCCGACGGCCCAGCGCAAATCAGCCGGGAAAGTGCCAAGCGCCGTGTTGTCGTTGGCGCCAACGTGACCGGACGCGATCTGGCCGGCTTCGTCGCCGAAGTTGAACAGCGTATCGCCAATGAGGTAATACTACCCACCGGGATTTACCTGAAATTCGGCGGCCAGTTTGAAAACATGCAACGGGCCATGGGTACCTTGACGGTGATTGTACCCATCACTATTGCAGCCATTTATTTCCTGCTGTTCTTGCTCTTCAAGTCCGTCAAGCTAGCCACGCTGATTATCACCGTGCTGCCTTTTGCTTCAATCGGTGGCGTCTTTGGTCTGGCTGTCACCGGCGAATATCTGTCCGTGCCGGCATCGGTTGGCTTCATTGCGCTGTGGGGCATTGCGGTATTGAACGGGGTGGTGCTGGTGTCTTGTATCAAACGCTTGTGCGAAGAAGGCATTGATATGGTTGACGCAGTGCGTGAAGGCTGTGTGCAACGCTTCCGTCCGGTAATGATGACGGCGACCGTCGCCCTGCTCGGTCTGGTGCCGTTTTTGTTTGCCACCGGCCCGGGCTCGGAAGTACAACGACCACTGGCCATCGTCGTCATCGGCGGGCTGATCACCTCAACCCTGTTAACACTGGTCGTACTGCCGGTGCTGTACCGCTTGTTCAATCCGAAAATCGACTCCTTCGACATGCCGGAACCAGCGACAGCAAAATCGCTGCACGCACACTGAGTCTGCTGACAGGCTGGCGCCAACCGCACCAGCCTGTTAGCGTTATGATTGCGAGCAACACAAGCCATGCAATCATAAGAAAGGCTTCGCCCTTGAGACCAGCGACCATTACCTCTGCAGCACAAGAAGTTTTCATCATCCTCAACCCCAGCGCGGCCAGCGGCCGTGCCGCCAGACTGCAACAGCCCTTGCTTGCGCAGCTAGCCCGTAAAGGACTAGCCAGCGCATTGCTAGTGCCGGACAGTCCCGCCACGGCGCGCCTGATGGTCGACGCTCTGCCCAGTGGTAGCCGGGTGATTGCCATCGGCGGCGACGGCACCGTGCAAAATTTGTTGACGTCTTTATTAGCCGGCGGGCATACGCTGGGCTTGATACCTATGGGTAGTGGCAACGACACTGCACGCGCGCTGGGTCTGGCCAGGTTCGGCTGGCGACTTGCGCTTGATCACGCCTTGGAGGCCGAGGCCACTTGTATTGATATCGGCGAAGCACGTTTTGAAGAAACGGCCAATGCAATATCACGGCACATTGTTTTTATTTCCAGTCTGACGGCCGGCTTTGATTCCGCCGTCAACCTGCGCGCGAAAGCAGCGCCAGGCTGGCTCTCGGGCATGCCGCGCTATTTATGGGCGACGCTGGGTGAATTGATAGCGCTGCGTCACTGGCCGTTAAAAGTGATCGCAGACGGTGAGCTGCTGCATGATGGCCCCGGACTCTTTGCGTCCACCTTAAACACCCGCAGCTTCGGTGGTGGCATGCCGGCAATCCCCCATGCCCGTATCGACGACGGACAACTCAATCTGCTGCTGGCAGGCGACATCCGGTTAGGACAAGTGCTCAACCTCTTGCCCCGCCTGCTAGTGGGCTGGCATCTGCACAGACCTCAAATCCAGCACCGCGCGTTTTCCAAAATGCGTATCGAATCCACGCTGCCAATACCGCTGGCGGCTGACGGTGAATATCTGGGACAAACGCATGCTGTGGATGTGCAAGTGCGGGCTGGGAGTTTAATGGTTATCAGGGGTAAGAATTAAACAGAAAAGCCACTGGGGTGGCCATCCGTTCAAGCATATGCATTGGTTCTTAACTTGCATAGACCTCACATAAGGTTTCACTAAGTGAAACCTTATGTCGACATGCAGGTGATGAAGGCAGATGAATAATCAACGCGTACGCGAGCGCCGCTCAAAATTCTCGGCCGTCGCTTGTTGCCAATAATGGCGAAACGGCTCAGGCAAATTGTCCACGCCCGCCCCGGCATTCAATGCATTGAGTTCAACCACCGGCAAGGTCATCGCCAGTGATACCGCATGACCGGATTGGTCGCGCACCATGATGTGGTCGGCGCTGATTTCACTGGGATGTTCAAAGCCGGCCGCGCTCACCAGTTCCGCCAGCGCCTCCAGCGTTTTTTCATGAAAGTGATACACGCGTTCGGCCTTGTCGGGCACCACCAGCGCCCGCTGGCGCTGAGGGTCCTGAGTGGCTACGCCAGTGGGGCAATGATCGGTGTGGCAGCTGCGTGACTGTATGCAGCCCAATGCGAACATGAAGCCGCGAGCCGAATTACACCAGTCCGCACCCAAGGCTATGGCACGCGCAATATCGAAGGCCGAAATGATTTTGCCGGAAGCACCAATGGCAACACGGTCGCGCTGCCCTATGCCCATCAGGGTGTTGTGGACCAGTCGCAAGCCCTCCCGCATGGGCATGCCGACATGGTCGGAAAACTCGACCGGTGCGGCGCCCGTGCCGCCCTCACTGCCATCGACCACAATGAAATCCGGATAAATATCGGTGACCTGCATCGCTTTAACCATGCCAAACCATTCCCACGGATGACCAATGCAGAGCTTAAAGCCGACCGGCTTGCCGCCTGAGAGCGTGCGCAGCTTGGCTATGAAATGCATTAATTCCAGCGGTGTGGAAAATTCGCTATGCGAAGCCGGCGACACGCAATCCTGACCAAGCGGCACGCCCCGTGCCGAAGCAATTTCAATGGTGACCTTGGCTGCCGGCAGCACACCGCCGTGGCCGGGCTTGGCCCCTTGCGACAATTTGATTTCAATCATTTTGACTTGCGCGGAACTGGCTTGCGCTGCAAATTTTTCGGCGTCAAATCGTCCCTCTGGTGTTCGGCAACCAAAATAGCCGGAGCCGATTTCCCAGATCAGATCGCCGCCGTTTTGGCGATGGTAATCCGAGATCGAACCCTCGCCTGTGTCATGCGCAAAGCCGCCGAGTTGTGCGCCACGATTCAAGGCCAGAATGGCGTTGGGCGACAGGGAACCGAAGCTCATGGCCGAGATATTGAAAATCGATGCCTGATAAGGCTGGCTGCATTGCGGCCCGCCTATGGTGATGCGAAATTTTTTCGGATCAGCCTCGGTCGGCTTGGCCGAGTGGCCCAGCCATTCGCTGTCCTGACCGTAAACGGCCTTGATGGTGCCGAAACCGCGCTTGTCATTTTGACGTTTGGCGCGGCTATACACCATCATCCTTTGATTACGTGAAAACGGTAATTTTTCTTCATCGTTTTCCAGAAAATACTGGCGCATCTCAGGCCGTATATATTCAAGCATGAAACGCAAATGCCCAATGACCGGATAATTTCGCAAAATCGCATGGCGGGTTTGCTTATAGTCGCGACAGCCCAGCACAAACAGGCCAAAGCAAATCAATGCAGCGAGTGGCGAAAACAAGAATAATAAGACACTGCCGAAACCAGTCAGTACCCAGGGCACAAAACGTATCGATTCGATCATCCGGTGATTCCTCTTTTGATTGTGCTGTAATACCCGGGCGCATTTCCTTGTTGTTTAACTCACGCCTCAGGAGAATTAATGAAACCCATACTCTCAATCTTCGCCACTGCCACCTGCCTGTTTGCCACTGCTGCCTGGGCCGACCCGGTCGTCACCATGCAGTTGGTTGATGCCCAAGGCAGCGGTAAAGCACTCGGCACCATCACCGTGACTGAATCCCGCTTCGGTCTGGTGTTCACACCCGATCTGTCGGGACTGCAAGCCGGCGTTTACGGCTTTCACGTTCACGAAAAACCATCCTGTGCGCCCGCCGAAAAAGACGGCAAGATGGTTCCCGCTTTAGCAGCAGGCCCGCATTACGACCCCAACGGCAGCAAGGTCCACGGCACCCCCTGGGGTGAAGGGCATCTGGGTGACTTGCCGGCCTTGGCCGTTGCCGCCAACGGCACCGCCACCAATCCGGTGCTGGCCCCGCGTCTTGAGTTATCTGATCTCAAAGGACGTTCACTGATGATTCATGCCGGTGGCGACAATCATGCCGACCATCCGGCGCCGGCAGGCGGTGGTGGTGCCCGCATGGCGTGTGGCGTCATTCCTTAAGCCGGCCTGCGCTTATCTATCGCAACTCAACACTGACTGCCGGGTCTCCCGGCAGTCCGATGTAACGCACCTGTATCCGCACGCCCGGCATGGCTGGCTGCGGTGGAAAAAAACCGCCAAGGCTCAATACATCGCCCGGCTGCAAACTGATGCCATCTTTTTTCAAGGCCTGTGCCAGCCACATCGCTGCCTTGATCGGGTTATCCATTAACGCACTACCCTGTGCACGGCCCAGTTCCTTGCCTTCGATTTCATCCGTCATCACGACTGTCATGGAGGCAAGCGCATCCAGAAATGCCTGGCTTTTTACGACTGGCAGATCTTCACCATAAACACCACCACGAAAAGCGATATTGGTTGCGACCAGTGCGTTACCGGTGACGCTGCCTTCCAACATCAGATCAGGAAGTTCAATAAAAGGCACCACAGACTCCAGATGCTCCAGTGCCTCAAGTGGCGTTTTAGCTTCAGCCAGACCGGCGTCTTTGACGATGACAACCAAGTCCGCCTCAACCATGGGGCGCGCGCCAAACTGCGCAGGAATGATGGCACCACTATCGACCATATTGCGCTCATACATCGTGGCCCATTTCGGACCATCGATGGCGAAGCGCTGTTGCAGGGCCGCGCTGGTGAAGCCCGCCTTATAACCCACTATTTTGCCCATCTGGGATTGCAGGCGCTTGGCCACTTTGCCCTTTGCACATTCCGCATCCGCCAGACTGATGTCGTTACCAAAACCTTTGCTGGGCCGTTGCGCAGAAAAGTCGGCGATATAGGCACTGACGGCAGCATCATCAGGACAAGCTGCAACAGCAGACAAACTCAATGAAGCCAGAACAGTAGTGAATGCTAAACGGCTAAAGCGGCGCAGAGGAAATGACGGGGGGCGCATCGGACAGGTCTCCTTTTTATTGAGTCAAGACTGACCCTGTTTGATTGTTGGCGTTGAGCATAGCATGACGAAAATGTGCTGCGCACTAAATTAAATCGGACAATCCCCTTCTGTTTATCTGCGTTTGTGGCAAGTGACAGTACGTTCATTTATGCATACACTCAGGTCCAATGAAAATAGTTATAAAAGCTGATTATCAAATCAGCATCTTCTACGGGACCGCCAATAATGCAAACGGAACTGACCGATCAGCACCTCGGTGCCGATAAAAAAAAATCCGAAAAATACTTTGGTGCGACCGATGCTATTTTTGTATTAGTGGCTATTGTCGTTGCCGTCATGGTCGCGCATTTGGGCTACGCCACCTGGCTTGAAGGTGTCAGCACCGAAACCACCAAAGAACATGGCCAGCAAGTTGCCGACTGGCTGGCACAGCATGGAAGCCTGCGTGCAGCAGGCAAAACCAGCGGCGTCACCGCTTGCGATGAAGAGAACAGTACCTGGGGCGCATGTCTCGCAGCGCTGACTTCCGAGAGCGGTCCATTTGCTGGCCTGGTCAATGTCACCCAAAAAAATGGCAGTGTATTTTCTGACGTCTGCGACCGCGAACAGGCAAACACGCACGGCGCAATCCTGATTGAAAAGGGTGTGCCCAAAGAACCGGCAGGCAGCGGCTTTAATTACGCACCGATGGCCGACAGTGAAGTATTAGCTGGGCCGCTGGCACTGAAAGTGACGATTTGTGGTCGTGGCTTCTCACTGATCCCGATTAAAGAAGTGCACTTTTAACGCTGACGCAAAAACTCATGACCAACGATACCCAAACCATGCCGTCAGCTCCCGCCTTGTCAGTGCGCGACTTTGTTTACGCATGGCTGTTTGACGCGAACAATCCTGACAATTATCAAAAGCGTTTCGACAAATGGATTTCGATTCTGATCATTGCCAATCTGCTGAGCATGTTCTTCGAACATGTACCGGCGATTTTTGATGCCCACAAAATCCTGTTTCATCGTTTCGACCAGTTTTCGCTGGCCGTTTTTACGGTTGAATATGCTTTGCGTTTTTTTGTGGCACCCAGTGACCCCGAGTTTTCAGGTTCGCGCTTTCCGCGTTTCGCTTATCTTCGCAGCCCCTATGCGCTGATCGATCTGGCAGCGATATCGCCCTTCTATCTGGCTGCCTTTATCCAGGGTGATTTGCGCATCCTGCGCGTCTTGCGTTTACTGCGACTGTTAAAACTGTTTCGCATCCTGGCGCCAGCGATTCAGGAATTCCGCCAACTCAATGTCGGCCGCACTTTCCGTCAGCGCGTCTATGCGCTGCTCAACCCGACCGAGTACAGCGGCGCACTGCAAGAACTGATCGATAACTTTATCGTCTGGTGGATCTTCATTTCCGTCATGGCCGTCATCATGGAGTCGGTCGAGTCCTTGCACTACATGCTCAATCTGCAGTTCATTATTCTGGATGCCGTCGCCGTCTTCATTTTTTCAATGGAATATATTTTCAGACTTTATTCCGTCGTCGAAGACCCCCAATTTCAAGGCGCCATGGGCAGGATCCGCTATGCCAAAACACCGATTGTCATTGTTGACTTACTGGCCGTCGCTCCCTTCTTTCTTGAAAGTCTGATGGGTCACTTGGTTGACCTGCGTTTCATGCGGATTTTCCGTCTGATGCGGCTGCTGAAACTGACTCGCTACACCACTTCCACCGGCACTCTGGTCAAAGCACTCAAGCGCGAATGGCCTGTCATCGGCGCCTCCACGTTCATCATGCTGTTATTGGTGGTGTTAACAGCCAGTCTGGGTTATCTGTTTGAGCATGACGCGCAACCAGATAAATTTGAAAACATTCCACAATCGATTTACTGGGCCGTCGTCACTCTGGCTTCTGTCGGTTACGGCGATATCTCGCCTGTGACGCCAATAGGCCGGCTAATGACCATGGTCATGGCACTGGTTGGCATCGGCATCTTTGCAGTACCGGCAGCGATCTTGTCCTCGGCCTTCAATGATCAGCTGCACAAAGACCGCGAGTTATTGCATAACGAATTAACCCGCTTCATGAAAGATGGCGTACTCGATGATGAAGAGCGTGCCACCATCATGAGAGAAGCAGAAGAACTGCATATTTCAGCCGATGAAGTCGAGATTCTGATCGAGCGCGCCAGGCTCGACAAAGAGCAGGCAGAAAGCGGACATTTACCGATGGAAGCGATGGCAAGCAAGCCAGAAGTCGCCTTTGAACAATTCCGGATTTCAGTCGGTAATTTGCGCCAGATTATGGCCGTTGGCGACAAGGAGAAAATGCGTGAACTGTTTGAATTGCCCGGTCGCGCAACAGACGACGAACGTGCGATCTGGCGTCAGCTCAATCCGCCTTGATGGCAGCGAGATTTTTTCGGGTTCACAATGAAAGACGCTGGGTCCCGATTTTCATCGGGACGACGGTAGTGGTTGAGGCGTCATCAAAATTCCTACCGTCATCAACTGCAGGTGATGACGATTGATAGTCTACTATCCCCGTTAACGTCGTCCCGGCGAAAGCCGGGACCCAGTGTCTTTCGTCAATAAACAAACCAGCATTGTCACTTGCATCCGTCATTGAACAACCTCACGCCCCCCTAGGCAAGCAACCACACCGCCACAAACAGGGAAATCAGCAGCAAAACAAAAATGAAACCAGTACTGTCCTTGCGCCGTGGGCCACTCTTTTCCGAGGGGGCGCGCAAATGCAGTCGGGAGCGCAGGCGCTTCGACTGCTGCATGATGAGTTGAATCAGTACATAGCGCATGATCAATACCTTAGCGGCTGGCAGTGAATACGTAACGGTTAAGACTGAAAAAATAAGCGCCGGTCTGCTCGCTGAATAATCGCGCATCGGCTTTCCAGTCAAGAATGTCTTGCGCTGACAAGCCATTGCGCCCTGCTGCAAAGCCGCCAATCACATCCATCATACCGATGCTGTAAGTCTGGGGATCGTACTGCACATTCAGAATCGGCACGATTTCCACCTGCACGTCATGAAAGCCGGCCCGCTCCATCTTTTGCTTGAGTATGCGCGGCAGCTGCGGATGCGGAATATGTTCATTCCAGGTCTCCAGCACGCGCCGCATGCGCACATCGTCGCTGCTGGCCCAGACTGCCGATTCCCAGTCCGTGTCAACTAACAATGCACGACCACCGGGCCGAATCACTCTTGCCAATTCACGCAAGGCCAGATCGATGTCTTCCACATATTCATAGACCTGGGTCGCCAGCGCCACATCAAAATGCGCGTCCTCATATGGCAAGGCAGTGACATCCGCCAGCGAAAAGCTAACCTGCGGCAAAGCAGCGCAACGCTGACGGGCAATCGCCAGCATAGGCTCGGCAATATCGACGCCAATGACATTGCCGGCAGCGCCGACCGCCTGCCCCAGACCCAGGGTCGTCAGACCCGGCCCGCAACCGATATCGAGGGCAATTTCTCCCTCACGCGGCGCAAGCCTGGCCATGACTTTGTCGCGCTGGGCGGCAACGTCAGGCGTCAGGTACACCGCCTCAATCCGGCGCGAGGTTTGTTCGTCAAACTGGTCTTGCGCAGTCGGTGCGCCGCTTGGTGTGGTCATTGTTTGCGGTCAGGATAAACGAATGGCACAACCGGTTGCGGCAATCAACGCTTCTTGCGTGACACCGGGCGCCAGCTCAACCAGAGTCAGGCCAGTTTCGGTCACGTCCAGCACAGCCAGGTCGGTAATGATGCGGTCAACCACACCCACACCGGTCAATGGCAGCGTGCACTGCGGCAGCAATTTGTGCGAGGTCGATCCGTCTTTGGCGGTTGCGACATGTTCCATCAACACCACGACGCGCTTGACGCCGGCCACCAGATCCATCGCGCCGCCCATGCCTTTGACCATTTTGCCGGGGATCATCCAGTTCGCCAGATCACCCTGCTCGGACACCTGCATCGCACCCAGAATCGCGATGTTGACTTTGCCACCGCGGATCATTGCAAACGAATCGGCGGAGCTGAAAATCGACGAGCCTGCCAAAGCCGTGACGGTCTGCTTGCCGGCATTGATCAGGTCGGCATCAATTTTTTCTTCCGTAGGAAAAGGGCCAATGCCGAGTAAACCGTTTTCCGATTGCAGCCAGACTTCAATATCTTTCGGTACATAGTTAGCCACCATGGTCGGCAAGCCGATACCGAGGTTGACGTAAAAACCGTCTTGTAATTCCTGCGCTGCGCGCGCAGCCATTTCTTCGCGTGTCCAAGCCATCTTTATTCTCCGCTGTTACTTTGCACTGACTGTGCGTTGTTCAATGCGCTTCTCGGGCGTGGCGTTGACCACAATGCGATGCACGAAAATACCCGGCGTGTGCACGCTGTCCGGATCTAACTCACCCATGCCGACCAGCTCTTCAACTTCAACAATAGTCAGCTTGCCGGCCATGGCCACATTCGGATTGAAGTTGCGGGCTGTTTTGCGATACACCAGATTGCCCGCAGGGTCGGCCTTCCAGGCCTTGACCAGCGAGATATCGGCCACCAGCGAATGCTCCATCACATAACGCTCGCCATTAAAAACGCGCACTTCCTTGCCATCGGCCACTACCGTGCCTACACCAGTCTTGGTAAAGAAAGCAGGAATGCCAGAACCACCGGCGCGCAGCTTTTCGGCCAGCGTGCCCTGCGGCGTAAATTCCAGCTCCAGTTCACCGGCCAGATATTGGCGCTCGAATTCTTTGTTTTCGCCGACATAGGAGGCGATCATTTTGACGATCTGGCGGGTCGTCAGCAATTGACCGAGGCCAAAGCCATCGACGCCGGCGTTATTGGAAATAGCGGTGAGCTTTTGCACACCCGAGTCGCGCAATGCTGCAATCAGCGCTTCGGGAATACCGCACAAACCAAAACCGCCAACGGCGATGGTCTGGCCATCCTTAACCACGTCGGCCAGCGCGGCTGCGGCGTTCGGAAATACTTTTTTCATGGCTCTCCTGGGGGAAAATTTTTTAGGCAATTAAAACGTCGACCGCAAGCATAGGCGCAGCGGCGTATCGACGCAACTCCGTAAAAAAGCAGAACTTGGGCTTTATTTCAAAGATTAGGGCCAATAAATGACTCAACTCTTATAAATAAAATCAGCAACAGGCATTTAAACTACTCCAATACCTACGCCAATCAAGATTCAAATTATCTTTAGATATATAAAAAGTAACATCTAAAGTATTAATTTTGAAATAAATTATCATTCGTAATCTTACGAATTCTGATAAATTTAAATAGTTACATAAAAAAATAAATTCTAACAATATTAATATTGCAACCATAAGTGCATATTTTTACAATAATGACAAAATACGATGCGTAAAGTTTCAAACTTTGAAAAACATGAACTAGTTGCAATTTATTTATTTTTTTGGCTTAGTGGCATAACAGCTCTGATTTATCTGACGACTATGCCTCTGGCTCGTCTGACGCAGTTAATCATTTCAGCCGTCACTTTTTCCCTGCTCTACTGTCTGTACAAATTTTCCCAGTTTAAAAATAACCGGCGCAGTAGCAGCACGATAAGACTGCTGATTTTTTTGCTTGCCGCCTTATTGTCCTTTCGCTATTTGTACTGGCGTGCTACGGAAACATTGCCTTTTAATTTTGGTATAGCGTCGATTTTTTTCGGGCTCATGTTGTTTCTGGTCGAGTGCTTTTACTTTTTAAATTCGACTCTTGGATACTTTATTAGTATCAAACCCAAGGTCAGAGCCAGCATACCGTTGCCAGTTGATGTCTCAAGCTTGCCGCATGTCGATGTATATATTCCAACTTTTGATGAAAGCCCGCAGATTGTCAGCCCGACGCTGATCGCCGCCACGCAAATGCGCTATCCGGAAGAAAAACTGCATGTCTACCTGCTTGACGATGGCGGCACGGATCAAAAGCTGAATAACCCGGACAAAAAAGCAGCGCAAAAAGCAAAAGAACGGTCAGAAAAATTAAAGGCTCTGGCTAAAAAATTTGGCGCAATCTATCTGACTCGTGAACGCAATGAACACGCCAAGGCCGGCAATATCAATCATGCACTGCCACACACCAGGGGTGAGTTATTACTGGTTCTGGATTGTGATCATGTGCCCACCGCAGATTTTCTTGAAATGACGGTAGGATTTTTCTTACCTGACCCCAAGTTGTTTTTGCTGCAGACTCCGCATAATTTCGTCAACGCCGACCCGGTGGAGCGCAACCTGTCGACCTACGAAACGTCGCCGGCTGAAAATGAATTGTTCTATGGTGTGATGCAGCCGGGCATGGACGCCTGGGGTTCGACCTTCTTTTGCGGTTCAGCCGCAATTTTGCGCCGCAGTGTGCTGGATGAAATCGGCGGCATTGCCGGCCAAACGATTACTGAAGATGCAGAAACCACGCTCGACGCGCTTGCCTTGGGTTACACCTCAGCCTACTTTAACAGGCCATTAGTGTCGGGCCTGCAGCCGGAAACTTTCGCCGGCTTTCTGGCGCAAAGGGTACGCTGGAGTCAGGGCATGCTGCAAATTTTCTTATTAAAAAAACCCTGGAAAATTCCCGGCCTGAGCATGGCGCAGCGTGCTTTATTTACGAATTTTTCTTTTTTCTGGGGCTTCTCAGTTGCACGATTGGTCATGCTGTTGACAGCACCGGTTTTTCTTTTGTTTTCTGTGATTCTGGCCAATGCCCAGGCGGTCGATGTCTTGATTTATGGCCTGCCCAGCTTGTTAGGGTCCATTATCATTTCTCAGTATTTGTTTGGTCGGGTGCGATGGCCCTTTATTTCGCAAATTTATGAAGTGATTCAATCTGTCTATGTGACACGCGGGGTATGGCAAGTGTTGCGCAATCCGCGGGCGCCCTCTTTCAATGTCACACCCAAGGGTGAGGTAATGAGTGACGATTTCATTTCAGCTTTTGCCAAGCCCTTTTATTTGATTTTATTTTTTAATGTTGCCGCCATCGTGATGGGGGGCTATCGCTTTTATATTGAGCCGGAAAATCGCAGTGCATTATTGCTGGTCGGCTTCTGGGCTTTTTTTGATTTCTTCCTGCTGCTGTGCGCGTTGGGCATTACCTTCGAAAGAAAGCAGCGCCGTTCCGAGCCGCGATCTTTGCATAGTGAAGAAGTGATATTGCATCTGGCGCCTAACGTTACCATTTACGGCATCACACTGGATGCGTCAACTTCCGGGGTAAAAATTACGGTTCCTTATTTGCCTAAACACATACCGCTGCTCAAAAATAAATCCAAGATTACGCTGGCGTTTCCAAAACGCGGAATCCGCTTTCAAAGTACGCTGCAAAGTATTACTTTTAATGACCAGCGCTATGCCACGCTTGGCGTCGCCTATCAGTTTTTCAACATCGCTGACGAACGACTGGCCATCGATATTGCATTCGGCTCCAGCGAGGCATTAATGGAAAACAATCTCCGCCGCCAGAGTCGGCGTGGTGTTCTCAGCGCTTTTTATTATTTGGGAAAAATCGCACTGGTTAACGGCCTCGGTCATCTGAGCTTTCTGTTTTTACAGAACCTCAAACGTTTTCTGTTCAGAGAAAAAAAACTGCGATCACGTTAAACCCTTTTTATTCATGCATCCGCAATCAACGACTATGTTCAAACTACGTTCACTTTCCTACGCAGCGAGTGCTTCGCTGCTGATGCTGGCGCAATCGGCGGCGTTTGCCGAGCCGGCACAAAATCTGGTTTTTGGTGGTGTGCAGGTCGCAGCCAAAAGCAGTTATGCCTATGCCGCGGCCATCATGCCGTTCAGTGATGCGGCGTTGGGGCGCGGCTGGTACCAGAAAACCCTGCTCAGCTGGTCAAACTACCGCTATGACGGCACGCTCGATGGCAACACCGCAGAAATCAAAGCAGCGGCACCCGGTATTGAAGCCGGCTTTGGTCATGCGTGGGGTGATGAAAATTCGGGTATCGATTTATCCGCAACCCTTGGCTACCGATACATACGCCTGACGCCTGCGGCCCCGGTCGGCGACAACAGCGGCAATTCCTTTTCACTGACGCCACAGGTGCAGGCCCGCACGAAGCTGAGCACCGCCACCGAGGGCGAGTTACTGGTCAATTATGCAATCGGACCGAGCAATCTGTTCGCCCGCGCCCGTCTGGCCTGGTTGCCTGCAGCGGGATGGCGCACCGGTATCGAAGGGGTCTGGCAGGACGAGCCTAACTACGCAGTCAGCAAGCAGGGTTTGTTTGTCAGCAAGGCGCTGAATAATCGCATGGTGCTTGAACTCAGCGCCGGTCAGGCCAAGCCACAAAAAGATTCCGCTTCTGCCTATATTGGCATGGCAATATCAAGCGTTTATTGAAGCGCACAACGTGGCGGCCACGCGGGGATTAACTGGCCGGAAGCGCTAAAACGAAACCGTTGTTCTATCCAACCCTGCCCAAACAAGGCCAGCATCTGGTCGTAATAGACAGGCGCTTCGCCGATCAGATTGCCGTTCTTTTTTTCATCCAGCCGACGCCTCTGCGCTGCCAGATTTTTCGTATCATGCAAAGCCTGCAAATAGGGCAGCAGCGCAGCAGAAAAACCCTGCGGTGCCTGCCCTGCTGCCTGTCCGCTCTGGGTCTGTATTTTTTCCATCAGCGCGCCATTTTTTTTCAACAGCAAGCGCTGCATGCCAGACAAGCTTTGCAACAAAGCAGGCTTCAAGGGTTCGGCGTCATCCAGCATGCCAGTCCATAAATAGACCCGGATCGCGTCATAGCTGCCAACCGATTTGGTTTGCCAGTCAGGCAGCCAGCCTTTGCCGCTTTGGTAGAGAACCCAATCGGGCGCCAAGCCCAGAGGCGAGACGGCCTTCATCATCTGCACCGTATTGCGCGCC
Source organism: Burkholderiales bacterium (assembly GCA_947451925.1). Taxonomy (GTDB): domain Bacteria; phylum Pseudomonadota; class Gammaproteobacteria; order Burkholderiales; family Burkholderiaceae_D; genus Pernthalerella. Next base: position 41,649 of record CANGAW010000013.1, on the reverse strand, counting down.
ATGTCGTCCCAGGGACCTAGTGGATCAAACACAGCAAACGCCCTCAGCAGTTGCAGCGGCTGATAACTGGGATTGATGCGCCAGCTAAGCACGCCATCGGTAAAGCCCTGCGGGCCAGGCAGCATCATCGGCCCCTGAGCGGGCAGCGTGGTCAATTCATTGGCTTTGATTTGCTCCAGCATGCGCAGGCCGATGCTGGTGTAGCCCGGTTCCTGCCACAGGCGCCCAGCCTGCAGCAAGGAGTAGGCGAACCACATATCGGCATCCGTTGCAGAGTTCGCATCGAGAATCTGCCATTTTCCTGCCGCTTTCCGGCCCCAGTGCCAGGCCGGAAGCATTGCGCCGAGGTCGCCTTGAGCCAGATTGAATTGCACCCATTTCAGCAGGATGGCGAAACGCTCGCGGTCGTTATTAACCAGCGAAAAAAACAAGGTATAAGCAGCGCTTTCCGAGGTGGTGAAATCGGGCTCGCCAGTCTGGTCCAGCACGCGCCCATCGGCTTGCACAAAGCGTTGCAGATAAGCCGACCACAGTGGCCACTCCGTACATGTTGTGCTGGCCGCATTAGCCTGCGACATTACGCTCAAAAAACCCGAGAACAACAAGTAGCGAAACAGCTTGACCATGATCGACCTCTGCGTTTCAACTCATGACAGCGGCTGGATTAATTTGATGCGCATGTCCTCGGGCAGCGGCGCTGACTTTTCCAGACGCTGATCTACCCACACCACCTTGGCGCCGCCTTCTGCTGCCAGTGTGGCCAGGTCATCCACCCGGCGAATCTGCTGCCAGGTCTGAAAACTGGAACGACCCAGTTCGCCAGCCAGCGTGGTGACTTCAATCTCGCCCGGATAACGCAACTGTTTTAAAAACGTACAGTGCGCATTGATGATCACCGGTCCCTGACCTGCCGGTTCAGGCGGACAGCCCAGCGCTTCAAACCAGGCGATACGCGCCTGCTCCAGATAGCGAAAGTACACCGTATTGTTGACATGGCCCATGGCGTCCATATCGCCCCAGCGAATGGGCATGCGCAGGCGATGGACCAGGGTAAATCCGTCTTTCATCAGAACGCCGCCATACCGTCGTCGGCAGTCATGATGGCGCCATTGATAAAGCGTGATTCGTCCGCTGCCAGCAGCAACAGCAAACCATCGAGGTCTTCCGGCTGGCCGACGCGTTTGCGCGGCAGCATATCGATGAGTTTTTTGCCACCTTCGCTGTGAAAGTAATCGGAGTTGATTTCGGTTTCGATGTAGCCCGGGCAAATGGCATTGACATTGATGCCATAGCGGCCCCACTCCAGCGCCATCGCCTTGGTCATGTGGACAGCACCGGCCTTGCTCATGCAATAGACGCCGATTTGCGACAGCACCCGCAAGCCCGCCACGGAAGCGATATTGATGATGCGATGCTGACGATTCGGATCAGCCTTGGCGCGTACGATCATGCGTTTGGCCGCTTCCTGCGCCACGAAAAAAGCTCCACGCAAATTGGTGTCCATCACTTGCGCATAATCTTCCGGCGTCACATCGACCAGACGCTGGGTGCTGGACACGCCCGAGTTGTTGACCAAAATATCAATCGGACCGGCTTCGGTTTCAGCATGGGCCAGCGCCGACTTGATGCTGGCATAGTCCGTCACATCGAGTTGCACCACATGGGCTGCGCCGCCATTGGCTTCGATCTCGGCGCGCAATTCTTTCAGGCGCTCGGTGCGGCGCGCTGCCAGCACGACCTGCGCTCCCGCCTCAGCCAGAATTTTGGCAAAACGGCTGCCCAGCCCACTGGATGCACCTGTTACAAAAGCGACCTTGCCATTCAAATTTACGTCAATACCCACGATGTCTCCTGATGTTGATTATTATGATTCTTGCCACAGGCATTATCATTACATGAATCGGCACTGCCCAAGCTTGCAAAACGGAGCGTGCCATGGAAAATAATAACCCCTTAAATTACCTTCATCCCGATTGCGCAGATCATCATGAGCCCCAGCCAAAACCCCGCATTCCTTGAACAATTCGGCCCACGCGAAGCGATGGAATATGACGTCGTGATTGTTGGTGGCGGCCCGGCCGGCTTGTCCGCTGCCATTCGCCTCAAGCAACGTGCGGCCGAACAAAGTCGTGAAATCAGCGTCTGCGTGCTGGAAAAAGGCGGGGAGCCCGGCGCCCATATTTTGTCGGGTGCCGTGATGGACCCGCGCGCAATCAATGAATTATTCCCGGACTGGAAAGAACGCGGCGCGCCACTCAACACGCCTGTGAGCGAAGACCGTTTTCTGTTTCTGACCGAAACCAAGGCCATTAAAACCCCCAACTGGATGCTGCCCGGCTGCTTCCAGAATCATGGCAATTACGTGGTTTCCTTAGCCAACGTCGTGCGCTGGCTGGGCCAGCAGGCCGAGGCCCTGGGCGTTGAAATTTTCCCCGGCTTTCCGGCGGCTGAAGTTTTGTACGACAATAAAGGCGCGGTCAAAGGCGTCGCTACCGGCAACATGGGCGTGGACCGTGACGGCAAACCCGGTGACGCTTTCCAGATCGGCATGGAACTGCATGCCAGATACACACTGTTTGCCGAAGGCGCACGCGGCAGTCTGGGCAAGGAACTGATCGCCGGCTTCAAGCTCGACGCAGGCAAAGACCCGCAAACCTATGGCATCGGCATTAAAGAACTGTGGGAAATCGATCCGGCCAAACATCAGCCCGGTCTGGTGATTCACTCTGCCGGCTGGCCGCTGGACAATGCAACCTACGGCGGTTCGTTTCTCTACCATCTGGAAAACAATCAGGTCGCCGTCGGCTATGTGGTCGGGCTGGCCTATGAAAATCCCTACCTGTCACCGTTCGAAGAGTTCCAGCGCTATAAAACCCATGCGGCCATTCGCGGCTTTTTCGAAGGCGGCAAACGCTTGTCCTATGGCGCGCGCGCCATCACCGCCGGCGGCCTGCAGTCGCTGCCCAAACTAAGCTTCCCGGGCGGCGCATTAATCGGCTGCGATGCAGGCTTCCTCAATGCCAGCCGCATCAAAGGCAGCCACGCCGCCATGAAAACCGGCATGCTGGCCGCCGACGCCGCCTTTGACGCCATCGCTGCCGGGCGCGCGCAAGACGAACTTGTCGCCTACACGAGCGCATTCGAACAATCCTGGCTGCATGAGGAATTGCATGTGGCGCGCAACTTCAAGCCGTGGATGAGCAAAGGCCTCTACACCGGCACGCTGATGGTCGGCATTGATCAGGTACTGTTCCGTGGCAAAGCACCGTGGACGCTGCACCATACGCATGCTGACCATGAATGCTTGAAGCCGGCCGCAGAATGCACACCCATCGTCTATCCGAAGCCCGATGGCAAGCTGACATTTGACCGGCTCTCGTCAGTCTTCATTTCCAACACCAACCACACCGAACACCAGCCGGCACACCTGACACTGAAAAATCCGGATGTGCCCGTCTCCATCAATTTGGCAAAGTATGCCGGACCAGAGTCACGCTATTGTCCGGCCGGCGTGTATGAATACGTGGCGGCTGAAAGCGGTGGCGAGCGGCTGCAGATCAATGCGCAAAACTGCGTGCATTGCAAAACCTGCGACATCAAAGACCCGACGCAAAATATTGTGTGGGTCACGCCTGAAGGTGGCGGCGGGCCAAATTACTCGAATATGTAAATATGAAATCTACAGAGGCACCGTCTCCAGTCCCCCTGTCTCAAGCGTTTTGGTACTGGCTCAAACTCGGCTTCATCAGCTTCGGCGGCCCAACCGGCCAGATCGCGCTGATGCATACCGAGCTGGTCGAACGGCGCCGCTGGATTTCCGAGCAGCGGTTTCTGCATGCGCTCAATTACTGCATGCTGCTGCCCGGCCCGGAAGCTACGCAACTGGCGGTGTATATAGGCTGGCTGATGCATCGCACTCTCGGCGGCATCATGGCCGGCGTCTTGTTCGTGTTGCCCTCGCTGCTGATTCTGATCGGGCTGTCCTGGGTTTATCTGGCCTTTGGTGATGTACCGGTGGTGGCGGGCGTTTTATACGGCATCAAGCCGGCGGTGGTAGCCATCGTGCTGGCAGCTGCCTGGCGCATCGGCAGCCGCAGTCTGAAAAACCGCTGGCTGCTTGCTATTGCGGCGCTGTCCTTCCTGGCCATTGCGGTATTGGGTCTGCCTTTTCCATGGATTATTTTTAGCGCCGCACTACTCGGATTGGCTGGCGGACGCTTGCTGCCGGATCAGTTTCAGCCAGGCGGATCTCCTCCGGCCAGCAAGACTTCTTACGGCCCGGCCCTCATTGATGACCATACGCCAACGCCAGAGCATGCGCACTTTTCATTGCGCAAACTCATTGTGCTGGCCGCTACCGGTGTCGCGCTGGGCATGGCCTGTTGGGGCGCGCTTGTGATGAGCATCGGCATTCATCACCCTCTAGCGCAAATGGGCGGCTTTTTTACCAAAGCCGCGCTGCTGACTTTCGGTGGTGCGTATGCGGTGCTGCCTTATGTTTATCAGGGCGCTGTCACCACCTATCAATGGCTGACGCCAACGCAAATGATAGACGGGCTGGCATTGGGCGAAACCACACCGGGGCCGCTGATCATGATCGTGGCTTTTGTCGGCTTTGTCGGCGGCTGGAGCAAAGAAGTTTTCGGGACCAGCCATCTGTTTCTCGCTGGTGCGGCAGGCGCCTGCGTGGCCACATTTTTTACCTTCCTGCCATCGTTTGTTTTTATCTTGGCAGGTGGGCCTCTGGTGGAATCGACCCGCAACAACATCCGCCTGACCGCCCCACTGACGGCCATCACCGCCGCAGTGGTCGGCGTCATTCTTAGTCTGGCGCTGTTCTTTGCCGAGCATGTGTTTCACTTCACGCAAGCACTGCGGGACTGGGACTGGATTGCGCTGGCGATCAGCATTGCTGCGGCCATTGCGCTGCTGCGCTTCAAGGTCGGCACCATCAAGCTGATCGGTGCCTGTGCATTGGCAGGGCTCGTGGTATCTTATTTGCCTTGAACAAGAGCAGCATCCGATAATTTGTCGTCCCGGCCTAGTCCGGGGTGCAGTGACGTTAAAGCAGTAAACAACTATGACCGAACGCATCATTCCCGTCACCGACTTGCGCAAGCAACTGGTACTGCCAACCATCCCTTCACCGCTGATACCGGCAACAGGACTTCTGGCCGACAAGCTTGCCCGCCCTTTGCGCGACTTGCGCATTTCAGTCACGGACCGCTGCAATTTCCGCTGCGTCTATTGCATGCCCAAAGAAGTGTTCGACAAGGATTATCAATACCTGCCGCACAATTCCCTGCTCTCGTTCGAAGAGATCACCCGCATTACCAAAATCTTCATTGCGCATGGCGTAGAAAAAATTCGACTGACCGGTGGTGAGCCGCTGCTGCGCAAAAACATTGAAAAACTCATCGAAATGCTGGCCTCGCTGACCACGCTCGACGGCAAGCCGCTGGACCTGACCATGACCACCAATGCTTCATTGCTGGCCAAAAAAGCCCAGTCGCTGAAAGACGCCGGCTTAAAACGCGTAACCGTCTCGCTAGACTCGCTAGACGAAGCCACTTTCCAGCGCATGAATGATGTCGACTTTCCAGTCTCGGATGTGTTGAACGGCATTGATGTTGCGCACCGTGTCGGACTGCAATCGATCAAGGTCAACATGGTCGTCAAGGGCGGTATGAATGATCAGGAAATCGTGCCGATGGCACGCCACTTCAAAGGCTCGCCCGCCATTTTGCGTTTTATTGAATACATGGACGTCGGCGCATCCAATGGCTGGAAAATGGATGAAGTCGTTCCCTCTGCCGAAGTCGTGCGCCGCATCAGTGCCGTCATGCCTCTGGTTGAAGTCGAACCAAACTACACCGGTGAAACCGCAGCCCGCTGGCGTTATGTCGATGGCGGCGGCGAAATCGGCGTCATCTCCAGCGTTACCCAGGCATTCTGCGGCGACTGCAATCGTGCGCGTCTGTCTACCGAAGGCAAACTCTTTACCTGCCTATTTGCCACCAGCGGACATGACCTGCGCGCCCTGATGCGCGGCGACTACAGCGACGCACAAATCACCGCTGCCATCGCCCATCTGTGGAGCAAGCGCGAAGACCGTTATTCAGAACTGCGCACCATCAACACCGACGGCCTGAGTCAGGCTGTACGCAAAGTTGAAATGTCCTATATCGGCGGCTGAGCATTATCAAGGCCACCAGCATGACGACCAGCCTGTTCGAGCTAGCGCCCACCCTCGGTGAGCAGGATGCGCTGTCGGTGGCGCAGGCGCAAGCCTTCATCGCGCAGTCGATTACGGCCATCACAGAGACCGAAACACTGCCGCTGAAACAATTAAGCGGCCGCGTGCTGGCCGCTGACATCATCTCCCCCATTAATGTGCCCGCCCATGACAATTCGGCCATGGATGGCTATGCACTCCATGCCACCGATCTGAATGCAGGCAGTTTGCGCGTAGTCGGCACTGCCTTTGCCGGCAAGCGCTTTAGCGGCACGGTTGGACGCGGCGAATGCGTGCGCATCATGACCGGCGCGGTCATGCCGCAAGCTTGCGACACCGTCGTGCCGCAAGAACTCACTCGCGACAACACCGAACACAGCGTCAGCATCCCGGCAGGTGTAGTGCTAGCCGGGGCCAACCGACGGCTCGCTGGCGAAGACTTAGCGCTCGGCAAAGCCGCACTGCACAAAGGAAAACTGCTGACGCCGGCAGATCTGGGTTTGCTGGCATCGCTGGGCATCGGTGAAGCACCCGTGCAGCGCAAATTACGCGTCGCGCATTTTTCTACCGGCGACGAGTTGCGCTCCATTGGCGAGCCGCTGGCCGAGGGCTGCATTTACGACAGCAATCGCTACACCCTGCACGGCATGCTGAGTCGTCTGGGTTGCGAAGTCATCGACATGGGCGTGGTCAAAGACGATCCGGCATCACTCGAAGCGGCCTTGCGGCAAGCTTGTGAGCAAGCCGACGCTATCATTACCTCAGGCGGCGTGTCCGCTGGCGACGCCGACTACATGAAGCAATTGCTGGCCAGTCTGGGCGAAGTCCTGTTCTGGAAAATCGACATGCGTCCGGGCCGGCCAATGGCCTTTGGCAAACTGACTGCCAATGGCCACAGCGCGATGCTGTTCGGCCTGCCCGGCAATCCGGTGGCAGTCATGGTGACGTTTTATTTTTTTGCCCGCGCCGCATTACGCCAGATGATGGGTGCCACACCCCTGCCGCAATTAATTGCACGCGTCAGATCGGCACAGCCTATCCGCAAAAAACCAGGCCGCACAGAATATCAGCGCGGCATCATCACGCTCGATGCAGAGGGCTTGCAAAGTGTGCGCATCACCGGCTCGCAGGGCTCCGGCATACTCAGTTCCATGTCGGAAGCCAATTGCATGGTGCTGCTGCAGCATGCGCAAGGCGATGTGCAGGCCGGGGAACTGGTCGATGTGATGTTGTTTGAAGGCTTGCTGTAGCGTCTCGCTGCCACACACTTATTCTTTAAATAAATCAGCGTATTTATACGTTTTTCTGGATTTCCCCCTGTTTTTATACGAAACTTTGATTGTTTAATCAAAAGTCTGCATACAGACGGTTTTTTATATGAACAACTGGCTGGGTTATCGTTGGCTGGCAGAACACTATGGTGTCGAACCAGTACAGCCCTTTCGCATCGAAAGCCGGCTTGCCAGATCACGCCTGACCGAGCGCAAAGACGGCTTTACCCATGAATCCTATCCACTCCATTTCCAGCCGGCAGACACGCTCGCCGGCCATCTGACTTTTGCCTTTAAACGTGAAGGCATCCATCTTGAATTTTTAGCGCGTCTGTTTGCCGTCTTGCCGCAAGCGGCGCTTGAATCCTGGATTCATGCCGAACCCAGTGGGCAATATGCGCGCAGAGCCGGCTTTTTCTACGAATATCTCAGCGGGCGATTGCTGAAATTTTCTGGCGTCAATAGCGGCAACTACATTGACGCACTCGACCCCGATCTGTATCTGACGGCTAGTCAGCCAGAAAACATCAGCCGCTGGCGGGTGCGCGACAACCTGCCCGGAAACGCTGACTATTGCCCGCTGGTCTGGCGTAGCGACAAGGTGCGCGCCGCAGAAAATTATGATTGCGCCAGTCACCTGCACGCATTGGAAAGTGAATATGGCGAAGACCTGCTCATACGCAGCGCAGTGTGGTTAACGGTCAAAGAAAGCAAAGCCAGCTTTGCCATCGAGCGCGAAGATAAGCACATCGGTCGCGTTCAGCGCTTTGCGGCGGTGATGGAAAAACGTTGCGGACAATATGCCAATCCGCTGGAAGATTCGGCGATCACGGCGCTACAGTCGGAAATCCTGGGGCCCAGAGCCATCCGCACGGGCCGGCGCCAGTCACCGGTTTTTGTCGGCGCTGTAGATTCGACCTTTGTGCCTGTTGTGCATTATGTAGCGCCACACTGGAAGGACACCGCTGCCATGATGACCGGGCTATCGGCTTTTGCCGACCTGACCATCGGCAAGCCTGCCTTGCTGCGTGCGGCCGTTTTATCTTTTGGTTTTGTGTATATCCACCCGATGACGGATGGTAATGGGCGCATCTCGCGCTTTCTGATCAATGATGTCTTGCGGCGAGACCATGCCATCCCTGCCCCTTTTGTCTTGCCAGTATCGGCCACCATCACGAGTTCCAGCAGTAACCGGCGCAGCTATGATCAGGTATTGGAAATTTTTTCGCGGCCATTGATGCAGCGTTATCAGCATCAACTACGGTTTGGCCCTGAAATAACAGCCACCGATGGCATACGCACCAATCTCTATTTTGATGCGTATGAAGACGCCCGGCCTGCGTGGCGCTATCCGGACCTGACCGAGCATGTCGAGTATCTGGCTCAGGTGATTGAAATAACGATTGATACCGAGATGCGCAATGAAGCCAGTTATTTGCGCAAAATGCGCAAGGCCAGGCTAGAGATTAAAGAATTCATCGAAGGACCGGATGCCGACATCGACCGCCTGATCCGTTCCCTGCGAGACAACAAAGGCACACTCAGCAACAAGCTAAAGCATGATTTCCCGATGCTTGACGAGGCAGATCTGGCCGCTGCAGTCAGCCGCATTGTGCAGTCCATCTTCGACATAAAGTCCTGAACCACCGCAGAGAATTCAATCGGGTTTGTTGCGCATCCAGTCTGCGGTCCTGAAAAACGCATTGAGCAGGATGTCTTGTTTTTCTTCTTCAAAGCCCAAACCCTGCATGGCCAGCACCATGCACATCAGCCACTGATCGCGGGCACTGGTGCCAATGGCAAACGGCAAATGCCGCGCCCGCAAAAACGCATTGCCATATCGTGGCGTGTACAGATCCGGCCCGCCGCTCCAGCCAGACAGGAAGTGGTACAGCTTGTCGCGCGAGCCATCGAGCGAAGCCGGATGCATGGCGCGCAGCACCGCGAACTCGGGCTCCAAATCCATCAGGTCATAAAAGCGGTCGACCAGATCGCGCACCAGCGCGTCGCCGCCAATTAATTCATACAGCGTGGGCTGTGGTTCTTCAGATGTCGTCATGCCCAACATGATAGCGCAGTGAAGTACTGAGCCAATCGTGGCATCGCTCAAACAATTTTTGCGTTTGATGGTCCGCAATTTGCAGGCACTTCCGACACGACAGGCGAACTAAGCCATTACCATCATCCCCGACGCTCAGTGGGATGACCAACAATGATCTGCTTAAACGTCACGCGATTCAGAAGAGAGCTTTGAGAAACATGCACGACCTCATAGAAAAAAACTCTTCACGCCTGGACCTGCTGATGCGCTCTGTCGATGTACTCGCTCTGTTTGCTGCAGGCCAGTTTGCCGCCAGTCTGCGTTTTTCGGGGTCGCTGAACGACGCGGCACCGGTGCATACCGTGCTGCTGTATTTTTGCTGCTTCCTGGCCTTTGCCTTATTTGCCCAATGCGACCTGTATGCGTCCTGGCGCGGGCGCTCATTGCGGCTGATGCTGGGACAAGTCACGCTGGCGATTTTATGTGTGCTGGCCGCCGGACTGGTGTTTGGATTTCTGATCCGTCAAATCAATGATCTTTCGCGACTGTGGGTGCTGTATTGGGGCGGGCTGTCTTTAGCCGCGCTGATCCTGATGCGCGCGCTGCTCTATTCCGTGTTGTCGCAGCTGCGCAAGCATGGCTTTAATCACAAACACGTGATCATCGTCGGCTATGGCGAAACTGGCCGCGAACTGCACAAGCGTGCATTGCAACAGCAATGGACTGGCTATCAGGTAAAGGCCATTCATGATCCGGTCAAACCCGATAACGGCATTGATCATCTACAGGAGCTGGCCGACATTCCGGCGGCCGTAGTGCGCCATGCGGTGCATGAAGTGTGGCTGACCATGCCATTGTCCGAATCGGGAAAACTGCAGGCATTGCAAACCCTGCTGGGCAATATGCTGATTGATATTCGCTGGGTGCCCGACGCCAGCACGATTGCTGTCCTCAGCAACAAGACCGTTGAATTTTTAGGCATGCCCGTCATTGATCTGAATCGTCCGGCGAGCTTTGGCCTTTTGGGTCTGGCCAAAGACTTATTCGACAAACTGTTTGCCGTATGCGCGCTGATCTTGCTGGCACCCTTGTTTCTGGTGCTGGCCATCTGCATCAAACTTTCTTCACCAGGCCCGGTATTTTTTCTTCAGCCACGACTGGGACTCAATGGCAAACGCTTCAATGTATTGAAGTTTCGCAGCATGAAATCGCATCATACGACCAACGGCATTGTGACCCAGGCCACGCGCGATGATCCGCGCGTCACACCGGTCGGCCGTTTCATGCGCCGCACCAGTCTGGATGAGTTACCGCAATTTATTAACGTATTAAAGGGCGAAATGTCGGTTGTCGGCCCGCGTCCGCATGCACTAGCACACAATGATTTGTACAAAAACAAACTGGCGATGTACATGCAACGGCACCGCGTCAAACCGGGCATCACCGGATGGGCGCAAATTCATGGTTACCGCGGCGAGACCGACACGGACGACAAAATGGCGCAACGGGTTGCTTTTGATTTGCACTACATCCAGCACTGGTCATTCTGGATGGATTTAAGAATCATCATCTGGACTGCCTTTAAAGGATGGACCGACACCAATGCATACTAAACAGGCCACAGCTTGCCCGGCGCCCAACGCATCACACTATTTGCCCGATGTGCTGTTCGAAAAAATCATTGCCAATGCACCGTTAATAGCCATTGACCTGATCGTTGAAGACAGCAAGCGCCGTATGCTGCTGGGCTGGCGCAACAACCCGCCAGCGAAAGCGAGCTGGTTTGTGCCCGGCGGTCGGGTGAGAAAAAATGAAACATTGGACACTGCCTTTGCCCGCATCACCGAAGCCGAACTGGGACAGATATTTCAGCGTGAACAAAGTGTATTCGTCGGCATTTACCAGCATTTTTATCCGGATAATTTTCTGGGTCAGCACGGCGCCACTACCCATTATCTGGCGCTGGCGCACCGCTTGTGGACCGGCGATTGCCAGCTTGATCTGCCATTGAGTCAGCATGCGCAATATCGCTGGGCTTATCCGGACAGTATTGCCTGCGACCCGCAAGTGCATGCCTATACGCGCGCCTATTTTTCTTCTGAAAAAAACTGACTATGCCCAACCTGCATCCGGTCATTCTTTGTGGCGGGTCCGGCACCCGCTTGTGGCCGCTGTCCCGCGAAGACTATCCCAAACAATTTTTGCGCCTGAACGGCCAGCACAGTCTGTTGCAGCAAACACTGCAGCGCAGCGCGGCAGTGAGCACTATGCCGCCGCTGCTGCTGAGTCAAGAGTCCAGCCGCTTCATCGTCGCCGAGCAGTTGCGTGAAACCGGCATTGGCAAGGCCAGTATTTTGCTCGAGCCCCTGCGCCGCAACACCGGACCAGCCATTGTCTGCGCCGCATTGCACTTGTGCCAGCAGCATGATGATGCGCTGATGCTGATCCTGCCTGCCGACCATGCACTGCAAAACCAGCAAGCCTTTGCCGCTGCCGTTGAAGTCGCTGCAGAAGCAGCCTTGTCGGGCCAGCTGATGACCTTTGGCATACGGCCAGACACTGCGGAGACCGCTTATGGCTATCTGCGTGCCGAACCTTTACCAGATGCTGATGGGGATGGCACGGACATCAATCGCGTCATGCCACTGGCGGAATTTGTCGAAAAGCCTGACCGTGCAACAGCCGAGCGCTTCCTCACCAGTGGCAACTATTACTGGAACAGTGGCATGTTTTTGTTTCGCGCCAGTTTGCTTCTGCAAGAAATCAAGCGCCATGCGCCGACCATGCTCGAGGTTTGCCAGCGCGCCATGAACAGCGCAGGCAAAGACCTTGATTTCATCCGGCTTGATGCGGCGACTTACGCCGACAATCCCGATCTGGCCATTGACTATGCACTGATGGAGCGCACCGACTGCGCTGCGATGGTCGCGCTGGACGCAGGCTGGAGCGACATCGGTTCATGGCAATCCGTGTGGCAAAACGCCGAAAAAGATAACGATGGCAATGCCACACATGGCGACGTGGTGCTGCAAAATTGCCGCAACTCTCTGGTGCATGGCGCGCACAGGCTGGTGGCCGCCATCGGCCTGCAGGACATCAGCATCATCGACACCCCCGATGCACTGCTGGTAATGAACAGGCATCAGGCGCAAGACACGCGGCAACTGGTCGCTGCACTCAATCAGGCCCAGCGCTCTGAAGCCGGTAATCATCGACAGGTCAGCCGGCCGTGGGGCAGTTACGATGCGATCGGCAGCGGCCCGCGATTTCAGGTCAAGCGCATCATCGTGCGGCCCGGCGCCAGGCTCTCGCTGCAAATGCATCACCATCGCGCCGAGCACTGGATTGTGGTCGCCGGCACCGCCCGCGTCACGCAAGGCGAAAAAGAATTTTTACTGACTGAAAATCAGTCGGCATATATAGCCGTTGGCGTCGTTCATTCGCTGGAAAACCCGGGGAAAATTCCGCTTGAGTTAATCGAGGTGCAGTCCGGCAGCTATCTGGGCGAAGACGACATCATCCGTCTGCAAGACCGTTACGGTCGTACCTGATGCAAAGCCATCGCAGCATCTGGCTCGTCAGCGCCTTACTGTTTTTTGCGCTGATGGTATGTCTGGGTGCTATTCCCGGTGAAGCCAATGCCTTGTCCGAGCGCTTTGGCGACAAACTTTTGCATACGCTGGCTTACGGATTTTTAAGCCTGCTTTGTTATCGCGGCCTGAACGGCACGCCGCTGCGGCGTTACGCCGGCAGTGTGAGCCTGATCGCCTTGTTTGGCTTGCTCGACGAGGGCGTGCAGCACTTTCTGCCTTACCGCAATGCGTCTCTGCTCGACTGGTGTTTTGATGTCGGGGCGGCGTGCATCGTGGTCGGGTTTCTCACACTGCAAGCCCGATACACCATTGAAGCCGATGCCGTATCCGATCCACTACACGATCAACAACGCGACTCACACCATGCGAAATAAAATCAGCAAAGCCGTGTTCCCGGTGGCCGGACTTGGCACCCGGTTTTTACCCGCAACCAAGGCCCAGCCCAAGGAGATGCTGTGCATTGTTGACAAGCCTTTGATTCAGTATGCAGTCGAAGAAGCCATCGCCGCCGGCATCACCGAAATGATTTTCGTCACCGGTCGCAACAAGCGCGCCATCGAAGACCATTTCGACAAAGCCTATGAACTCGAAGCCGAACTCAACGCACGCAACAAATGCGATTTATTACAACTGATTCGTGAAATCAAACCCGACAACGTGCAATGTTTTTACGTACGTCAGGCCGAAGCGCTCGGGCTTGGTCATGCGGTGTTGTGTGCGGAGCGGCTGGTGCAAAACGAAGCCTTTGCCGTCATTCTGGCCGACGATTTGCTCGACGCCGAAGTTCCGGTCATGAAGCAAATGGCGGACTTGCATGCGCACTACGGCTGCAGCATCATCGGCGTTGAAGCGATTCGTGCAGAACAAAGTCGCGCCTATGGCGTGGTCGACGGCACTGCATTTGCCGAACGGCTGTTAAAGCTCCATGACATCGTCGAAAAACCCGCACCGGAAGATGCGCCATCGAATATGGGCGTGGTCGGCCGTTATATTCTGACGCCGGCCATTTTCCGCCATCTGCAAGCCTTGCGGCCTGGTGCCGGCGGCGAGCATCAGCTCACTGACGCCATCGGCGGCCTCTTGCGCAGCGAGGCTTTGCTGTCGTATCAATTCAAGGGTAAACGCTATGACTGCGGCAACAAGCAAGGCTATTTGCAAGCCACCGTGCAGTTCGCCCGTAAACACAGCGAAGTCAGTACCGAATTTCAGGCCTTTCTCGACCAGTTAGCGCAGCAGGAACAGCCGGCCCAGCAAGCCATGCCCGCACCGGTACTGACCGCAGTCGGCATGCAATAAATCGTATGGCCCATACCGTCCTGGTTACCGGTGCGGCTGGCTACATCGGCTCACACACCTGCGTCTGTTTGCTCGAAGCAGGATGGCGTGTCATCGCGCTGGATAATTTTTCCAACAGCTCGCCCGCCGTGCTGTCCCGCATTGAAGAAATTACCGGACGCACTCTGGCCATGATCGAAGCCGATGTGCGCGACCATGCCGCGCTTAGCCAGCTGCTGCAAAGTGAAGGCATTGATGCGGTGGTGCATTTCGCCGGTCTGAAAGCGGTCGCCGAATCAGTCAGCCGGCCGCTGGAATATTTCGACAACAATGTGGCCGGCAGTCTGGCCTTGTTGCGCGCTTTAAATTTGCATGGCATACGCCGGCTGGTATTCAGTTCGTCAGCCACCGTCTATGGCGAACCGCAAAGCGTGCCTGTTACAGAAACAGCGCCGCTGTCAGTGACCAATCCTTATGGCCGCTCCAAGCTCATCATTGAACAAATGCTGGGCGATTTGGCCCACGCCGATGCGGAGTGGCGCATTGCCACGCTGCGCTATTTCAATCCGGCCGGCGCCCATGAAAGCGGCCGTCTGGGCGAAGACCCGCGCGGCATCCCGAATAATCTGATGCCCTATGTGGCCCAGGTGGCGCTGGGCCGACGCCCTTGCTTGTCTATCTTTGGCAATGATTACCCAACGCCCGACGGCACTGGCCTGCGCGACTACATCCATGTGATGGATCTGGCCCGCGGCCATCTGGCGGCCTTGAACCGATTGTTCCGCCACAGCGGCTGCTTTACCGTCAATCTCGGCACCGGTCAGGGCACCAGCGTTTTGCAGGCAGTGCAGGCATTTGAAGCGGCCTGCGGCCACCCCATCGCACGACGTTTCAGCAGCCGCCGTCCCGGCGACGTCGCCGCCTGCTATGCGTCATGCGAAGCGGCCGAGACCTTGCTGGACTGGCGCGCCGAAAAAAATGTCGCGCAAATGTGTGTCGATCAATGGCGCTGGCAAAGTCTCAATCCCGACGGCTATCGCGACTGCGCCAGCGCAAGTCAGCAGCCGGTGGCCACGCCACAATCATGAATGACGCCAACCATAAAAATACGTTGCAAGGAAAATCTTCATGAACCTGCTTAACCCTGATCTGAAGCGCGCAGAAAAAGTGGCACTCATCACCGGCGTAACAGGACAAGACGGCGCCTATCTGTCCGAATTTTTACTGCGTAAAGGCTATCTGGTGCATGGTTTGAAACGCCGGGCTTCACAACTCAATACGCAGCGCATCGATCATCTGTATCAGGACCCGCATGAGACTTCACAGCGCTTCACCCTGCATCACGGTGACATGACCGACACCGCTTCATTGATTCGCGTTATCCAGCATATTCAGCCAGACGAAATTTATAATCTGGCCGCGCAAAGTCATGTCGCGGTTTCTTTCGAAGAGCCGGAATACACCGCCAATTCCGACGCCATCGGACCGCTGCGCCTGCTCGAAGCCATTCGTATTCTGGGGCTGGAGAAAAAAACCCGTTTTTATCAGGCCTCGACGTCAGAACTCTTCGGCAAAGTACAACAAACCCCGCAATCCGAGACCACGCCGTTTTATCCGCGAAGCCCGTATGCCGTCGCCAAACTCTACGGCTACTGGATTACTGTGAACTATCGCGAAGCTTATGGCATGTATGCCTGCAATGGCATCCTGTTCAATCACGAGTCGCCCTTGCGCGGCGAGACTTTCGTGACCCGCAAAATTACCCGGGCGCTGGCGCGCATTGCGCTGGGTTTGCAGGATTGTCTTTATCTGGGCAATCTGTCCGCCTTGCGCGACTGGGGCCATGCCCGCGACTATGTCCAGATGCAGTGGCTGATGCTGCAACAAGCGCAGGCTGAAGATTTTGTCATCGCCAGCGGCCACCAGTACAGCGTGCGCGAATTCGTCAACGCGGCTGCAAACCTGCTCGATCTGCCGCTGATCTGGAGCGGCGAAGGTCTGAGCGAAACGGCGCGTTTGGCCAGCTCGGGAAAAATCATCGTCCGAGTCGACCCGCGTTATTTCCGTCCGACCGAAGTGGAGAGTTTGCTCGGTGATGCCAGCCGCGCCCACCAGCAATTAGGCTGGCGACCGCAAACCAGCTTTGCCCAGCTGGTAGAAGAAATGGTACGGGCCGATCTCGACGCAACGCGTAAATATGCACTGATTAAACAAAATGGTTTTGCCGCCCATGCGCATCATGAATAAGCTCCATCCAAGCAGCACCAGACAAAGCAGCGAACGCATATTCGTTGCCGGCCATCGCGGCATGGTCGGCGCCGCACTGGTGCGGGCCTTGCAAGCGCGAGGCGGCAGCCAGCTGGTTTTGCGCAGTCATCCGGGACTGGATTTAAGCAACGCCAGCGATGTGCAACGCTTTTTTGCCAGCACCGCCATCGACACCGTTTATCTGGCCGCAGCGCGCGTGGGCGGCATTCATGCCAACTCCCACTATCCGGCTGAATTCATTTTGCAAAATTTGCAGATTGAAACCAACGTCATCCAGCAAGCCTGGCGGCATGGCATACAAAAACTCTTGTTCCTCGGTTCTTCCTGCATTTATCCGCGCATGGCGCCACAACCAATGACTGAAGACAGTCTGTTGACAGGCCCGCTGGAACCCAGTAACGAACCCTATGCGATTGCCAAAATCGCCGGCATCAAACTATGCGAAAGCATGAACCGCCAATATGGCACCGACTATCGCAGCGTCATGCCGACCAATCTCTACGGCCCGGGTGACAACTATCATCTTCATGACAGTCATGTACTGCCAGCGATGATCCGCCGGTTTCATGACGCCGTAGAAAACAATCACCATGAAGTGGTGATCTGGGGCAGTGGCCGGCCGCTGCGCGAATTTTTATACGTCGATGATCTGGCCAATGCCTGCCTGCATCTGATGCAGCAAACACCGGAAGTCGTGGCCGCACTGGGCTCGCCACAATGCGCACATCTGAATGTGGGCAGCGGAGAAGAAATCAGCATCGCCGCACTGGCGCAACTGGTGGCCGAGGTCATCGGTTTTGAAGGACGCATCGTATTCGATGACAGCAAGCCCGATGGCACGCCGCGCAAACTGCTGGACAGCAGCAAGTTAAGAAGTATGGGCTGGCAACCACGGGTCAGCTTGCGCGAAGGTCTGCAACGCACGGTGCGCCAGTTTCAGCTGGCACAACAACATCGCAGCGTAGCGCTGACTGTCAGTGCACCACCCGGTTCTGTCAATCAGGCGGCGCGCCATGAAGCCTCGCGTTTGCGTCTCTGAACGTGGCCAGAATCCGGACAACATCGACTATGCAAGTACTCTCGGCGGCTGAAGCATTCTGGCTGTTACTGGCGGCGCTCTGTGCGCTGCCGCTGGCGCTTGCCGTCTGCTGGCAACTGCCCAGGCAAGTCAGCCTGGGCTTCGTCGCCCTGCTGTTTTTATTTTCTTCTTCTACCTGGGGCCAGATCGATGCCGACAACACCTTGTACGCACGCGGCACCGGCCTGTTTTATTTTTCTCTGATTAATATTCTGCTCTGGGTGGCAGCGACAGCGGCTGCCTCACGCCGGCTGATCACAACGCAACGCATGCCGGCACGCTCGCCGTTTGCCGGTTTTTTTTTCGCTTTCGCCTTCATGATGATGGCGCACCTGACCGTTGGCCTGATGGCCGGTCAGGATGGCCTGGTCATTCTCGGTTACAGCGGTCTGATCAATGTACTCAACATGCTGGTGTTTTGCCACCTGCTGACAAGCACCGTCAGCGGCGAGCAAGGCCAGCGCAGCTTGCTGCAACTGATGCTGGGTCTGGCCGCCTTGCGTGCGCTGTTTGGCATGGCGCGTTATGTTTTTTGGGGGGGCGACAGTGCCAATCCTTATCGCAATTTTGAAAATCTCGACATCAGGATTTTCTATTTCGATATTGCCGATAATTTTGTCGCCGCACTGGCCGCATTTTGCATTGCCTGGCTGTTGCTGATGCCAAATGTACGTCTGGCGATGTGGAAAAGACTGCTGCTGTTTGCCTTGCTGGCACTGGAAATTGCCGCCGTTGCCTTGTCGTTCCGGCGCTCGTCGTTAATTGGTCTGGCGCTGATGTTCCTGGTCCTGCTGTGGCAGCTACCATGGCAGCGTCGCTTGCAATGCATGGGACTGGGCGCGCTGGCACTGGTGGCAACCGCAATGGTGTTTATGCAGCAGCGCCTGCAATTCAACAGCGACAGTGGCGGCTTTCTGGATGCCTTGTTGTATGACGTCGGTCCGGCACGCACAACCGAAGTCAGCCGCTTCTATGAACTGGAAGCGGCAGCGCATAGTCTGGATGGCAACTGGTTGTTTGGTCTGGGTAGCTGGGGCAGGTTTTACGGCAATGAAGAGATTCTCGACTACCACTTCGGCAAATTCGATTTTGTGCATAGCGGCTTTGGCCACCTGATTTTAAAATCCGGTTTCGCTGGCCTCTTGCTGTTTCTGGCCTTGCTGGCAAGCTTTGTCGTGCATGTGCTGCGCACCAGACCCAGGCTGGGCGGCAATAGCGCGCTGCTCGCAGATGCGGGTCTGGCTGCGCTGCTGTTCTGGATGCCGACCTTATTGGTGGGCACGCCTGTCATTGAGTTTCGCACCATGCTGCTGATCGGCTTAGGCCTTGCCCTGCCCTATCTGGCCCAAAGCAGGCACCAACAAAGAGCGCACAACAGCGCGCATGCTTATGCTGCTGCGTAACGCCGTCTGGCATTTGTCCGGCTCGGCGCTACCGGCAGTGGTGGCGCTGGCGACCGTGCCTTTTCTGATTCAAGGACTGGGGCTGGAGGGCTTCGGCATCCTGACGCTGATCGGCTCCGTCATGGGCTACTTCGGTGTGCTGGATATAAATCTCTCTACCGGCTCAATCAAATATCTGGCGCAATTTCATGCGCAAAAAGATCAGCCCCGTTTTAGCGAAACCTTTTGGTTCGGCTGGTTTTTTTACGGCCTTCTGGGCTTGTCGGGCGGACTGCTCTTGTATCTGTTTGCGAACCGTCTGATTCTGGCTTTTTTTACCATCTCGCCGTCCTTGCATGCTGACACCGTCTCTGCCATGCAACTGGCCGCACTCGGTTTTGTGCTGACACAAACGCAAAACTATTTACTGGTAGTGCCGCAAGCGCTGCAACGCTATGACCGTTCGGCACAGGCCGAAGCCTTTTTCGGCATTGCCGTCAATCTGGTCTCGGCAGCCGTGGCGATGGCCGGCGGCGGCATTCATGGCGTCATCGCCGCGCGCGTTGCGGTGTCGGCCATCAATGGTCTGTGGCTGGTGTGGCTGGTGCAGCATCTGGGCGTGTCCTTGCGACCATGCTGGCCGCGCAAAGACATTCGCGGTTTGCTGATGAGTTTCAGCGCCTATGCCTATTTGTCGCGTCTGGCAGCGATGCTGCAACTGCATGGCGACAAGCTGATTGTGGGCGCACTGGCAGGCCCCGTGGCGCTGGCTTTTTATACCGTGCCGGCACAACTGGCCAGCCGCATTCTGGGCTTGTGCTTTCGGCTCTCCAGCGTGATTTATCCGCGCGTCTCGGCACTGGCTGCCATTGGTCAAGAGGCCGAGCTGCGCTTGCTGTATCTGGACGCCACCCGTCTGTTTACTTATCTGAATTTAATGGTGCTGGGGGTGATTGCACTGGCAGGTGAAAAATTTTTGCAGCACTGGGTCGGCGTGGCCTTCGTCGCCTCCGGCTATCCGGTGCTGTTGTTAATGACGCTGGGTCTGATGGCAGATTCGCTGACCAATATCCCCTCGCTGGTCAATGACGGCCTGGGCCATCCGCGCGTGACCGGACGTTTTGCGCTGGCACGGGGCCTGATCGGGGTAGCGCTGGTGTATGCCGGCACGCTATGGGCCGGCATCATTGGCGCTGCCGCTGCGCACGCACTGGCGTCCGTCTTGATGACTTCGCTGTTTCTGCTCTATGTGCACGGCCGCACCGTGCCCATTACGTTCAATGACACCCTGCGCCAGTCATGGCTGCCAAGCCTGTTCGTTGGCGCGGCAGCTTTCGTGCTGCTGCTGCCAATCAAATGGCTGCTGCAAGAACACCAGGCCGGCACTTTTGGTTCTTTGTTATTTATTGGGCTGGCGCTGTGCGCACTGATAGCGGCGGGACTGCTGTTCATCATCAACAGCGGTGAGCGTGCCGCCTTATTTGCCGCTGCCCGCCGCTGGTATCCGGGTAAAGCTTAACGATGCAAATTCTGATGGTCAGCGAAGATATTCCCGCACCCGGCATGGGGGGGCTGGCCAAGCATGCACTGGCACTATGCAGGGCCTTGATTGCGGCAGGACATACGGTCGACCTGATGGGCAACAACGATTTTTCAGCGGCGACAGCCGGAAGCGAAGTGCAGTTTGGCGGACGTTTTTTTGCCGAACTCAAGGGCCAGTTCGACGGCTGGAAAGAAATGCAGCTCGGTCTTTTCATGCCGCCCAAACGCAGCCGGATTGCGCAACGCTTTGCCCGCGCCATGCTGCGTCGTGCTGCGCACTATGACGTCATTCATTATCACGGCCACCTGCCCAATGTAGCCTGCTATATCCCTGCGCGCGTCAACTTCATTCAGACCCGCCATGATCAGGGCAGCGACTGCCTGATTCACACCCGTTTTAAACGTGGCCTCATCTGCACCGAATCCGATCCGCAGGCCTGCGCCGGCTGTCGCAGCTGGCAGCCAAACTGGTTGCAGCGGCAATGCAGCGCAATGGCTGTGCGGCGTTACCGGCGTGAAGTGGCAACCGGATTCCAGCGCCACAAAACGGTGTTTGTTTCGGGCCTCTTGCAAACCAATTTGCGACGCAGTTTTGGTCAGGGCAACTGGGGCGTAACACTGCATAATTTTATCGACCCTGTACCGCTGGCCGCTGCCCGGGCTGCGGCCGGGCCCCTACCGCAAAGCGGCATCCTGCGCGTGTTCATTGCTGCCAAGCTCTACCCGGCCAAAGGGGTGGCGCAATTTCTTGCCGCACTGATGCCACGCCTGCCCGACTGGCTGCAGCTAGACATTGCCGGCGATGGCGGCGACGAAGCCTGTTTGCGCGCTCGGCATAGTCATCCGCGTGTGCGCTTTCATGGCTGGCAAAGCACTGCCGCCACACTGGCGCTGGCCGCCCGCGCCCATGCCGTCGTGGTGCCTTCAGTCTGGGAAGAGCCTTGCGCTACCACCGTACTTGAAGCGCTGATGCTGGGCAAAACCACCTTTGCACTTCGCCGTGGCGGCACGCCCGAACTGGCCGCCTACGCCAGTGCGCCAGAGCAGTTGCGCCTGTTCGAGGACATGCAGACCCTGGTCGAGTACCTGCTGCAATTTCGTCACCAGCCCGACTATGCGCTGCGCCCCGCCCTGTCTGCTGACGCTGGCAGCGCAGCCCATGCCCTGCTGGCTATGTATCGACTGCCGCCAGGCCCTGTTCCTTGTTGAGAGCCCTCTGATGCCGCCACGTTTTTCCATCATCACCTGTACCTGGAACAGCCAGCCCTGGCTGGCCGAATCGATCGCTTCAGTCTTGCAGCAGCAAGGTCCTGCGTTCGAGATGATATTTGTCGATGGCGGTTCGACCGACAACACGCTGGAGCAAATAGCGGCCATCAAACGTCCGGTGAAACTGATTCGCAATGTACGCAATGGCATCAGTGACGCAATGAATCAGGGACTGGCTGCAGCCAGCGGCGAGATCATTGCGCATTTGCATTCGGATGATTTTTATCTGCGGCCTACTGTCTTGTCCCTTGTCGATCAGTACCTGCGCAGCAGTCATTGCCGCTGGCTGTTTGGCCGCACACAGCGCGCCATCGATGGCCAGCTCTTGCCCGAAGGCTGGACTGCGCCGCCCTTTAGCCGTCAGCGTTTATTGCGCGGCAATTTCATTCCTCATCCGGCGACCTTTGTCGAGCGTGACTTGATGATAGCGCTGGGCGGCTTTGATACACGGCTGCGCTATGCAATGGATTACGACTTGTGGCTGCGCATCGCCGCGCTGGCTCGGCCCATGCAGCTTTCCATGCCGCTGGCGGCGTTTCGCGAACATGCGGGCAGTCTGTCAACCTGTAACCGGCTCGCTGCCATGCATGAAGATTTGCAGGTGCGGCTGCGCCATGCCACAACCAATCCGTTGGGCCGCGCTTTGCATGTGGTGCGCTATCTGGTGCGGCGTCAGCGTGCGCGCCAATTTATCTAGAGGACATGATGCGCGACATTTCCCTGATCCTGGCCACCGTGGGCCGTTGCAGCGAACTTAATCGTCTGTTCGATTCCCTGATTGCGCAGAGCTTTCGCAATTTCGAAGTGATCGTCGTTGATCAAAATACTGATGACCGCCTGCTACCGATTGTGCATCGGGCCCGCAGTCTGGGCATCGTACTAAAACATTTACATCATCAACCACCGAATCTGGCACTGGCACGCAATGCCGGTATTGCGGTGGCCTGTGGCGCATGGGTCGGCTTTCCCGATGATGATTGCTGGTATGAGCCGCGACTATTAGAACGCGTGATGCTGCGCAGTCGCCGCAGCGACAAACCGGAAGGCGTCATCTGCCGCTGGGTAGAACAACATGCGGCGCTGCCGCCAGGCAGCTTGAGCTGGCATCTTTCCTGTCACTTCCGCGATATTCCGGTGTCCTCGATCACCCTGTTTTTTCAGCGCAGCATCGTCAACGAAATCGGTGGCTTTGACGGACGTCTGGGTGTCGGTCAGTGGTTTGGCGCGGCAGAAGAAACCGACATCGTCTTGCGTGCGCTGCGCGTCGGCACCTTGCTTGCGTATGAACCGTCGGCCCATGTCCATCACCGGACCGATCCGGAACAGGTCAGCAAAAGCAGTCAGGCGCGACGTAACGCCCGTCACCGTGCGCGCGGCACCGGTGCCTTGTATGCCAAACATCGCTTGCCCCTCTGGGTCATTGTGCGTGGCTTGATCAGCCCGGTATTAGTGCCGCTGCTGCGCGGGCGACTCGGTGCCGAACTGGCTCATGGCCTGGCGGTAGCCCGCGGCCGTCTCGACGGCTGGCTGGGTTGGTCATGGCAGACCAGTCCGGCCAGGGCTCACCGGCGTTTGGGACAATTTCTTGACGGAGGTCCGACATGATCCGCATCGTGCTGGTGACCAATACGCCGCCGCCCTACCGGATTCCGATTTTTTCCCGGCTGGCAGCCTGGCCCGGCATTGAATTTCGTGTGCTTTTTTGTGCCCGTCGCGAACCGAACCGGCACTGGAATTTGCCGCCACTGAATTTCGCGCATGATTTTTTGCGCGAACGTTTTGTCACCGTCAACGGCCGCTACATTCATCACAACCCTGACATTATTGGCCTGCTATGGAAACTGGCACCAGACGTGGTCATCACAGACGGCTTTAATCCTACGCATCTGTATGCGTTCATGACGGCGATGGCGCGTCGTTGTGCGCATGTGGCCATGACCGATGGCACAGAACTGTCCGAACGAACTTTATCGCGGCTGCATCGTCTGGTGCGACGACTGGTGTACGCAAAATCGAAGGCTTTTATATCAGCCTCCATTGGCGGCGACCGGCTTTATCAGTCTTACGGTATTCGCAGCGCCGATTGTTTCCATTCCTGGCTGTGCATTGATAATGCGCGCTTCGCGCCCCGTCACTGTCTGACAGAAGCAGAACACAAGCGCTTTGATTTTATTTTTTGCGCGCGTCTGGAGCCGGAAAAAGATCCGCTGTTTGCATTGGAAGTGGCGCGGCAAACTGCGCAAATCATGCAAAAAAAATTGCGCCTCTTATTTGTCGGCTCCGGCAGTCTTGAAACGGCGCTGCGCGAGGCCGCGGCCAGGGAACAAACATGGCTCGACGTGCAATGTTATGGCTTTGCTTCACAACAGGCTTTGCCGGGGCTGTATCGGTCTGCACGGCTGTTTCTGTTTCCAACGCACGCCGACGTTTGGGGCATCGTTGCCAATGAAGCCTGCGCGGCTGGCCTGCCGGTACTGGTCACGCCGCATGCGGGTGTTGCCGGCGAATTGGTCATTGATGGTGAAAATGGCTATGTGCGGGAACGCGATGTGGCGCAATGGTGTGCCTGCGCACAGCGTTTGCTCAGCGACAGCGCACTGTATCAATCCTTCAGTCAGACCAGCGTGCAGCACGCGGCACGTTACCAGTTTGACAGCGCCGCCGAAGGACTGGTCAATGCCTGTCTGCATGCCGTCAGCCAGCACCCGCGAAGCGCAAATATCTCTGACGGGCAGTCGCATAGTCTGCGATGAAGCAGGCCACTTTCAGTTTTTCGGTAGACGATGGTCATCCGCTTGATCTGCGCATGGCCGATCTGCTGCTGCGTCATGAATTGGCGGCGACCTTTTATGTCCCCATGCGCAACCGCGAAGGACCACCCGTGCTGCAGGCAGCACAATTGCGTCAACTGGCCAAAGACTTCGAAATCGGCTCGCATACCCGCGACCATCAGTTTCTGAACCAGGTTCCGGCCGATCAGGCACGCCGGCAAATTGTTGATGGCAAGGCCGCGCTGGAAGATCAGCTCGGACAAGCGGTTGAGGGCTTTTGTTATCCCGGCGGTCAGTACCGTGCCCTGCATTGCCGCATGGTGCAGCAAGCAGGTTTTCGCTACGCCCGCACCACACAAAATTTGCGGCTCGACGCCGGCGAGCGTCCATTCGAACTGCCTGCCAGCCTGCAGTTTTATCCACACTCAAGGCAGGTCTTGCTGCGCAATTTTCTCTGCGGGCGGCACTGGTTAAAACGCCAGGCCGCATGGCGGGTCTGCGCGACCGAAGCAGACTGGCTGGAGCGGCTGTACCGGCTGTTTGATCATGCGGTACAAACAAAATCGCTCTTTCATCTGTGGTGCCATTCACGGGATATTGATCGTCTCCAGTTATGGCAGCCTCTGGATGAATTTCTGGGTCTGGTTGCCCACCATATTCCCGCGAGACGACGGGTAGATAATGCGGCGCTGGTTGAGCAGAACTTAGTCTGGCAGGGGCAACGGTAGGTAAGTGAAAAGCGTCTCAATTCCTACCGATGGGAAGAATTTTCTTTGGCACTCAAAACAATCAACTTCTAGGGTGGCATTCCGGGATCGGTCAACAATTTCGCCTGTGTTTTTTGTGGCTTCCTGATCATTAGAAAAAAATGTGATTTGAAGCCTGCCAGCCGCACATGACCCAGTTGCCAGTCTGGCTTACCGGGCAACACGGCAATCAGCGATTTAATCTGAGCTGCATCAAGCAAAGACAAATTCGGTCGTCCGTGCAGCCAGTGCAGGATAGGCCAGCCACCATTTTCCAGATCCAGCGGATGCCAGCGATTCGCCGTCGATACGAAAATACCTTTGCTGGCAACCCGCAGTAATTCACGTAGCAGGCGCACTTGCCGTTCATGGCTACTGATGTGCTCGATCAACTCAAAGCAGCCAACCCAGTCAAGCGCACCATCGGCAAAAGGCAGATGGCCATCCGGCCCCGGCAGCGACGACAGTTCACGCAAGGCCAGCACACTGCCAGCCTGGACGTCGCCATGAAATTGCATGAAGGCGTCATCAATGCGCTGCCGGCAAGCCTGTATGGCTCGCGTCATCCGGGAATTCAATGCCAAGGCAGGCTCCTCGATTGCAAAACCCTCATGGTCGGTCGAATCAGCCCAGTCTGCTTTGCGCACTGTCAGTACCGGCCATTGCAAAATACGCTTCAATACAGAATGCCCACTTACCAGCGAGCGCGTGATGCCAGTACCTGCTGCGATTTTATTCGGTAGCCGACTTGATCCGCTGTCATGGGAGCAGGCACTGACGCGAATTTGTCATTGGGCCGCAGCGCGCTCGTCACGCATGGTCTGCCTGTGCAATGTGCACACTGTGATGACAGCGCGCCGCGATCTGTACTTGCACGCCGCACTGCAAAGCAGCGACATGAACACTGCCGACGGTGCACCACTGGCCTGGCTGCTGCGCCGGCGCGGCTGGCCCGAACAGCAAAGAATCAACGGGCCCGACTTGATGTGGCGCACGCTGGAAAAAGCCGAACGCCTGCACTTGTCGGTGTACTTATACGGCAGCACCGAGACCACGCTGTTGTCGCTGCTTGCCAGCTTGCGCAAGGCCTTTCCGCAGCTGCGCATCGCCGGTGTCCATGCACCGCCATTTCACCCCTTGAACGATGAAGAAGACGAGATCATCACCAGCATGATCAATTTGTCCGGGGCGCAAATCGTCATGGTTGGGCTGGGTTGTCCAAAACAGGAACAATGGATGGCGGCCCATCGCGGCCGCATTTCTGCCGTGATGCTCGGTGTGGGTGCAGCCTTTGATTATCATGCCGGCCACCTGCGACGCGCACCGCTACTGTGGCAACGTGCCGGCATGGAATGGCTGTACCGGCTGGCGATGGAGCCTTCGCGATTGTTGCGCCGCTATCTGGTCACCAATACGCAGTTTTTACTGGCTTTGCCGGCTGAATTATGGCGCCGACCGCGACGCTGATTTGCACAACACCGGCCCGCATGGCTTGCGTGGTGCAACATGGCGCACACCGGCTTCCTGGCTGATTTGTTTTGACCAGACTGCATAGCCCAGCATGCCGCGGCCAGCCACTTCGGCAAAGTCCTTCGGTGCGTCGACATAAACGTTACGCTCGAAACGGGCAAAACGACGCACCGTTGATTCGCCAAACACACTCCATAAACGAAAGACGGGAACAGCATCGGAGTGAAAACGATTATTGCGCAGCTGATTGTTGGTAATGGTGGGCACGCCACCGGTTTCATTAAACAATATTTGTTGATGCAGATTGCGATCAAACAGATTGTGTTCAATCAGATTGTCGAATGCATTATGCAATTGCATGCCGCCGGGGTTGTTGCGCAGTTCATTGCCGCTGATAACGACGCCATTGGCATAGTCATCCAGATAAATCGCATAGGACTGGCTGCCGGCGAGATGACTGATACGGTTGCGCTCTATGCGCAGCTGCAAGGGCTGGTGGTCGCGCGCAAACGTGTAGATGCCACCGCAGTCACTCAATTGCAGACATGCGCGTTCGATCTGATTGTCCATCACCACGGCATCGCGAAATACCCGAATGGCGATATATGAAGACTCTGTAATCTGGTTGCGCAAGATACGCACACCGCGGGCCTGCTCAAACACAATGGCGCCTTTCGAGCGGCGTGGCAGGCCCAGCATACCGGCGCCGCTGATGCTGGAATCGCTAATCTCGACATCGGTCGCGTCATCGTTGGCACGGATGCCGTTCTGACCGGTGAGAAAAATGCGGCTATTGTTGATCCGTAAACCGCGGCCACCGACCAGGATTGCGTCTTCGCCAGAGTGCAAAATTTCGGTCTCGCTAATACTTAAGTCCTGCGCGTCACTGCCATCAATGCCCAGCGTGGCATTGCTAATTCTTACGCCTCGTATCTGCACAGATTGTGAACCGCTGGCGTTGATGCCGCGCGCACGCGGCGCAGCCCACACTTTATCCTCCGGCGACTTGCCATCCGGCGGCCACAGATAAAGCTGGCCGTTTTCAAATACCCATTCGCCGGGTGCGTCCAGCATCCAGCGTTTTCCTTCCAGATAAAAATCCGTCTCGGGCAGCAAACCGAATCCGTCATCGTCTGTGCTGTCGATTAAGGCAGCACCTTCGGCGTAGCGCACAATCGGTCGGGTCTGAATCAGCCAGTCCGCAGCGCGCCAGACTAGCGTGGCACCAGCCAGATCAGCTGAAGGAAAGGGATAGTGCAATACGCCGGGCTGACGACTGTGGCCCCGCACCCAGATTTGCGGCGTGTTGGGGTAATGCGCCAGGGGTAGTACCCGGCCATTGAAACTTAACTGCACAGGCACGAAATCAATCGCCACATGCCAGAGACGTGGCGACTGCTTGTCACGCTGCCAGTTTGTCACGGGTCGCGCTGGTGTGATCGTGGCAGCGCCGCAATCGCCCTGGGTCTTGATGCGCACATTGCGCCGCATGGCAACATCAAGCTCGCCCACATACGTGTGTCCGCAAGCCAGCAGCACTGTGTCACCGCTTTGAATATTCTCCGGCACCGGCAGCCAGGCTTGCGCGGCAACTTGCGAGGAAACGCTGAGTAAACAAAACAGTAACAGTGCAAGGATCATGGCCATCATCATCACTGGCCGTGTGCACCTGGCCTTTGGCAGAGCGCAAACAAAAAAAAGCCAGCGCGAGGCTGGCTTCAAGATCACGCCGGTTTATTGACGTGAACGGAGTAGCTTGTTAATGCTGGAATTATTTCAATTTCCAGGCACGTACATAATTGACTTCATACGAGTTGGCGATGCCCGTTGGCGTGGTGCTGTCTGCAGCACCGCTAGCGCTGCCATACCAGAGGTCAAGCATGATGTACATCGGGTCAGCCATGGTAACGGCCGCCGAGAATACTTCCTTGCCATCAAAGTAGAAGGTTTGCTTGTTGGCTTCCCACTTCAAACCATACTTGTGAAAGCCAGTCGACAAGTCACCGGTCTGAATGGTCTTGGTACCACCCAGTTTGCTTGCGTCAAGCCAGATGGTAGGCGCATAAGCAGTCGGATGGAAATTGGCATCAGACCAGCCACTGGCCGCGCCACCACCTGCATAGGCTTCCATGATATCGATCTCAGGGCGGCGGGTGCCGATGTGATTGAACAACCAGAATGCCGGCCAGGTGCCTTTACCAATCGGTAACTTGGCATCAATTTCAAAGTAACCATAGGTCTGGTAATACTTGCCGTCGGTGTCAACAGCGCGGTTGAAAAACTTGCCGGTCGCATCACGCTGCGGCCACATTTTTAAACTGCCATTAGAGACGGTATAGTTTTTGGTCGCATTCGCAGCTTCATACCAGATGTGATCATTCCAGACATTGGTGTTGAAGGTGTCGAAATTATCCTGGAACGTTAATGCATACGCAGCAGCTGTCTGACCAACAGGCGCCGGATCAGTGACAACGGGTGGTGTCGGTACTGGCACTGGTACTGGTGTTGGTACTGGCACCGGTGTCGGAACTGGGACTGGCACCGGTACGGGAGTAGGCGTTGTCGTCGTGGATGTGCCTGTCGTTGTACCCGGCGCTCCTGAACTTACTACTGTTGTTGTGACCGAGCCGTCGGCATTGGTTTTGGTTGCATTGGCAGATGTCAGGTTACCCGCTGCGTCGATTGCATATTGTGCAGCACCGCTACCGGCACCACAGGCGGCGAGCAGAACGGACACACTGGTAATGGTTGCGATTGATGCGGCACGAAATAATTTTTTGTTACTTGAAACATTCAACATTAAAACTCTCTCCTTCAGGTTTTACGATCTGATCAAACACAGATCACTAGCGATTACCTGGAGTAAGAGCTTGGTTTACAGAAATTAGTTCCGTCTGGAAATGAGAAAAATTCTGAAAGGCAAAAAGTCTCTGCAAGAACATAGCCAACTTGGCATGCACAAACGAGCATGCCGCAGCCAAGGCTTCGCCTTGCTCAGCGCAAAGCGTTCATAGCAATCAGAAGGGAAGTTGGTGAACGTAGCGAGGCTTACCCGCTACGTAATATGTCAAGAGACAAGGAAAAGGAAAAAAAAGCGGAATTAAACGATCGGATTCACAGCTCTTGTTTAGGCAAGGCAGGCAGGTTCAGCTCCGGCACCTGGGCAAACACTTTTCGCGGAATCATCACGATTGATTCTTTTTTGTAGAGGTCAAGTGCCATATTTTTTGCGTGCTGGGCTCCGACAATGCAAAAGCGCTTTGCCTTAACCGTACGATGCTGATCGATGAACTGGAGCATAGCCTTTTCGCGCAGCGGTGAAGTTTGTATCGCCACTTGATCAAATCCCGCAATATGGTGATTACTTTTTTGAATCCTGAGATTGAGCTCATCCCTGTATTGCAATGGCACTGCATGTCGATATTGATTAATGAAAGCGGAGTATTCGTTCTCTCCTTTGAGCTTATTGATTTTCGGTTTGGTCGGCAAATGCTCATAAACAAATTTCACCGTATCGACCAGATGCTCAAATTTCAAACGATCGGCTTCCATCATTTTTTTATAAGCAGCAGAATTTTCTTCCATGCTCAATAAACTTTTAGCCTCAATGCCATAGCGCTGGATACGCCTCATGCCTGCCTCGGCTGTGCCTTCCATTAAAAGCAGATC
Source organism: Burkholderiales bacterium (assembly GCA_947451925.1). Taxonomy (GTDB): domain Bacteria; phylum Pseudomonadota; class Gammaproteobacteria; order Burkholderiales; family Burkholderiaceae_D; genus Pernthalerella. The sequence continues at coordinate 11,039 of CANGAW010000013.1, read as the reverse complement.
ACCACGCTCCGGGCGCAACTGCTTCATCACTTTATCGACCAGCTGCTGAACTTCAGAATCAACATGGTCTTCACCAATCACAATGGTGACCCGGTCAAGACTGCTGTCCTTAATCATCGGACTCACACGGATGATGAAATCACGTTCAAACATTTTAATGAACGTGGCAACATCCATTTCCGGCTCTGAAGCTTGAGGCCGCGCTGCTTCTGCCAATGGCAAACCGATATCGATCGTCGGCAAACACTTGATCAGGCCGTGCATCATCGCCGCGCCTGACTCCAGCTTCGCACAAATGAATTGTGTCATCTGCTCCAAAGGTGCTGACGGGGTTTCAAGCGGAGGTGGCAGCAAACCCGGGCTGACGGTCTTCCTGATTGTTAGCAGCATGCGTGCATGCGACTCGGCGGTGGGCTTGAACACTTGCGGTGTCGGCCGACGGGCGATACGGGATTTATACAATGCAGCTTCCCTTGCTCTACGTACTTTTCTGGACAGCATGTTAGGCATTCGAGCACTTGGTGTCACTGGCATTGCCATATCGTTTGCAGCAGCAAAATAGATGGGCGTTAGGGCAGGTTCTGTTTGCGCCGAGGCTGCGTTACTTGCGTTTGAAAATGCCATAAGACAAATTGAAGTGGGCATCTGAACCTTCATGAATGAACGAACCGTTAATGAAAATATCGCCGTTTGGTAACGGCGAATGTCCAAACGTTCTCAAGTTCGTTACCGACCCCACTTGCAAAGGCCAGGTCTCATTGCATCTCTTCAAAATGCCGGCAAGCCCGGCGTGCCCAGCGATACCGTAATGGCATTCTGCAGAGTGTCCTCTTCTTGCACCGCTGATGGTTCTTTCTCGTTCAAACTTATGCCCAGCCCGTCGAATTGCCGCTGCAAATGTTCTGCCAGTCGCAAGGCTAATGCGGCAATGGTAATGGTGGGGAAATTTGCACCTGCCGTCGGAAACACCGAGCTGCCGGCCACATAAAGATTAGCCAGTCCATGCACTTTGCAATCACGGTCGACCACGCCTTGCTTTGGCGAGTCATGCATGCGGGTGGTGCCCATGTGATGCCAGGTGCCTTCTTTCTCGAAAGATGCCGGCCACACGCCACCTTCAATTTTTGGTGCCAGCCTGACTTCTGCCACCCCGTTCATGCGCAACTCTTCAGCGACTATCTGCAGCGAGCGGTCCGCCGTGCGCCGCACCAGATCATTGAGCCGCCAGTCAACTTGTACCCGCGGCATGCCCAGTGCGTCTCGCGCATCAGGCGACAAACTGACGCGGCTGTCTGGGTCCGGCGCCGGTTCAACAATGACTTGAAAGCCAACATCTTTAATTAATGCACGCGGATGACAGAGTCGGGTCAATCCATAGGCCAGCGTATTAATGGGTTCACGCAGCATGGTCTGCAATTCGCGCGGCCAATGAAAACCGGGCTGCTCTTTTTTCAGCAAAGCCTGTTTGCAACGAAACAGTGCCTGCGCACCGGCGCTGCCCTCACCGGGAAAGGTCGAGCAAAAACACAGGCGCGCATTGAGCAATTGTTCCTGCGCCAGAGTCGCTGGTGTTAAGGCAAACTGCGAAGCGATGTGTACCCCGTGCGCTGCAACTGCCGAGTTCATGTAGTTATATTTGATGTCATAGAGTTTGTTACGCGACCAGCCTGGTGCGAACTGCACGCTGGCACTCAGGAAACGCGGGTGGTCCATGAAAAATCGCCCGACCAGTCCATGCCTGTTACCTACTCCCGCCGATTCAATGTCATTCGACGCCAAGAGCAAGCGAGCGTTTTCTATGCCGCCGGTGGCCAGCACAAACAGGCGGGCACTGACCGTCATGCGGCAACCTGACAGGGTCTGCACTTTCACATGAGCGATGCGATTGCCGTCACGCTCGGGCACAATTTGCGTCACATTCGCATGCAAAAAAACCCGCACATGGCGTGCCGCTTTCAGTTCGCTTCGATAGCGTTTGCCAAAACGTACTGGCGTACTGAACTGGGAAATAGTGTCGCGCACACGACCACTTGAAAAGGGAATCCGGCGTACATCTGCGCGTCCAATCGCAGCTTGCCAGAATGCGGGGTCAAAATTATCCGGCCCCAGTTCCAGCAAAGCATGCGTGCGTTGATAAAACGGTGTCAGCACATCTAATCCAAATGGCCAGCCACTATGCGGCACCCAGGATTTTTTTAGAAAATCCCAGGCATCCAGCGGACGGCACCAGCCGCCCCAGCAATTACTGCTGCCGCCTAAAAAGCGAGTACGGCAGCCATCGGCGAACTGATAATCAAAGGCCAGCGCTTGCCCACGGCACAGATCACGGGTAGCGGCATCGGCTTCCAGACCGCCGCTCTCCAGCAGACAGGTATCAATGCCTTTTTTTTCCAGCTCGCGGGCGATGGTAATGCCGGCCACACCGGCACCGATGATGCAAACGCCAGCGATGACGGCCTGGCGCTCATTGACTTGTCGCGTGTCGATCAGCATGCTGCTCCCTTTTGTGTTTACTGCGCCATTGCCGCAGTCTGTAGCGCGCACTGGCCATGCTTAGTTGCGCCAGCAGTAAAGGGTGGCGTATCAGGGCCAGCGCATTTTTAAATATCAACAGATTGTTCAAAGCCTGATACTGGCCACCAAGACGGATTTTGTAATCGTAATAACCCCACAAAAAATGAAAGCGTGCGTAGCGAAAATCAATGGCTGTGGCAATCGCCTGTACGCAGCAAAGCAGACCCAAACGTAAATCATCATGCTGTGGGTCATGCGCTAACGCATGCATGAAGACATCACTTCCTGTAACGCTACACAAGGCACCAGCGCAGACAATGCCCTGTTTTTCCAGCAGCACAGCCAGCCCACACTCGCGTAACAATGCAGCGAGCTTTTGCATGTCCTGACTGTTCATGCCAAAGCGGCGGCCTTGTTTGGCCATACGGGCCCGGCTTAAATTGATGACGGCATCGATCTCAGCCTGTTGCAGCGCGCCTTCGCGCACCACGCGTATTTGTATGTTCGGTGCCTGCCTTGTTAAGCGCCGCTGGCAGCGCCGGATTTTTTCCCGCATCTGGCGCGACAATCCAGCCAGATAATCATTCATTGCAGCTGGCAAGGGCAATACATAGTCTTCTGAAAATCTTCCTGTGCATGCCGGATAAGCCAAAGAAGCATGCTCGCTTGCCAGCGCATGCAGTGTTACAACGGATGTCTTTTCATAGCGCGCAAAGACAGCTCGGGTGAAGGCGGCCAGATGCAATGGCGACAGATGGATGACTTCATTGATGACCCTGACTTTGTCGTGGCGGATGCTAAACAGCACCACCGCGTCAATCACGCCCTGATTGCGGCTGACCCAGACGCAGGTGTGGGCATCAAGGTTGCCGTAAATGCGCAGATGTGGCTGACTGCAAAAACTACTGTGATAGAGCCGGTCAATAGCAGGCCAGATAGATGCCGGTAGTGGCCAATGATAAAACGCGCTGGCAGCTTCATCAGCCAGCGCGCCGGAGGCAAGCGCAAGAGAAGGCATGCTCAATTGGCATTCCGTGCTGTGGCTTCAATCTGCGGCTCGGCGGTGAGTCTGAGCTGCGGGGTCTGGCCATAGCGATAGTTATAGCGGCCGGAGCGCAGCGTGATGTCATTGAACACCACGCCTTTGGCAGTGAGTCCGGCACGGGCCAGCCTTTGCAGGGATTCGGCAATGTCTTCCGGGGTGGTGACGCCGGCGCGAGCCGCCAAAAAAATCGCACCTGCATGTTCACCAATGATCAAACTATCTGCCACCGCCAGAATCGGTGTGGTGTCGATCAGGATCATTGAATAATGTGCTGACAGTGCAGCCAGCAGTGTTTGCAAGCTTGGTTGCAACAAGAGTTCGGAAGGATGGGGCGGCAGCGTGCCGGTGGCGATGAAATCGAGATTGTCGATTACGTTTTTATGGATGCACGCTTCAGGATTCTTTGCTCCGCACAGCAAATCCGACAGGCCGCCGCTGCGACTGACATTGAAATAGCGATGCAAGTAACCTTCACGCAGGTCGGCGTCAATCAGTAAAATTTTGCGGCCGCTTCCCGCCATCACCACGGCCAGATTGGCGGAGACGAATGATTTTCCCAGGCCTGCTGTCGGTCCGGTAATGAGCACGATGTTATTGCGTGCATGGCTCATGGAAAACTGCAAGGCTGCGCGGAAACTGCGCAGGCTTTCTATCGCTACATCCATGCTGGCCACCCGCGCCAGCAAGGGCAGACGGCTCAGTGCATCTTGTTTTTCATTGAGCGCAGTCTGCACTTTGCTGCGCGCAATACTGACATAAATAGGCAGGCCGAACAGGGCTTCGACTTGTTGCGGGTCGTCTAGCGTGGTTTGCAAAGCACGCCGGATAAACGCCGCCAGCAACCCAATAAATACACCTAAAAAAACGGCGACAGCGATGATGCGCGGCCGGTTTGGCGTAACTGGCCGATCGGGTTTGACCGGCGCATCGACCAGTCGCACATTGCTGGTTTTGCCCACGGTGATGAGTTCGAGTTGCTGCGCACTGGACAGCAAGGCTGCATACAGTTCGCTATTGACTTTGACGTCCCGCGCCAGCCGCACCATGTCCTGTTCCAGCACCGGCAGTGTTTTGATCTGTACCGCTGCGTCTCTGAGTTCCTGGTTCACCTCGCGCAGTTGTTCGTCAATACTGATTACGGAGGGATGGTTGACGGTAAAGCGGGTCAGCAATTCAATGCGCTTTTGTTCAAGTTCGATGCGTCGGGTGCGTGCAGCAGCGGTACGCTGCAAATTGATTTTGGCTTCTTCTCCCAAGTCAACCGTGCCATGCAGATTGCGAAACTGGTTATAGCGTGCTTCGGCAAGTTCTAACTGCTGCTTGAGCTGCGGCAGCCGCTGATTCAGATAAGCCAGAGATTTATCCGCCTCTTCTGTTCGGCGCGCGCTGTTTTGCGCCATATATCGCTGCCCGATCTGGTTCAGGATCTGATACACCTCCAGCGCGCTGTCGCCTTTGAGGCTGGCACTTAATACACCGGACTGTTTGCCCACCTCGATAATGGTCAGCGCCTGCTGTACCTTTTCAATCATCGCCAGTCGCGAGCTGCGCAACAAACTGAATTGCGTGCCGGGGTAGGCGCGCAAATGTGTAATTTCCAGCGCAATCGGACCATAGAAGGTGGCCTGATGAATCAGATCGCCAACCCTGCCTGTGATGCGGATGGCGCTGTCAGGCTCGAAAATTTCATAGCGGCCCTGACCCAATACGCGTACCTGAAACGGGCGATTTTCCAAAATATCAGGCACCGAAAACTCATTCACCGTGATGGTTTCTTTGGCCCACGCAAAGCCGCCGAGTCCGCGCAGCCAGGGCCAGTACAGGGTCAGCTGCGCATCGGCCGCCAGCTTACCCAACAGCGGCAGCCGCCGCGCTTCGGTATGAATATAAAGTCGCAGATTATCAATCGCCTGGGCAATCACCAGACGCGAACGCAAGAGTTCGATTTCAGCGGCAGCCGGGGTTTTGAAGTCAATCATGGAGCCGGCTTCACCCAAAATATTTTTCGGCTCGCGCTGCCCTTTTTCTTCCACATGAATTAACAAGTTGGCTTCATAGACGGGTTTGGCCACAAACGCATAGAAGGTGCCAAGCAGGCTTACAGCCAGCGCGATGCTGATAATTAACCAGCGCTGCTCAATCAAGCGGTTAATCGCTGACATCAGCGCAGGCTCACCCTGGTCTTCAAACACCAATGGCGCATCGTTGCTTGTCGCTAAGGGCTTCATCAGATGATTCATGAAAGCTTTCGCAAAAAATTCGACTTAGTTCAGTCGACAGCCGACGCGCTGCCGGGGCAGCGTGGCGGCATTTCTATGCACAGCACGTTCAATCAGGCGATACGCATGCAGGAAGGCAGGCAAACCCTGACCATAGGGGTCAGGTATATCGAGATCGTCATGCTCGCCAAGCCGGCTCAGCTTGTGGCTCGCAGCAGGGAAACGTTGGGCGACATAGCGACGCTGTTGTGTATCCATGGTCAGCACCAGATCGGCTTCGCGCATCATCCAGCTGGCCAGATTGCGCGCACGGTGGGCGCTGATATCGATCCCGGCCTGCCACATCAATTCAATTGCCAGCGGGTCGGCAGCCGCACCATCGGTGGCACATAAGCCGGCCGAGAAAATTTCATAGGTCGGGAAATACTCACGCATCAGTCCTTCTGCCATCGGACTGCGGCAGACATTCCCCGTACAGAGCAGCAAAATAGTGCGCGTCACGTCAGCGTCCCGGTGTGGTGGCAATGACGGCAGTGGGCAAGGCGCCGGGGATCAGCGCGCTGATGGTGCGGTTCCAGTTGGTCAGCGGCGTGGCGGCGACATACACCACATCTTTCGGATTGAGCTCGAAGCCTTCGGCCACCGCCAGCGCATCGGGTGCATTGGCGTCGAGCTGATAAACCAGCGATTCGCTGCTGTTGCGGCGTACCACATAGACCTGACGTGCGTCACCGCTAACAGGGCTGATGCCGCCGGCTTCGCCCAGGGCTTCGTTCAGGGTCAGACGACCATTGCGCATGATCAGGGCTCGCGGTGCGGTCACTTCGCCGGAGACGAAAATTTTGCTTTCTTCGCGCGACAAGACCCGCACCACATCGCCGCTGGTCAGCATGATGGCCGAAGGATTAACGCCACGCTGCACCAGCAAGGGCAGATTGATCTGGTAGGTTTTGCCGTCGCGGCTAATCGCAATGCGGCTCTGGTCGCCGGTGGGTAGCACGCCGCCTGCGCGGTTCAGCGCTTCGGTCAGGGTCATCGGAATGTCATTGATCGCCTGCACGCCGGGGAACTTGACCTCGCCATCGAGATAGACCCGCTTGCTGCGATAAGACAGCATGCGCAGACTGACTTTCGGGTTGCGCAGATAGCGCGCCAGTTTTGCCGTCAGTTGCGCATGCGCTTGTTCGGGCGTCAAACCGGCAACGAACAGTTTTCCGGCGTAGGGAAATTCCAGCACGCCGGTCTGATCGACTTCAAAGCCCGACTGGGCCTGTGCCATCGGGCTGGCTGCGGCACCGGCGCCACCCGCTGCGCCCATCGGTGCGGCAGGCAGCATCGAGGCCGATAATTCGGGATGATCCCAGACCACGATTTGCAGCACATCACCGGGCTCAATAATGTAGGGCTTGGCCGGCCGCATCAAGGCACTGATGTTTTCCGTGACTTGCTGCTCACGCAGGGTTCGTTCTTCGCGTACCAGCTTTGGCGTGATCGCGCGGATTTCTGTTTTCAGCTGTTCGTCGCCCGCCTCGGCAACAGGCTTGGTCTGCGCTTTGCCAAACTGGATGCCGGGCGCCATGGCCGTGCAAGCCGACAGCACACTGGCCAGCAAAATGAACCCGGTTCGCCTGCGCACCATCAGCCGCCTCCACAGATATTCAAAAGTTCTGTGAACGACTTTATGGTGAGCGGGCTCTGCCTATCTTGACTTCGCTCAGCCCCGCTCAGGCTTCACGCAGCGTTTGCAACGGTGATTGCGTTAGCACAGTGCGCAAGCCGGCCCAGCCACCGGCCAGCGCCGCTACGACACCGATGGTGATACCGGCCAGCCATAACAGCGGGCTGAAGATCCAGACAAAATCAAACACATAATGGGCGAGCAGCCAGCCAACCAGCGCAGCGCCACTGGCGGCCATGGCGCCGGCAGCGGCACCGATCAGCACGCATTCAATCCACTGGGCACGCGCCAGCTGGCGCCGGGTCGCGCCCAGCGCACGCAGCAAGCCGGCTTCGCGCAAGCGTTCCTGCTGCGACACCAGCATGGCCGCCACCAGTACCAGCACGCCGGCGGCCAGCGTGAAGATAAACAGAAATTCAACCGCTGCAATGACTTGATCAATCACCTGCTGCACTTGCGCCAGCATGCTGCCGACATCCACTACCGTCAGATTCGGATAGCTATGCACCAGCTGGTTCACCAGACTCTGCTGCTTTGGCGGCAAACGAAAGGCGGTGATCCAGGTCGCCGGCAAGTCTGCCACCGCAGCCGGATTGAGAATCACGAAAAAATTCACCCGCATCGAACCCCAGTCCAGTTTGCGCAAACTGGTAATCGTTGCCTCCACCGTTTGTCCGGCCACCTCAAAACGCAGCCTGTCGCCCAGCTTCAAGCCCAGGGTCTTCGCCAGGCCCTGCTCGACCGAGGCTTCTGGCGCATTTGCACCAGCATCAAACCAGCGGCCTTCGGTAATGCGGTTTTTCGCCGGAAGACTGCTCATGGTGGAGAGATTGAATTCGCGCTCCACCAGACGTTGCGCACGGTCTTCTGCAAAGCTGTCGGGTCTGATTTCGCGACCTGAAATTTGCAGCAACCGGCCACGTATCATCGGATACAACTGCGCATCCTCTATGCCGCCGGCCCGCAGGCTCGCCGTAATAGCCTCTTTTTGTTCGGGCTGGATGTTGATCATGAATTGATTCGGCGCGTCTGGCGGCGACGACTGCCGCCAGGCTGCCAGCAAGTCTTGCCGGATCACGGTTAACAGCAACAAGGCCATGATGCCCAGCGCCAGCGCCACCATCTGCATCGCACTGGCCGCAGGCCGGCGACGCAAGGAACTGAGCGCAAAACGCCAGGCCGGAAATGGCAGACTGCCACGCAACCCATGCAAAGAGCCCAACAGCAGCCAGGCCAGTAATGAAAAGACCAGGGTGCCACCTAAAAAACCGCCCGCCGTTAACAGGCCAAGTTTGACGTCGCCAGCCTGCCAGATCAGCAAGGCAAGAAATGAGGACAAGGCCAGTGCATAGCCAGCCAGTGTGAAAGCCTGCGGTGGATCCTGCTCGCGCCGCATCAGCCTGTTGTAAGACACATTACGCAGTTGCAGCACCGGTGGCATCGCAAAGCCCAACAGCAAGAGCATGCCGGTGGCAATCGCTTGCGCCAGCGGCAACCAGCCGGCCGCCGGCAGCGAACCGGTCATCAAGGGTCCCAGCCATTGCAGCAAAACAAAGTGCGCGCCAAAACCGGCCACGGCACCCAACAGACTGCCCGCCAGACCCAGCAGCGTTAACTCCACCAGCAGCAATACTGTGACTTGATTTTGCGTCAGCCCCAGACAACGCAACATCGCGCAGGCGTCCAGATGGCGTTGCAAAAAACGTCGCGCCGCCATGGCAATGGCCAGCGCAGCGAGCATGGCCGAGAGCAAGCCAACCAGCGCCAGAAACTGGCGGGCGCGGTCCAGCGTGGCGCGCATTTCAGGGCGGCCCGTGTCGAGTGATTCGATTTGCACGCCACGCACGGCACTCCGTTTGATATCGTCTTCCAGCCAGCGCTGAAAGCGGCCCACTGCGTTGCGCGGGCCCGCCAGTTGCAAGCGGTAGCTCAGGCGCGAGCCGTTTTGTACCAGGCCGGTGGCGTTCAGATCAGCCACACCCAGCATCACGCGCGGCGCAAAATTCATGAAGGCAGCACCACGGTCCTGTTCCAGCAAAATCGTCGCTGCAATCCGAAATTGCCGCTCGCCCAGTTGCAGCCTGTCGCCTTGCTTCAGATTACGGGCTGCCAGCAGCGCCGCATCGACCCATACCGTGCCGGCAGCCGGAATGCCGCTCGCGGCTTGTGCATGGCCATTGATTTCAAGTTGCAGCGCACCGCGCAAAGGATAACCGGGTGACACCGCCTTGACTGACACCAGACGGGTATCTTCATCCACCCCGCTGCCACTGCTGGCCATGCTGGGAAAGCTGATAGTCTCGGCAAGCGCCAGCCCAAGACGGCCGGCCTGCTCTCGCCACGCGGCTTGCACCGGATAATCGCTGCGCACCACCAGGTCGGCACCGAGCAATTCGGCTGCGTCGCGGGTCAGTGCGCCGTTCATGCGATCGACCAGAAATCCGACCGACGAGACCGCCGCCACCGCAACCATCAGCGAGAGCAGCAGAAAGCGTAATTCGCCGGCCAGCCAATCGCGGCGCGTCATGCGCCAGGCTTGCTGGAAAATGCGCAGACTGAAAGCGGAGGTGGCCATCAATGGCTGGCAAAGAAGGCATCAACTTCGTTCAGATACTGCGTGCGCCGTGCATCGTCAATAAAGGCGGCAATAAAACTATTGCGCGCCAATGTTTGTGCATGTTCGCGACGCATTGGCAAGGCATCGACGCAGGCCGTGAGGTTTTGATTCAGGTAGCCGCCGAAATAAGCCGGGTCGTCGGAGTTGACGGTGACCACCAGACCGGCGTCGAGTAATTGCAGCAGATTATGTTCTTGCATGCTCTCGAAGACCCGTAGTTTGACGTTGGACAAGGGGCAGACGGTCAGCGGAATGCGCTCTGCGGCCAGCCGCGCAACCAGCGCCGGGTCTTCCAGACAACGCACGCCATGATCAATTCTTTCTACATGCAGCAGATCAAGCGCGTCGCGAATATAGGCTGGCGGACCTTCTTCACCAGCATGCGCAACCAGTCGCAGACCCAGTTCGCGGCAACGGGCAAAGACGCGGGCGAACTTTTCCGGTGGATGGCCGCGCTCGGAAGAGTCCAGTCCGACCCCGATGAATTTGTCACGATGCGGCAGCGCCTCTTCCAGCGTAGCCAGGGCTTCGGCTTCGGACAGATGGCGCAAGAAACACAGAATCAGCCCGCTGCTGATGCCCAGCTCGCGCGCGCCGTCTTGCAAGGCGCGGCTGATGCCGTTAATGACGGTCGCAAACGGCACACCACGCTCGGTGTGAGTTTGCGGGTCAAAGAAAATTTCGGTATGCCGCACGCCATCGGCAACAGCGCGCAACAGATAGGCGCGGGTCATGTCGTAAAAATCGGCTTCGTGCAACAGCACGCTGGCGCCGGCGTAATAGATGTCGAGAAAGGATTGCAGATCCTTGAAATCATAAGCGGCACGCAAGACTTCAACCGATGCGAACGGCAGGCTTAGCCCATTACGCTGGGCCAGCGCAAAAATCAGCTCGGGTTCCAGCGAGCCTTCGATGTGCATGTGCAGTTCGGCTTTGGGCATCGCGCAAACCAGCGTGCGCAGTTGT
>CANGAW010000012.1 GCA_947451925.1 Burkholderiales bacterium | reverse complement strand
TTCTCCGCGCAGCCAGGGACATGGGACCAGGATGCGAAAACCCCGCCTCAATTTTTTGGGCGGGGTTTTTTTATGGCCGGTGATTTTTTATACGAATAATAGAGAACAAAGTCATTGGGCCCCGATTTTCATAGTGAGCGTAGTGGGGAATTCGGACTGCATGCAGTCCGCCCACGCAGCAGTGGTCACAATAAGGTGACGACGGTAGTGGTTGAGGCGTCATCAAAATTCCTACCGTCATCCCGATGAAAATCGGGATCCAGCGTCTTTGCTTTACTCAATCAAGAATAAAGTGCGCTCAATGCGCTGAACACTGACAGTCATCAGGGTAGACAGGACATGCCGCATAGACGTCATGCCTTGAGCGTTATCACTTTCGGAAACTGCGCAATAAACGCACTTCCTTTGCCCGGCTCGGATTCAATCTTCAAGGTAGCGTTATGCCGCATCAGCACATGCTTGACAATCGCCAGACCGAGACCGGTGCCTTGTGAGGCTCGTGAGCGGCCTTTGTCAACGCGATAGAAGCGTTCGGTCAAGCGCACGATATGTTCTGGCCTAATGCCAATGCCATTGTCGCGCACGATGAATTGCGGACCAGCTTCACTGTCGCGCCAGATCACATCAATCTTGCCGTCGACCGGGGTGTAACGCACGGCATTGGACACCAGATTACTGAAGGCGCTATGCAATTCGTCATTGCTGCCGGCCAGTTCGACGTCTTCAACTAAGAGTTTGATTTGATGTCGCCCTGCTGACAAGGCGTCGCCGTCACGCTTTAATTCTTCCATCATCACGTGCATGTCGATGGCTTCGGCGCGCACCGGATAATCAATTGATTCCAGACGTGTCAGCGACAGCATGTCTTCCACCAGATGCTGCATGCGCTTGCCCTGCTCCAGCATTAATTGCAAATGCTGGCGCCGCACTTCGGGGTCAATGAAATCGTCGCCGGTGGCAATTTCGAGAAAACCGTTAATCACGGTCAGTGGCGTGCGCAGCTCATGCGAGGCGTTGGCGATAAAGTCGCGCCGTGTTTGTTCCAGCCGCTCGGCATCTGTTACGTCGTGGGTGACTAAAATCTGGCGACGATTTTCAAACGGAATCAAGTGCACGATCAGCTTGCGCTCGCCCAGCGTCAGGGTCAGCGGCTGCTCATAGCGAGCAAGAATGATGTAATCAATAAAGTCGGGGCTGCGGATCAGGTTGGTGACCCGCATGCCTTTGTCACGCTCAAGCGCTAAGCCTAAATGCTGTTCGGCGACGGGGTTGCACCATTCGAGAAACAGCACATCGTCCATGATCACGACACCGTCCGGCAACAGGCTCATCGCCTTGCGAAAGCGAGACAGCCATTCGGCCAGTTCGTGTCGGTTTTTTTCATCTTCGCGACGCAGCCTATACAGGCGCGCAAAGACATCGGTCCAGGCACCGAAGCCATCGGCGAGTTTGACTTGTTCGGGATTTTCCAGCCACAGCGACAAGCGATACAAATAGTTAAGCTGTATCAGCGCCAGTATCAGCACCAGCAAAAAACCGAATAAAAGCCCGATGACGCCGCTCCATAGAAAAGACGCCGCAAGCATGACGACGGCAACCAGACCCAGTCGCATCAGCACTGGCATCCAGAATAAAGCGCGTTGGTTCATTGAGGTGGGACTTATTTTTCTGAAAGCATGTAGCCTACACTACGTACGGTCTGAATCAAGGATTCTGCCGTTCCCAATGCTTTGCGCAGGCGAAGAATATGGACATCGACGGTGCGTTCTTCCAGCACCGCATGGTCGCCCCAGACTTTGTCGAGCAACTGGCCACGTGAAAATACCCGCTCGGGATGGGCAATCAAAAATTTCAGCAGTTTGAATTCGGCGTGACCAATTTCGATTTGTTGCTCATTGACGCTGACCCGGCAACTGACCGGGTCTAGCGACAAGGGCCCGGCTGACATGGCGACTTCGGCATGTTCGGGGGTCTTGCGGCGAATCAGCGCCTTGATGCGGGCAGTCAGTTCACGCGGCGAAAAAGGCTTGGTGATGTAATCGTCGGCGCCCTGATCAAGGCCCGCGACTTTGTCTTCTTCCATGCTCTTGGCCGTCAGCATGATGACTGGCATGGTACTGAAATTGCGGTCGCCACGCAGGCGGGACAGCAAACGCAAACCGGACTGATCCGGCAGCATCCAGTCCAGCAAAATCAGATGCGGGCGCTTATGTTGCAGATACTCCCATGCGTCAGCAGTCGTGTGTACGGCATCGACTTCCCAGCCCGCCGTTTTCAGCGCAAAGCTGACCAGTTCGACGATCGCCATTTCATCTTCAACAATCAGAATGGTCTGTGCTGCTGTGGCCATGCGTTTTCCCTAGCTCTCTGCTTTTGCCGTTTGCTATCTGTTACAGCACATCGAGCTGCTTGCTCGCGGCATAGTCGGTGTGCCGGATGTCTTTGCCTTCGACCACATAAATAACATACTCGGAGATATTTTTTGCATGGTCACCGATGCGCTCGATCGCCTTGGCCACCCACAAGGTGTCAAGCGAAGCCGAAATTGTACGCGGGTCTTCCATCATGAAGGTAATAACATTACGCATCACCGAGCGGAATTCATGATCAATGATTTCATCTTTGATGATCAGTTCTGTTGCCTGTTTTTCGTCGAGTCGCGCAAACGAATCCAACGCGTCATGCAACAATTGACCAGCGGTGTCAGCCATCACGCGAACCAGTTCTTCATGCGCAATCGGCGTCATGCCGCGCTGGTGCATGGTGCGCGCAGCACGGGCGATTTTGGTCGCTTCGTCGCCAATGCGCTCCAGATCGGTAATAGCTTTGATGGTAGCCATCACGGTGCGCAAATCATTGGCTGCAGGCTGACGTTTGACGATCAGATGGCTGCAGGCGTCATCAAGCGCCACTTCCATCAGGTTGACATCGACATCGGCGGCGATGATGCGGTCAGCCTCGACGGCATTGGGACTACGAAAGCAGGCAATCGCATCATGAAACTGCTTTTCTACCATGCCACCCATGAGCAACACCTTGGAGCGTATCGCTTCAAGGTCTAACTCATACTGCTTTGACGAATGTTCTGATGGCATACCGCTCTCCTGATAATGTTTTTAGTCTCAACCGAAACGGCCGGTGATGTAATCTTGTGTTTCTTTTTTGGTCGGATTGATAAAGATACTATCGGTCTCGCCAAATTCAACCAGTTCACCCAGATACATATAGGCGGTGTAATCGGAACAGCGCGCAGCCTGCTGCATGTTGTGGGTGACGATGGTGATCGTGTAATCCTCTTTGAGTTCGCTGATGAGTTCTTCGATTTTGACAGTCGAAATCGGGTCCAGCGCAGAAGTCGGCTCATCGAGCAACAGCACGTCGGGCTTGACCGCGACACCACGGGCGATGCACAAACGTTGTTGCTGACCACCCGACAAAGACAAGCCGCTCTTGTTGAGTTTGTCTTTAACTTCGGTCCACAAGGCGGCTTTATTCAGCGCCCATTCAACCCGTTCATCCATCTCGCCTTTGGAGAGGTTTTCATACAGCTTCACACCAAAAGCGATGTTATCGTAAATCGACATCGGAAACGGCGTCGGCTTCTGAAACACCATACCCACCTTGGCGCGCAAAATATTGACATCCACACCAGGTTCCAGAATGTTGTTACCGCCATAATTGATCTTGCCTTCGGCGCGTTGACCCGGATACAGGTCATACATGCGGTTCAGGGTGCGCAGCAGAGTCGATTTGCCACAGCCTGAGGGGCCGATAAAGGCGGTGACTTTTTTCTCGTAGATATCGAGATTGATATTTTTCAGGCCCTGAAAGCTGCCGTAGAAAAAATTCAGGTTTTCCACCTGAATGGTCACAGGCACGGTGCTAACAGCAGGTTCTTGCAAAGTTTGAGTCGTCATCGTTTGATCCGGTGCGTGAATTTTTATTACTGTTTGCCTGTTTTTACCAATACGCGGGCAAGAATATTCAAGCCCAGCACGCTGAAGGTGATCAGTAGCGCACCGCCCCAGGCGAGGTTGCGCCAGTTGTCATAAGGGCTCATCGCAAACTGGAAAATCACTACCGGCAGATTAGCCATCGGGCTATTCATGTCGGCACTGAAGAACTGATTATTCAAGGCGGTAAACAGCAGCGGCGCAGTCTCGCCAGAGATGCGGGCAATGGCCAGTAACACACCGGTAACCACCCCTGCCTTGACCGCCCGCAGCCTGACCTGCGTAGCCACTTTCCAGCGCGGCGCACCCAAGGCAAAGGCTGCTTCGCGCAGGCTTGCTGGCACCAGACCAAGCATGTTGTCCGTGGTACGCACCACGACCGGCACGGCAATCAAGGCAATCGCCAGGCTGCCGGCCCAGCCGGAGAAGTGCCGCACGTTGGCGACATAGCTCGCATAGACAAACAGACCAATCACGATCGACGGCGCAGACAACATGATGTCGGTGACAAAGCGTGTCAACTGGGCAAAGCGACTCTCCTGGCCATATTCGGCCAGATAAATGCCAGCGCAAATACCAATCGGTGTACTGATCAATGTGGCCACGCCCACCATCAGCAAGCTGCCAATAATCGGGTTGAGCAAGCCGCCGCCATCACTGCCAGGCGCCGGCGTCGTTTCGCGAAACATCGCAATATCAATCGCACCAAAGCCGTTAATGACTAACACGGCCAGGATCCACATCAGGAATGAAATCCCGACAATCATCGCAAAAAAAGACAGGGCGATACCAACGCGGTGCTGCAACAAGCGTCGCAGATAAACCGGGTTGTTGGAGCGACTCAATTCGATACGCATTATTTGGCTCCTTCGCTTTTGGACATGCGCGACAACATCAGTTTGGCGGCAGCCAGCACAATGAAGGTAATCACAAACAAGATCAGCCCTAGGGCAAACAAGGAAGACATGTGCAAACCGGATTCTGCCTCGGCAAACTCATTGGCCAGTGTCGAAGCGATACTGTTACCGGCGGCGAACAGCGACCAGGAAAGTTTGTGGGCATTACCAATGACAAAGGTAATAGCCATGGTTTCACCCAGTGCGCGTCCCAGCCCCAGCATCACCCCGCCGACCACGCCGATGCGGGTATAAGGCAGCACCACCTTGCGCATCACTTCCCAGCGTGTGCAACCGAGCGCGTAAGCGGACTCTTTCAACACTGCCGGACAGGTCTCGAACACATCGCGCATGACCGAGGCAATGAAAGGAATGATCATGACCGACAGAATCAGGCCGGCAGTCAGAATGCCGATACCCATCATCGGACCCTGAAACAATTCACCCAAGATCGGAATTTCACCCAGCGTGTTTTGCAACACCGGCTGCACATAGTCGGCAAAAAACGGCGCGAAAATAAACAGGCCCCACATACCGTAAATGATGCTGGGCACACCGGCCAGTAACTCGACTGCAGTGCCGAGCGGGCGCTTCAACCAGGGCGGACAGATTTCGGTCAGAAACAGGGCAATGCCAAAGCTGACCGGAAAGGCAATCAGCAAGGCTAAAAAGGAAGTCGTCAACGTACCGGCGATGGCGATCATCGCGCCGTACTCATCATTGACCGGATCCCATTCGACCCGGGTAATGAAACCGGGGCCGAAATGTTCGAGCGCAGGCCATGCACCGACCACTAGTGAAGCGACAATGCCGGCCAATACCAGCAGCACCAGCAAGGCGAAACCGAAGGTGATTTTATGGAACAGAAAATCGGGCAGCTGCGAGGTGCCTCTTGTCGCCCTGGCGCTGCTCGCGACAGCACTTCCGGCTTGAATCGTAGGACTCGGTGCGCTCATGGATGAGAAAACCTCATGTTGGGTGCGTATAGATGCTGGGTTCATGACCGAATGTTATCGGTCGAATATGACAAGGAAATGACGAGGGACTGATCCGCTTATCGTGCATTTTTTCAATCCGCGCATTTTACCCTGTGTTGATTGGGATTTTGTTACTGCGCGCTCAGGTTTTGCGCGCAGTATGGCTTCAGGAATTACGACGTGGATAACCCTGTGACAGGATACGGTCCCAGACTATATTTTTTTGTTCGTCAGACATGAAGACCCATTCGGCGACTTCGATCACTGTCCTGCCGCAGCCACGGCAAATATCATCGAAGGTGGTGGAACACACCGCAACGCACGGGGTGTCAGGTCGGTCTGAATGAGAATTTTGCATAGGATAAAAGCAAAGCGGCCCACTCGGGGCCGCCGGGTCAAGGTGCAAAATAAGTTTAAACGATACGCTGCGTCGGGTCGAGCAAACAGGCCTCAGGGCTGGCATCAAGCTGCGCTGCCTCTTTGGCTTTGCCGACCTTCACAGAGTCGGGCAAGTCTACGCCATTTTTAACCGCTGTCATTTCCGCCAGAATCGAAATGGCAATCTCGGATGGGGTTTTGCTGCCAATGTAGAGCCCGATCGGGCCATGCAATTTGTCGAGCTGAGCCGGTGTCAGATCAAAGTCCAGCAGGCGTTCGCGCCGCTTGCTGTCATTCGTTCGCGAACCGATGGCGCCAACATAAAACGCTTCCGACTTCAGGGCTTCCATCAGGGCCAGATCATCGAGCTTGGGGTCGTGCGTCAACGCGACAACGGCGCTGCGGGTATCGAGTCGCATCTCGAGCACCAGATCGTCCGGCATGGCATGCACGACTTGCACGCCATCGACATGCCAGCCTTCCCGATACTCTTCGCGCGGGTCGCAGACGGTGACGAAATAGTCCATGCCGACAGCAATTTGAGCCAGAAAGCGCGACAACTGACCGGCACCAATAATTAACAAGCGCCAGCGCGGTCCATGGATCGTGGTCAGAATCGTTTCCGAAATTTGCAGGCTCATGCCGGCACTGGCCGGGCTCAGCGTGACGGCACCGGTTTGCAAATCAAGCCGGCGCGCAACCAGCTCATGCTGCGCGAGTCGGTCAACCAACTCGCCGATTTTGCTCTCTGCATTCAGCGGCTCAATGGTCAGCTGTATAGTGCCGCCGCAAGGCAGGCCGAAGCGATGCGCTTCATCGGCCGTAATGCCATAGGTCACAACTTCAGGCAGCGTGCGGGTAATGCCGTGCGTGCGCACGCGATCGATCAGATCGTCTTCAATGCAACCACCAGAGACTGAGCCGACCACATGACCATCTTCGCAGATGCCAAGGGTTGCGCCTTCGGGACGCGGACTCGAACCCCAGGTCTTGATCACAGTGACCATTTCGCAATGCTTGCCGGCGGCAATCCACTCGGCACAGGTTTTCAAGACTTCGAGATCGATGCTATCCATGGGATGAATTCTGTAAAAAAATAAACATCAAGAGCGGTTTTTTAAATGGCGCTCTAAAAAAAATGCTCCCCAACCTTGCGGAAGGGGAGCAATTTACTAACTTACTGCATGCATTACGCGTTTTTCAGACCCGAAGCCAGCGGGAAGCTGCGTACGCGGCGACCGGATGCGGTGAAAATTGCGTTGCCGACTGCAGCGCCGATCAGCGAGGTTGATGGCTCACCAACGCCACCTGGCTTCTCATTGCTCTCGACCAGAACAACATCGATCACTGGCGATTCGTTTTGACGAATCACGCGGAAATCGTTGAAGTTGCTTTGTTCGACACGGCCGTTTTTCAACGTGATGTCACCGTACAGTGCGCCGGACAGGCCATAGATGATGCCTGACTCGAGCTGTTGACGAACGATCTCTGGGTTAACCATACGGCCCGGATCGCAAGCAACGGTCACTTTGTGTACTTTGACTTCGCCATTGATCACAGAAACTTCTGCGATCTGCGCCATGTAGGTGCCGTAGCCTTCCATCAGCGCCACGCCCATTGCACGGCCTTTTGGCAACTTCTTGCCCCAGCCTGCTTTGTCGGCAGCCAATTTCAGAACGTTGGTATAACGTTCATCTTTCAGCAGAGCCGCACGATATGCGATTGGATCTTTACCAGCAGCGTGTGCCAGTTCGTCCATGAAGCACTCGTTGGCGAAGCAGTTCATGGTGTGCGACACAGCACGCAGGTAACCAACGCGCAGGCCTGCATCATGAATGATCAGGTCATGCGAAGTGTTAGCCACGGCGTATGGAGCAATCGCAGCTTCAACCATGAATGGGTCCAGCGTGTTTTTCGGCAGGCCGAATGCACGCTGGGTAATCGACTGCGAAGTCATCTGGAACTTGACGGCAACTGGATTGCCTTCTTTATCCACACCAGCTTCAATACGTTGCAGACCTTGTGGACGATAGAAGTCATGCTTCATGTCGTCTTCACGCGACCACAACACTTTGACTGGCTTACCGACTGCTTTGGACACTTGCACAGCTTGTGCAATGAAGTCCAGCTCGATACGACGACCAAAACCGCCGCCCAGGAACGTGGTGCGAACAGTGATGTTCTCAGGCTTCATGCCCAAGACAGCAGCTGCAGTACCTTGCGCGCCTTGTGGGAACTGGGTAGGGCCGGTCAGTTCGCAACGATCACCTTTAACATCAGCGATCATGTTCATTGGCTCGAGCGGCTGGTGAGCCAGCAGCTGAGTCATGTAGGTTGCGGTCATGACTTTGTTTGCGCCACGCATACCAGCATCAGCATCGCCGACATCAGGACGAATCTTGATTGGCTTGACCGAGTTGTGCGCATCTTTGATACCAGCCCACATGCCAGCGGTCGAAACCGTTGCACCAGGACCTTCATCCCAGACCACTTTCAAGGTCTTGCGAGCCTTGAATGCGTGCCAGTAGGTGTCCGCAACGACAGCGACGCCGTCAGCGATTTGCACCACAGCGATCACGCCTGGCATTGATTTGGCTTGTGCGCCATCGAAGCTGACTGGCTTGCCGCCGATAACCGGGGTTTGCTCGATCGAAGCGTAGACCATACCTGGCACGCGTGCATCGATACCGAATTCTGCGGTACCGTTAACTTTCGATGGGGTGTCCAGACGCTGGATTGACTTACCAACGATCTTGAACTGCGAAGCATCTTTCAGCTTGACGTCTTTTGGCACTGGCACGCTGGCAGCAGTTGCAGCCAGTTCGCCGTAGGTTGCCGATTTGCCGCCGCCGGTGACGATACCGTTTTCGGCAGTCAGGGTCGAAGCATCAACGCCCCAGTTATTGGCAGCAGCTTGTACCAGCATGGTGCGCACTTGTGCGCCGCCGATACGCAGCTTTTCCCATGCATCGCGAATCGAGGTGGAACCACCGGTGATTTGCGCGCCGAGCAAGCCGTTCACGTACGCTGGGTTAGCAGGTGCGGTAGCGATTTTGACGGTGTTGATGTCAACGTTGAGCTCTTCAGCGATCAGCATTGGCAGGGAGGTGTAAACGCCTTGACCCATCTCGGACATATACGAGATCAGGGTAATGGTGTTGTCATCAGCAATGTGTACCCACGCGTTTGGCGTGTGCACGGAGCCTGCAGCTTTAGCTTCTTCGCCACCCAGGCCAGGCAAGTACATGCCCAGCACGGCGACGCCAGAGGCGAGAGCGCCAGACTTCAGAAATTCGCGACGTGTCGTTGTCATTTTTGTTATCTCCTTTACCTTAAGCTTTGCGCATTTCAGCGGCAGCGTCCTTGATCGCAGCGCGGATGCGGTTGTAGGTACCGCAACGGCACAGGTTGCCGCTCATTGCTGCATCAATATCGGCATCGCTTGGATTTTTGTTCTTGGACAGCAGCGCGGTTGCGCTCATCAACTGACCAGATTGGCAATAGCCGCACTGTGGCACTTGATGTTTGACCCAAGCTTTTTGCAGCGGGTGTGAATTGTCTGCGGAGAGTGACTCGACCGTAGCAACGTTTTTGCCTGCAACTGCAGACACTGGGGTCTGGCATGAACGAATAGGGCTGCCGTTCAGGTGCACGGTGCAAGCACCACACAACGCTGCGCCACAACCAAATTTGGTGCCGGTCAGACCGACTTCATCACGAATCACCCACAGCAGTGGGGTGTCCGGCTCGGCCTGGACGGAAACCGTCGCACCGTTCAGATTGAAACTGATTGCCATGTTTAACTCTCCTCTTTCTTGGTTTCACTGCACATTAAGCCAATGATTTCTCATCAGATTGATCACAAGGGTATTGGCATTGTTGTCATGCCATTGCTAACTGCGCTTAATTATTCACCGATAAGTCCGGCTGCAAAACACGCTTTTCTTATTACTCCCGGTTTGGTTGTCTAAGCTAAAAAATCTTTGACTTTGAAGCAAAAAATTTTACGCCTGTGACTATATAACACTGTTATTTCGCAAAATCAAGAAACTGAATATGAGTTTTTCTGGACAGACATAAAGCTTGTTGACTTGGCAAATTTTTCTTTAATTTTAGAATGCTATTCAGCATAAAATTTCGTCAATTCAAACTCTCTTTGCATTGACAAAATCATTTATTGCGCAAATTGTTCCAGACCTAAGCCCGTACGAACGGCAGGGCTTTGCGGAGCGATGAAAGTCATTGCTGCCGAACGTGCAATTTTTTCAAGCCGGCCATCTTTCCGCATCTCCTCCACCACGGCACTGACTGCAGCCAGCAAGACGCTATGCTCTGCCGTACTGACAAAGCCGACATTGAAACCCACTGGAAAGAATAAGCCTGAACTACGCAGCAGCGTTGCCGGATTTTCCTGCAGATAGCGATCGAACTTGTGCGCCTCGATCAGGGACAGATCAAATTCCGATCTGGCTAAGGCATCGAGCGGATCGTCCTGCATGCCGACGTGCACGATATTGTTAATCAACAGACCTTTTTTATAGGACATCGCAATCAGGTCGCCAATACTTGCCGGACGATTGCCAATTTGATAGGACTTGGCCTGATCCAGCGATTCCAGTTTTTGCAACGCCATCTTCGGCCCAAGCACCGCCGTTACACCGGCAAAATGGTAAGGCGCGCTGGCCGTTAACTGGCTGCCTGCAATACTGCGCTTGGGATTTTCAGGCGTCATGCCATCAATGGGCGGCAGGCTGGCCGCTTCGCCAGACGGTCTGTCCAGCGAAGACTGAATCAGGGGAAAACCACCCACCAGCTCGCACACGCCGGCATTAATCAGCACGCTGGTCTTGACCGATACCGGGCCACGACTGCGCCGCTCTTTTTCGTACCACTTCACTTCCAGCGATTTGCCCAATTGCTGAGCCACTGCCTGCGCCAGCAGATAATCAAAGCCACCGGGACCACTGTCTTTTTTGAATGAAAACGGCGCATTGTCTTTGTTAAGACAAACCGTCAATGACGCAACGGCATCAGGCTCGGCGGCCAGCGCAGCAACACTGCCGCACAGGGAGCAGACGGCGACAGCGAGCGCCAGCAGCCTGATCACGACTTGCCGCCTCGCGAGGCAACGTAAGACCAGAGATGGCTAATCTCTTCATCGCTAATGATGCCTTTCCAGGGTGGCATCGCACGCTTGCCGTTGGTGACGGAATTCACAAAACGCGCATGCTGATCCTGGGGGAAGGTGCGCAAATCAAAAGCATTGTTACCACCTACCATTTCAGGACCATGGCAGCGCAGGCACAGTCTGCGGTAGAGAGTGCGACCCTTCTCGATGCTCTCAGGGGTAATGTCTGCCGGCTTGTCAGCCGCTGGCGCAGTGACTGCGTCCTCGGCATGCGCAAGATTCATCAACAGGGAAGAAATCAGGAGTAAAAACAGGCGCGAAAAACGCAGCGCGGAAAATGCAGTACGGCTTGTGTTCATTGGTTCGATACGTTTTCAGGTATTAAAAAAACAGGCATTGACGTCGCGTCAATGCCTGCTCAATTTTTTTTACATTACGACAGGCTTATTTCGACAGAGCGAAAGTCCAGATCGAGCTGCCGGTCGGCGTGTTTTTCAAACGCTCGTCGCCGGAGTACAACGCATACACCCCACCGGTGCCACTGGTGACGGTAATGTATTGCTTGCCGTCTTTTTCCCAGGTGATCGGCATCGAAACCATGCCCGAACCGGTCTGGAAGGACCACAGCTTTTTGCCGGTCTGATCATCGTAAGCAATGAATTCACCCAGCATCGAACCCGTGAACACCAGACCACCCTTGGTTGCCATCACGCCGGCAAAGTGCGGAATCGCCAGAGGCACGGCCCACTTGTCTTTACCTGTCAACGGATCAATCGCTTTCAGGTAGCCGCGTGGCTGCTTGCTGTCGTATGCAAAACCGGTGAAGTCCATGCCGATGTAGAAGGTACCGCGCTTCCACTCTTGCTCCATGGTGCGGTAAGCCATACCAAAGTTGAGCGTATTCGCAAACGCAGTGTTGGTCTCCGGGTTGTACGCCATAGGCATCCAGTTCTTGCCGCCCAGGGCTGATGGCCAGACTTCATCCGCTTTTTCCATCACCAGTGTTTTGTGATGACGTTCCGACATTTCGGTCAGAATAGGGCGACCGGTTTTCAGATCGATGCTCTTGGCCCAGTCAACACGACCGACAAATTTGTTGGCCGAGATCAGTTGACCATTGGTACGGTCAATCACGTAGAAGAATCCGTTACGGTCAGCATGCAAAATCACTTTGCGTGCTTTGCCTTCGACTTTGATTTCAGCGAGCACGTTTTCATTGACGCCATCGTAGTCATACGCTTCGTTTGGCGAGAATTGATAGTGCCAGACCAGCTCGCCGGTCTTTGGACGCAGTGCCAGCACGGACGCAATGTACTTGTTGTCCATGGCCACGCCACCGCGGAAGGCCGGGTTCCATGGGCCGCCGTTGCCGGTGCCCCAGTAAACCAGATCCAGCTCAGGATCGTAGGAGCCGGTAATCCAGGTCGAGCCGCCACCACGCTTGTAGGTGTCGCCAGGCCAGGTATCGCCACCTGGCTCGCCAGGAGCGGCGGTGGTGAATTTTCTCCACAGACGCTGGCCGGTTTTTGGATCGTAGCCATCGATGAAGCCGCGCACGCCGTATTCACCACCGGACATACCGGTCAGCAGCACGCCGTTGGCAATGACCGGCGCTGCCGTCATCGAATAACCTTGTTTGTAGTCTTCGGCAACGGTTTTCCAGACTTGCTTGCCGGTCTTCATGTCCAGCGCAATGACGGTGGCATCGATCACCGTGCGGAACAGCATGCCGTCATGGGCTGCCAGGCCGCGATTGTGGTTACCGCAGCAGACGGCGTTGTACACATCTTCCGGCAAGTCCAGCGGGGTTTTCCATAATTGCTTGCCGGTGATGGCATCGACTGCCAGTGTGGCGTTCACGGTCGGCAGATACAGGATGCCGTCGATCAGCAGGGGCTGCTGGGATTGTGGCTGATTGGAATCAAGACTCAGATTCCACTTTGGCACCAGGTTTTTGACACTGGCGCGATTAATTTGGGTCAGCTTGGAAAAACGCTGTTGACCGTAGCCCATACCGTAGGTGGTCACGTCGCCAGGGGTTTTGGTGTCATTGATCAGATCATTGGTGGATGCGCCAGTGGCCATCGCCGAACCGGAAAAACCGGCGCCCAGCGAGGCAATCAGGGCCAACCCTAACAGCTTCTTACTCATTTTCATTTTGTCTCCCGAGTTTGTATCAGAATGGCTGCGAAGCAGCGCATTCCCGCTTTCTAATGACCCTGCACTTCGTGTCTTGTGGTCGATTAGCGAAGCAATTATACATATTCCCGTGATCAAGAAATCAAGAAATCACATACCTGAAAGCAAAAAATTTGATTGTTTTGGAAGCGCAAAGCGAGCGTTTTATTTTGCGAAAGACAATGCTGTAAAAAGCTCAGACAACGAACGCTTCATCGCTGCGTGTGTCGCCTTCCGTGTCGACCCAGGAAATGACGATACGGTCGCCTATCTGACCGCCTTTGAACTTGAAAGAAAAGTACGGGTCTCTTGCTACCGAACCGCCGAAATGCACATGCAAAATTGGTTGGTCATTGCACGTGCCGCGCACGGTTTGAATAAAATGCGGCAAATTCAAATGCCCGCTGGTGTCCCAGCTCAGGCGACTGATCATCCGGTGCTTCATCAGGATTTTCACTTCAACCAGCTCACCGGTTTTGCTGGCGCGTACGCGCATGGGCTCACCCATTTTTAACTCCTTTGCCTGACTTTCAGATTCAATCTGTTCATCGGCGACTGGTATCAATACCGCGCACCGAACCGTAGTGGCGATTTTGTTCGGCAAGATTGCCGTTGCGACCGTTCACGCTTGCCGGCAAAACCATCAGCGAAGTCGCCTCAAGCGGACAGTCTTTCATGCAAGCCTCACTAATCACGTCAGGCTTGCCCTTGATATCACGCAGTCCATGCGCAGTTGTCATGCCATCGCGGTTCGGCATAATTTTTTGGATTTGCACGATGTTCTGATCTGACAGCACAAAGTCTGCCGGCACCAGATCGGCCAGATGCAGCAAATAGGCAGTGGCTGCATACACTTCCTCCACCGACAAACTCTTGGGCTGATCAAAGGGCATTGCACGACGAATAAAATCCCATAGCGTCGAGACGGTGGCCAGTTTCATGATGGTGGTACGTGCGTTTTCAGTCGCCGCGTTCAAACCGGCAACGCGACCGCGTTCAACATCGGCGGCTGTGGTGCCACCGATTAAAGGGGGAAAAACTTCCGGCGACTCGCCAAATGCACCATGACAGGCGGCACATTTGCTTTCCCAGACTTTCAAGCCTTGGGTGACACTGCCCGAACCTGCTGGCAAGCCTTTGAAATCGGGTCGTACATCAATATCCCAGGCGGCGATTTCGGCCACGGTGGCGCGCCGTCCTATCTGCGGAAAAGCCTCGGCCCAAGCCTGTACTGAAACCATCATGGCCAGCAGGATTGACAACACTACTGCGCGATCAGGAAATCTGGACATTCATCACCTCACCCGAGGTTTCGACCCGCCACGACTGAATCGCATTGTTGTGATAAACCGAGCGCGTGCCGCGAACAGTGCGCAAGGCATTGATCTTCGGTTGCACATAGCCGGTTTCGTCGATTGCACGCGATTGTAAAATCGAAGGCTTGCCATCCCATTGCCAGTCAAAATTAAACCGGGTCAGGCACTTAGTCAAAACCGGCGACTCCAGCCGCGCAGCTTGCCAGTTGCGCCCGCCATCGGTCGAAATATCAACCCGGCTGACTTTGCCACGTCCCGACCAGGCCAGACCAGTGATGTTATAAAAACCTTTGTCGAGCAAACGCTGTCCACCGGACGGCGTGGTGATCACGGATTTACATTCCTGCACCAGTCCATATTGGCGTTGCAGGCCGTCCGGCATCAGGTCGGTGTATTGGGTCGATTCTTCGCGTGTGGCATAGGGCGCGTCGCCGACTTCAATTCTGCGCAGCCATTTGACCCAGGAGACGCCCTGCGCACCCGGCACAACCAGCCGCAAAGGATAGCCATTTTCCGGGCGCAGCATTTCGCCGTTCATGCCCCAGGCCACCAGCACATCATCGAGTGCACGCTCGATAGGAATGGTGCGCGTCAGCGCCGCACCATCACTCCCCTCGGCCAGAATGAAGCGGGCATTGCTGCGGTCAATGCCGCAGTCGTCAAGCAACAACGACAAGGGCACGCCGGTAAATTCACTGCAGGACAACATGCCGTGGGTGTACTGCACCGAAGGCACAGTCGGCCCGCCCCAGTCCATTGCCGTGTTGGCGCCGCATTCGATGAAATGCATGCGCGACACCGAAGGCAGGCGCATCAGTTCACCAACGGTGTACACCTTGGGCGTTGCCACCAGCCCGTTGATCATTAGTCTGTGCGTAGCCGGATCAATATCATGCCAGCCCGCGTGGTGTCGCTCGAAATGCAAACCGCTTGGCGTAATGATGCCGAACAAGCCTTGCAAGGGCGTGAAAGCGACGCCACTTTCACGGCGCTTGGTCAGCCCCGGCGATTCGCGTCGCTGCAGATTCGCTTCAAATTGGGAAGGCAGGCCATAAGCTCGGTAGGCAACCGGGTGACCCAGACTGGTACTGTGCGCAGGTAGCGTCAGTATCGCTGCTTCGCCATCAAAGCCAGGATGATCCGCACCAGCTTGCGCCGTACTTGCCGCCAATGCACCCGTAGCCGCCGAAGCCGCAACAAAACTGCGACGCAAAAAATCGCGACGTGACGCATCCATGCCATGGGCATGGATTGCGCCCACCAGTTCATCTGCAACGAAATTCTCTGGCGCATGCTCGATGCGCCCGGGAAGTCGGCTGATTTTTTTGCTCAGGTCAGTCAAGAGAGTGCTCTTTATTTTGGCTTGCAAGCCAACTGCAGCAACGCTTGCCCGACGCTGCCGGACTCCGGCGCCAGCCAGGCGGTCGGCACGTAGGCGGCATTGACCATCTGGCTGTTACCCATCGCATCGCGATGCCAGAGATGCAGCAACTCGCGGCTCAAACCCTTGGCGCAATCGTATTCATCCTGCCCCTTCATCGAGCTGAAGGCTTTGCCGTCGATTTCTTGCACTGCCGAGTAATCGAGCAGATGCCACATTTTGGTCGTGCCATGACCACTGTCTTCACGGGTCTCCGGGTCCAGATAAAGTGCCAATTCTTTAACAGGGTGCTCAACCCTGACCCAATCGGCATGCGCATTGGCAGCAGCAAAAAGCGAGAAAAATAACGCACCTGAGAGGAAGAATGTTTTCATTTTTTTAGGTTTCGAATAAGCGCAAAACAGCGCGGTTTACGGTTCGCGCAAAGTATAGCAGCGCAAAAAATTACAGGTACAATCAGCTCGAATGGCGAACGATTAGAACAAGCCAGCCCCCTCAATTCAACCACCCTGATTGCGCGGATACGTCCCGCACCAGACTGCAGAGGCCAAAGATGAACATCAAATCAGCGACCGCGCTACTTGCGACTTGCCTGCTATTTTCGGGCATTGCCAGCGCCGATGAGCGACAAGCGCTCTTTACACAAAGTCTGGCCGCGACCTGCGCCAATTGCCACGGCACAGCCGGCAAAAGCTTGCAGGGCGCAGCACTGCCTTCACTGGCCGGCATGAAAAGCGAAGTCATCATCGAACAGATGCAGGCTTTTAAATCCGGTGCCCGCAGCGCCACCATCATGCATCAGATCGCCAAAGGTTTTTCCGACGATCAGATCAAACTGTTGGCTGGCTACTTCGCCAGCCAGCAACCTTGAGGAGCCACGACATGGATCGCAGAAGCTTTATTCAGGCCGGGGCCGCATTGGGTCTGGCCAGCAGTTCACTGTCCGCCTTTGCCATGCGTGGCGCAAAAGTAGTGGTAATTGGCGGCGGCTACGGTGGTGCCACGGCAGCCAAGTACATCCGGCTGCTGTCGAATTACCAGATTGACGTGACCCTGATCGAGCCGGATGCGGCCTTCATTTCTTGCCCGATGTCGAATCTGGTGGTGGGCGGCAGCCGCCAGCTGGCCGACATTACCCGCCCCTATTCGACGCTGACGAAAAATCATGGTGTGCGTATGGTGCATGATCTGGCCAGCGCTATCGACAGCAATGCCCGTACCGTGACGCTGGCCGGCGGTAGTACGCTGACTTACGACAAGCTAGTTGTGTCACCCGGCATTGAGCTGAGCATGAGCAGTATTGAGGGCCTGTCTGAGGCGCATGAATCCGGCCAGATTTTGCAGGCATGGAAAGCCGGCAGCGAAACGCAGGCACTGCGTCGTCAGCTCGAAGCCATGCCCGATGGCGGTGTGTATGCGATCACGATTCCGGAAGCGCCCTATCGCTGCCCGCCCGGACCGTACGAGCGCGCCTGTCAGGTCGCCTGGTATTTTAAAAATGCCAAACCACGCAGCAAGGTCTTGATTCTCGACGCCAATCAGGATGTGGTGTCGAAGGCGGGTTTGTTTAAAAAGGTCTGGGCCGAACAATACAAAGAC
Organism: Burkholderiales bacterium; assembly: GCA_947451925.1. GTDB lineage: Bacteria > Pseudomonadota > Gammaproteobacteria > Burkholderiales > Burkholderiaceae_D > Pernthalerella. The sequence continues at coordinate 42,840 of CANGAW010000012.1, read as the reverse complement.
ATCATCGAATACCGCAATCAGCATAAAGCCATTGCGGTATCGGCCAAAGAAGGCCTGATCAAATTTGAAGTGCAGGCCGATGTGAAGGCCGATGTGATCAACGCGCTGCCGGCAATGAAGGCAGGCAAAATCGCGCAGCAGGCAAACCTGACCAATATGGCCAACAACCGCTGGTGCGGCGTCAATTATCAAAGCTTTGAATCAACGGCTGCCAGCGATGTGTTTGTGATTGGCGACGCCATTCAAGTTGCGCCCCTGATGCCCAAGAGCGGTCATATGGCAAACAACCAGGCCAAGGTTGCGGCCGCAGCCATTGTTGCGCAACTCAATGGCTGGGAGATCAATCCGGCACCAATGCTGACCAATACCTGCTACAGCTTTGTTGACGACCGCAACGTGGTGCACGTCGCCAGCGTGCATGAGTATGTGCCCAACGAGCGCACCTTCAAAGTCGTGGGTGGCTCCGGTGGTGTCAGCAGCGGGCCAACCGAACTCGAAGGCAGCTACGCCAACAACTGGGCACGTACCATCTGGTCTGACACCCTGGAGTAAGCATGAAAGCTTTGTTAATTGGACTGCTGTTTTTTTGTGCCGGCGCACTGGCCGACACAGCACCGCCGATGGCGGTAGAAAACAGCGGCACGATGGATTTCGTTCATGCGGTGCGCACTGGCAGCTTGAACGAGGCGCAACGCGCTGAACTGGAGGCGCGGCTGCAGGCCGAGTGCAGCGCGCCGACTAATCCGATCACACAAGGCATGATCTACACGCGCGGCCCGGGCAAATGCATGGCTTTTGTGCGCAATCAGTGCGCTTGCAGCGACTGCGAGATGCCGACTTATTGTCTTCCTCCTGCAAGGAATCAGTAAATGAATTCGACTGCGATGGCACCGATTGATTGGTATTTCGATTTCATCTCGCCCTTTGCCTATTTGCAGTGGCAACGACTGCAACGGCAAGCACCCGTTCGGTTAATTTCTCCCAAACCTATTTTGTTCGCCGGTCTGCTCAAGCATTGGGACAATAAAGGTCCGGTTGAAATCGCTCCCAAACGCGACTGGACTTATGCGCATTGCTTGTGGATCGCTCATCATCATGGCATTGCGATGACACTGCCCTCACAGCATCCGTTTAATCCCTTACCGCTTTTGCGTTTGTGTATTGCACTCGATTGCCAGCCTGCCGTGATTGATCGTCTGTTTGATTATGTGTGGCGAGATGGCTGCGTTCCCACTGATACGGCTGCATGGATGGCCTTATTGCAGGAATTGAGGATTGACGCAGCAGCGCTGGACGACCCAGCCATCAAGGCTCAGTTAAAGTCCAACGGTGACCAGGCAATTGCTGCTGGTGTGTTTGGTGTACCGACGGCAGTGGTTGACGGGCATAATTTTTGGGGCGTAGATGCCACCGATATGCTGCATGCTTTTGTTCAGGGGGATCCGTTTTTTAGTAGCGCAGAATTTCAGCGTATAGCCAGCCTGCCATCCGGAATGCAACGCAAGCTAGGCTGATACGCTGTTCAGCATTAATGCGCGCCCGGCATGATGACGCTTAACTGCACCTGTACCGCATTGACGGCATCACGCATCCATATTTCGCCATCCTGAATCGTGACTTGCAGTTGCATGTTGCGCTGACAGAGCCTCTCCAGCTCGGTTGCCGTGTCCGCAGCGATCTGCAAGACGCGCAGATTTTTTGCCCGCGCCAGTTTCGGTGCCATTTGCTTCCACCACACCGGCGCACTGCTACTGTACATATAGATCCACACCTCACCGGCCTTGCCGCAGGCTTTCAATACCCGCCGCTCTTCAGGCTGGCCGACTTCCAGCCATTTTTCAATCGTGCCCGTCAGATCTTTTTGCCAGAGATCCGGTTCTTCGGCGTCCGAAATGCCTTTACCGAATTCCAGATATTCGTGCGCATGCAGCGCAAACACCAGCACCCGCACCATCATGCGCTGCAGGGTTTCGGAAGGATGGCAGGCAATGCTTAACGCATGCTCGGCGTAGTAATGGCGGTCCATGTCGGCAATCTGCAGACTGGCTTTGTAAATCGTGGATTTGAGTGCCATAGCTTGGGGTTTGACAATGCGGCTCGCTTTTGCGTAAGCGCTGAATTCTACAGGGCTGAAATTATCCCCATGCCTTGATTTTGAACAGATAAAATTTATTCAGCGAAATCAATGACTTAAACTACTGTTTAGCAAGTGGTCCACAGACTTACCCACACATTCAGTGGATATTAGGCAAGGTTGAGATTTAACTTTCTGAGAGTACTATAAATAGCATTTATAACAACTTACATTTCGTTGAACTTACCTAGGCAACTGAAAAATACTACTCTTAGCTAAATTTAGCCACCTCTCTAAACGCATTTCTCCGTAAATTCACGTAGGCATCCGACAAAAAATATTGGACGCGTTCAGTAGTGGAAAGCTGTTTCAAAAACAAATTACATTGATCATTCGCCAATATTTTTGAATAACCGGTTGATGTCGAATGTCGAATGGATATTGAGTTATCGACAACGACCAATTTATCAATCGTCAATGCATGTGCTGAAAACATAATGTCTATCCCCCATCCATAAATATTTTCAGAAAAATCGGCTTTCTTCATTCTTTCCACAATCTGTTTGTTAAGACAAAAAACAATGCCATCCGTATTGGTGACGATACTTAAGGTGGTCTGCTCAATTTGTGCGACTGTGGTAACCCTGACGTCATAAGGTGTGCCTTCTATTTTCGGAGACCAAACAGCAACTTGGCTATGGTAATTGAACGTATCCAGACATTTTTTTGCTAGACCTGGCCAATCCTCACAAATGCAATCTGCGTGAATAATTAATAATAATTTCTCACTGAATGTATCGATGCAAGCTTTGAACTTATCCCCCCAGAACAATTCATTTGGACGTTTAATTTGAGTGCATTGAACGTCCAAAGAAAAATTGGGGTCAGGATCGGAATAAATAATGCTGACTTTATTTAAAATCGATTGCAACTCCATCGATATGAACTGAGCTTTTTCATGTTGTCCTTCCCATGAAATGATAAACGCCTCGATGTCATTAATTTTTTCTTCCTGTAATTTCTCGCCGATGCATGATACAGAATGATTCAATCTATTCAAATTGGAAATTGGCAAACTTTTATAAACCGGGATTGACCTAGCTGTTGCAGATTCACCAATAAAAATATGCTCAGGGGCGATGCCTTTTTCAGCTTTGTCGAAAGCTAATAAATAAGCAGCTTCCAGATCATTTGTCCGGCCAACAGCATCGAAAACTGGTGAATACATTGCGGTGCTCCGCAAATGCTGCTTAATTCTTGATAATTCGAAAGGATTGCGCAGTAGCTCTATAGCTTTAGCAATATAAGTTTCTTGATTCGGTTGAACGAGTAATTCCAGACCTGCTGCCCGCAACAAACCACCACTAACGCGACCGGCAAAATTTGTACCCTCCAAAGTAATAACGGGCACACCCGCAAATAGTGCATCACTTGTAGTGGTGTGACCGCCATAAGGCCAAGGATCAAGCATCAAATCACAACCCTGAATCCGAGCAAGGTGCTCTTCCTGGGGCATGGAAGGAGCGATAATGATGCGGTTAGGGTCAATGCCTTCGGCGATGGCTGCTGCAGCAACATGCTGCAAGGTAGTCTGACCGACATTCAATGTCCATAACATGGCGTTTGGCACTGCTTTGAGAATTCGCATCCAAGCCCGCCACACTTCAGCGTGGATCTTGTCGATTGCATTGAACATACCCAAAATCAAAATATCGCCTTCTGGCAAATCTATTTGCTTACGTGTTAATTTCGGTAATGGCTTGAGCGCCATGTAATCATTAACTTGATATGTATGAGGAATACGGATCAGTTTTTCTGGATAAAGCTTTTCCTGTCCATCTGTCACGGTGTAGTCATCAGCCACAATATAGTCCACTATCCGACCGCCAACGCTCCCAGGAAATCCAAGATAACCAATCTGTACAGGTGCAGGTCGAAATCCGAGTATGCCCATGCGATTGGCACGAGTCGGACCATTCAATTCTACCAACACATCAATATTATGAGAGTTGATTAATTTAGCTGCCGTCTGATCGTCAAACTCACTCACGGAATGAATATGATCAAAATGACTTTCAATATCTTTACGTAGCGCTGAACCATCGTCCCAACCACTGCAATACATAAATAACTCGAAACGATCGTGGTCGTGGTGCCGCAATAAACCATGAATCAAACGTGAGGTAGGATGCTCGCGAAAATCACTAGAAAGATAGCCTAAACGCAAACGTCTTCCTGATATCGGGTTATGTCTATAAGTGAGCGTATCGGACGGAAGAGGCAACCTGTGCTCAGACCATTTCTTGGCGACCAAAATATTCGTCCCCAAATCTCCACACCAGAGCAAATGGTCCCTGGGTTCTTCAATTACCTCTTGAGACTGGCCGCTCAGATAAGCATCACGCAAACGATCAGTCAAATTATTTTGTATTTCCCAATCCGCAGTCCGTTGCACAATGTATAGAAATGCAGGAATGTGACGCAGTGGTTGACTCAGGCTTTGAAATGCTTGTTTCGCCGCAATTAACGCAATGTCTTCATAACCAAAACGCACTAACATATTTGCTCCTGCCAATACTTGATCTGGCATAGCTAACTCTGACTCGACAGCTCGAAGCGCCAAAGCAGCTGACTCTGTTTTTCGCCCCAGCCGATCTTGTATATGCGCGGCAAGTAATATGGCTTCGATACATTGGGCAGAAATTTCAATGGCTTTTTCAGCAAGCTCTAACGCAGATTTGGGATCCGTTTTTTGTGCCACTCTGCCTAGCATTGCAATTCGGTCAGCCAAAGATGGTGCGTATTTTTGACCATGCTTCACATATTGGCGCAGGTATTCAACAGCATGAGCAACTCCAAATAATTGAAATACTTCAGGTGCTTCTCCCAGCAAATCCCTAAGATCGGGTGATTTTTCAACACGTAACACTGCATGTGCACTTTTTGAATAACGGAGCGATTTTTTTTTGCTGGTTGCCATATTTCAAATTACCTAATTTTTTGAATTTTTATTAGGATAAAAAAATTATAAATTTTTGTTTTAAATCACAAATAAAAAAGCCCACCAAAAGGGTGGGCTTTCAAACAATAAATACAAAAATTAGAAGCGGTAACCAATAGAAATCACACTGAAAGTCGATTTCAAATCGGCTGTATATTTTCCACTGTTGTATGATGTTTTAGCGGATCCGGAAACACCACCATCACCGCTAGTGGTAACGTTTACAGAAGCAGATTCATCATTGCAGTTGCCGGTATATCGAATTTGTTCAATCTCAGCACGCAGAAACCAATTACTTGACAAATTGGTCTCGAAACCTGCCCCGTAGCCTGGACCACGAACCTGGATCGTCGAAGCGAATCCGCTAGCATCCGCAATGTTATAAGAGAACTTGAAATAAAAAGCAGTCTGATCTGTAATAACAAACATTGGCCGCAGCGCCAATCCAAATCGATTTTTGAGAGTCATCTCGTTTGTCAAGCTACGCAGATTCAAATTTGCTGTATCGGTAAAAGCACCCGTTGAAGGACTGCCACCATCGCCAGATGAAGTGGCACACTCAGCTGAAAATCCGCCGCTGCCAGTCAAACAAGACATAGCTCCAGCCGAGGAACTTTTTTTCGAGCCAGACAAAAGCTTAGTGAAATCACCCGTCAAGCTTGCACCCAACAGAAAGTTTTCATCGAGTTTGACGTTGTAACCCAATTCCATTTTCCCTCCAAATTTAGCGGCATCGTTAGGCCACTCTATTTGGCGATCATATGAAAACGATCCAGAGTATCCACTTACGTCTCCATTACCAGTCCAAGTACCTGCACCTTGCTCTTGGGTTTTGAAGGTTGATGACTGAATACCCATTCCCAAAGACAGATTCGGGCCTTTGAAATTATCTGCTGAGTCTGCCAAAGCAATACTAGGTGCAGCACTAAGAGCCAACATTGTTCCAAGGGCGATATTTATTTTTTTGTTCATATGTTCTCCTTGCTATTTTTTTCCAATAAATTGAGTGTGCTTGGCTGTCAAAATGATACACCTTTACTATATCATATGACAATTATGTTAGATATAACATCATCTTTTTTGATTTGATTATAAATTCATTTTAATTGTTATTTTTTTAATATAAAAAATTATATTTTTTATAAAATTCAATGACTTAATAGATTTTATGAACTTACTAACAACTCATCAGAGCTGGTTGAACAATTTAGTCAAGTAATCGCGCCTCAATCAAACGTCAATTTTTAAATTAAAAAAAATTGAGGACCAGAAGTGAAATAACTATGCAATGAAATAACGAGACGAGGAGCGTTAAAAACGATTGCTCAAAGCTGATAGCCGTAGGATGCAATGATTTTTTTTGCCTTTTCTGACTTCAGATACTCCAGCAATGCGGCGGCCGCTGGCGATGCTTTCCCGGCGTTGAGCAAAATGGCATCTTGCCTGATTGCGTCATACAGATTTTCTGGCACGATCCAGCCTGAGCCGGACTTAAGTTTTCCATTCTGGAAGACTTGTGACAGCGCGACGAAACCAAGTTGCGCATTCCCTGTGACGACAAATTGATAGGTCTGCGCGATATTTTCGCCCTGGACAACTTTAGGCTCCAAAGCGCTGAGCACGCCCATCTTCTGCATAGCTTGTACCGCCGCCAATCCATAAGGCGCCACTTTGGGATTGGCCATGGCCAGATAGGCAAATTTGCCGGACTTCAGCACCTGCCCGCCATCATCAACGAAGTCGGCTTTGGGTGACCACAACACCAGCCGACCAATTGCATATGTAAAGCGCGTACCAGTAACGGCCCGTGCTTCTTTCTCCAGCTTTGCCGGTATTTCATCATCAGCTGCGAGCAGAACGTCAAACGGGGCGCCGTTGACAATCTGCGCATAAAATTTTCCGGTTGCGCCCGGTGTAATGCTGACCGTGTGGCCACTGACTTTTTCAAATTCGGCAGCAATATCTTTCGCTGGCTGTACAAAATTTGAAGCCACTGCCAGCTTCAGTTCTGCCGTCTGAGCAAGGCTCACGCCCAGCAGTGCGGCAAAGAGCAGGGAAGTTTTAAATAAATTTAAGGTCATGATTTTTTAAAATTTATATTGCGCGCCAATACTCAGGCCCGACTGGGATTTTTTGCTCTCAGACTGAACCGCAGCACTGGTATCCGGAACCCATTTATCAAAAATAGTGAAAGCCGCTGTCGCCCCATTTTTACGTTGTGCAGCCACGTAATCAAGAAAAAAATCCCATTCTTTGTAAGGCGACCAAGTCAGCCCGCCAGCAAACATAGTGACATCATTGATGCCTGTAGCCGATTGCTTGTCCTTGACCTGATACCACGCACCATTGGCAGCGATGGCAGGCGTTAACCTGTACACCACACCGGTAAAAAAGGTATTCGCATCGCTTTTCCCATCTGCCTTAGTCGTGCTGTAAGCACCGCTATTGGCTGCCGTTGGATTACGCGTGATGACATAGCCGGCATTGACGGTCATTTGGGTAAACGTGTATTTGGCCGCAAAAAAATCAACCCGATTATTGACATCAGCGACCGGGGCCGAACCGACCCGGGCTTCAATATGGTTGTAGCCTGCCTCGAAACCTTCATTTTTATAGCGGCCGCCTAAATAGGCACTGCTGCCTTTTTCTTCATCATCCTGCACGCCGCCGAACGACACGCCACCATCGAGATTAAATCCATTGAACACTGGCGAAATGTAGCGAAACATTTTATCGGCGCGATTAATGCCTGAGGCCGAATGGAAGCCAACGTAGCGGCCAATCGGCTTCAAACCACCAAAGTTCCAGTTTTGCCGCGCATCAAAGGCGCCACTCAGATCGGTTTGCAAATTAGGACCACGGCCAATGACCAAGGTGCCGAACGTTTTCGATGCGATTCTGAAATTGGCTTCACGATCAAAGATAGGACCGGAGCTGACGCCAAATCCACCGGCGTCTTTACCGAGTGCGCCAGTCCGTGTCGAGAAGTTGGACTCCAGGGTGACTGCAGCAGAAACCTCTTCGCTCATCTGCCTTGTCACGCGCAAGCCAATGCGGTTATTGCCCTTGGGCTGATCGCTCATGCCTGCAGCATCCTTTGGTGAAGTCACTCCCATGTTCGAAGCGCTGTAATAACCGGCCGATGCTTGTCCGTAAATTTCGGTTTTGATCGTCTTCTCTTTTTCTGTGCGCTGCGCCTCTTCCTTGCTTAGCTTGCGTAATTCTTGCGACTGATTGAAAGCCTTGATTTCGTCGTTCTCGGCCACTTTATTTAGCTTGGCATCAAACTCCTGCTGAGTAATGACGCCCTTCTCCAGCAAAATTTCAAGCAAGACTTTGACATCGTCGCCTGCAGTGACCGGTGTTGAACAAACAGCAAATAGTGTGGCGATGGCAATGATGACCAATGACTCGCGGCGAACAAACTTTCTCATTACTCTGCCCCTTGATAAATAAAGCCTGAACGGCGCGTTTGAAAATTATATTTTTATATTTTGATGGACAAAAAAATTTAAACTGCTTGGTAATTTATATGCGTTTACATCGATAATTTCAGCGGATACGACATGAATTTTTCGCTATATAGTTGTGTATATAGCGAAAAGCAGGATAATTCAAAAAGATTCTTCCTGTCAACTTCGACAGAGCTGACCTCAACACAAATAACATGACCCCAAACCCTTTGACATTGCATGCCGAACTGACCTTGTTTGCAGGCGAGACACTGCTGGCGAATGCGAAACGTATCGAATTACTGCGGCAAATTGATGCCACTGAAAATTTGACCAAGGCCGCCAAAATTGCCGGCTTCAGCTACAAAAGTGCGTGGGACGCGATTGATCTGATGGCACGTCTTTCAGGCGGCACGCTGCTCGAGCGGGTAACAGGCGGCAAAGGCGGCGGCCGAACTTATCTGACTGTGCGCGGCAAGCAAATGCTGAAGAATTTTGCGCTGATTCAGGATGAGCATGCGCGCTTCATTGCCCGCTTAAACACGCTGGCCAATGGTCTGGCTGCAGACTATGCGCAGCTGAGCGAAACGCCAATGAAAACCAGCGCGCGAAATCAGTACCCAGGCATGATCACGGCCATCCTGCAGGGACCCGTCAATGATCTCATCACCATCCGCATTGATGAGACTGATGAACTCAGCGCATCGATCACCCACCGCAGTTGCAAAGAACTGCAACTCGACATTGGAGCGAAAGTATTCGCGCTGATCAAGGCCTCGACGCTTGACATCAGCCTGCCATCTGAAGGCAAACGCGGACCGGAAAAAAACACCCTGGCCGGCACCATCAGGCAAATCAGCCCCGGCGAAGAAAAAACCGAAATCATCATTCTGCTCGGCAGCGGTCTGGACTTAGTCGCCACGATTCCCAACAGCCAGGTGAAAGCGCTGGGTTTGCAGCCGGGCCTGAAGGTGCGGGCTTTTGTTGAAGCTTCAAACGTCCTTATCGGGGTTGCTGCCTGAGTCAGGCACAAGAGCAACCCACCCATCAATCTTAAAATTAATCGTCCATTATTTGACCATCTATAAGCGTATATTTTTACTGAAATACCTGATTTATTGACTTGATGTACCATTTGACCAGATTATTTATCAGTTCAAATCATGTTCAATCAATTTTGGTGCCGCGATAATGGAAAATGACAAACACAGTTACACCATCGGCGTTGTAGCCCGGCGCACAAATATTCATCCCGAGACGCTCAGAATCTGGGAAAGACGCTATCAATTGGTGGTCCCCGATCGCAATGACACCGGCAGACGTTTGTACTCTGAAGACGATATTCAAAAGCTCTCTCTGGTCAAACAGCTGACCGATATCGGGCATCCGGTCGGTGGCCTGGCTGACTTATCGATCCCATCCTTGCGTTCGAGACTGTCAACAGCGGAGGCCTCTGCCCCACCAGCCAAAACGCCTGTCAAAACACCGCAAAAATGCCGCGTACTTTTTATCGGCGAGTCACTGGGTTTGCGAATGAAGCGCGAAACGCATGGCACGGACCGCATCGAAATCGTCGCCTGTCTGCGCACAAAAGATGAGTTGGCCGCAACAGCAACCACTGTCCGTGCCGAGGTGCTGGTGTTGGAATCGAGTACTGTCAATGATGAGAGTCTGACCATCATTCGCCGCCAGCTTACGCAAAGCCGTTGCGCCGGTGCCGTTGTCGTTTTCAGTTTTGGTACCCGGGCAGCAGTTACCCAACTCGAGAACGCCGGCATACTCTGCATGAAAGCACCAGTGACTGCGGCAGAAGTGCATCGCGCCTGCTTGTCTTTGCAACCGGCCATGCCGACTTCCTTACCACTGCCAGTAGCAAATGCAACAAACTTGCCCGTCGCAGGACCGCGCCGTTTCGATGCCCGGCAACTGGCCCAGCTGGCGAGCATTTCAGACACCATCGCCTGTGAATGCCCCAACCACCTGGCCGAACTGGTCAGCAGCCTGACGGCCTTCGAGCAATACAGCAGCGAATGCATCAGCCGCGACGCGAAGGATGCGGCACTCCATGCCGAACTGTATCGTTGTACCGGTTTGGCCCGATCATTGCTGGAAGATTGCCTGACGCGGGTCATCGAAGCGGAAGGTATTACAATCTGAACGGGTCAGGTCGCAGTCTCAAGGCCCGGTAGCGACACATCTGCTTACAAATTTTTAAGTCGCCTTATCCTGCACAAGCGCCAAAATATGGGCAAATGCAAATGCAGTAAAAAATTTGCTTGTTGATATTCACAGGGGGATTGTTCATGAATAAAAAATACCTGACCGGGACGCTGATTCTGGCACTGGCCGCCATTGTGGCAGTGCCGGCCCAAGCCCGACCCGGCCGCGGATTTGGCCGGCCTCATTCCCATGTCGGCGTAGGCATCGGTTTCGGCTTTGGTTATCTGGCGGGTTCTTACCCCTATCATGCGCCTTACTATCCGCCCGCTTATGGCTATCCCTATGGCTACCCCTACACTTACCCACCTTACGGCTATTACCCGCCCACTATCGTGATGCCGGCACAGCCGCCGGTCTATATTGAACAAAGCCCGCCTGTCGAACAGAGTCCGCAGGCCAGCACTGCTGCCGTTGGCAGCTGGTATTTTTGCCGCAATCCTGAAGGCTATTATCCCTACGTCAAAGAATGTCCGGCAGGATGGCAGGCAGTGGCAGCCACACCGCCGCCAGCTGATTCACGTTAAGGAAATCTCACTATGCCAATACTTCGCAATAAAGTCCGGGTCTTGCTCGCACTCTCCGTGCCGCTGCTGTTCACAGGCTGCGCGTCCTTGCCAACCGGACCGAGCGTGATGGCGCTGCCCGGAACCGGTCAGAGCTTCGAGAAATTTCGCTACGACGACGCAGCATGCAGACAGTTCGCTACTGCGCAAATTGGCGGCACCAGCGCCAATGAAGAATCCAAGCAGAGCTTTACCCGCAATGCCGTCGTTGGCACCATGATTGGTACGGCAATTGGTGCTGCCGCTGGTGGTCGCAATGGTGCGGGTGTGGGTGCAGCCGGCGGGCTGGCCATGGGCAGCATGATAGGCGCGGGTGAGTCGCAAGGCTCCATGCATGAAACCCAGCGCCGTTATGACAATGCTTATGTGCAGTGCATGTATGCAAGCGGACACAAAGTACCAGTACCAGCGGACTACACCTTGCGCCAGCAACCGGCAGCACCAAGGGTAACAGCGCCAGCACCGGCCACGATCCCACCGCCGCCGCCCGGCACCCCACCACCGCCACCGCCTGATCTGAAACGATAAGCTGGCATGCCAAAAAAGCTCACCAGAAAATGGTGAGCTTTATTTTTTTGGCATGACGATCAGCTTGTCGCCATCCATCAGCGCGTCTGATGGATTCAATACCAGTTCATCAGCTGCGCTAATGCCGGACAGTATTTCAACCCGGGAGCCAAAGTCCTTGCCCAACTCGACCACATGCAGGGCCACGACGCCGTCTTTACCAAGTACGGCAATGCGCGGTCCTTCGCCACGCAACAGCAGCGTGTTGACCGGCACCGTCAGACCGGCACGCTGGCTGGCAGGCATCATCACTTCCACATACGCGCCGGGCAGCAGTTTGCCGCCCTGATTGGCAATCGTGATTTCCACTTGCAGACTACGGGTAACAGGATCAATCGCGCCGGCTGTGCGAATGATTTTCCCTTCAAATTTTTCGCCCGGCAGCTCGGCCTGTTTCAGCGTCACGTTTTGTCCGCTCTTGATCTGGCCCGCATAAGCCTGGGGCACATAGACATACACTCGCAGCGTATCGATCTGCGTGAGCACGAACAATGGACGATTGTTGTTGGCATCGATCAGGTCGCCCACATTCACATTTCGGCGCGTGATGATGCCGGAGAACGGGGCCACGATACGGCTGAATGATTGCAAGTCTTGCAGGCGGCGGATGTTGGCATCGATTGCAGCCAGACTCGCTGTTGCCTGCTCGGCTGCACTGCGGCGCTCATCCGCTTCCTGTGGTGAGACGGCCTTTTGCTCCAGCAGATTTTTCCAGCGCTCCGCACTCAGGCGGGCCAGACTGGCAGCGGACGCCGCCTGCTGGCGTCCGGCCTGCGCTTGCGCCAGTTGCTGATCTGCTTCCGGCGTGCTGATCTCGGCTAACAATTCACCTTTTTTAACGGTACTGCCTATGTCTTTGCTCCAGCGCAGCAGGTAACCACTGGCACGGGCCGAAATCGGCGACTCGATCTGTCCAAGCAAAGTGCCGGGCAAGGACAAAGACTGGCTGCTGCCTTTACTGTCCGCATGAACCACCGCTGCATACTGGCGCGACTGACTGGCTGCGGCCGCACTCAGTACCTTGGCTTGCGAATGCCGTTGCAACAACACGATGCCGGCGCCGGCAAGCATGATCAGCAATACGACCAGAGAAATCAGACGCAGGCGATGCAGGGTTTGCACGCGCCGGATTTTCATAGCGTCTAAGCCATGAATGGCAAGAGGAGCATGACGTTGCAAAGACATGGTGTGTTCTTTCAGATTGAATGGGGTACTGAAGAAACGATCGCAACCGGATTGCGTCGATTCAGAAATCGGTGTGCCGCTGCAAAAACGACGGGAACGAATATCAGGGTAGAGACCGTCGCAAATAACAGGCCGCCGATGACGGCACGACCCAATGGTGCGTTTTGTTCAGCCCCCTCGCCTATGCCCAGGGCCATCGGCAACATGCCAATGATCATCGCCAGCGCCGTCATCAATACCGGCCGCAAGCGTGTAGAGCCCGCTTCGAGTGCGGCAGATAAAGGCGGCACACCATCTTGCAAACGCTGACGCGCAAAATTTACCACCAGAATACTGTTGGCCGTGGCCACCCCCATGGTCATGATGGCGCCGGTCAGTGCGGGAACACTCAAGTGCGTGCCGGTCAGGAACAACATCCAGGCAATGCCAGCCAGGGCCGCTGGCAAGGCACTGATAATAATCAGCGGGTCCAGCCATGACTGAAAATTCACCACGATCAGCAGATACACCAGCACCACCGCCATCACCAGTCCGACTGCCAGACCGGTGTAGGACGACTGCATCGTTTGTACCTGACCGCGCATAGTCAGTTTGGCGCCGCGTTTAAGTCGCGGCTGCATTAGCGCCATTTGCTCTTCAATATCATGCGCCACGCTACCCAGATCACGTCCGCGCACGCTGACATAAATATCGACCACCGGCGAGACATCATAATGCGACACCACTGCCTGCTGAACGGCAGGTTTGACCTGCACCAGATTGCCCAGCAATTGCGGCGGGCCGCTGGTGGCTGATGAAACCGGCGTGCGCAACAGCGCATCGAGGGAATCGATCCGGTGCTGTGGCGTCTGCACCGCGACGTTATAGACCACGCCATTAACCGGATTGAGCCAGAACGAAGGTGTTGTCTGAAAACTGCCCGCCAATGACACCAGCAAATTTTGCGCAACATTGGCCGCGCTCAGATTGAGCTGCTGCAGCGCGGTGCGGTCAACATCAAGTGCCAGAGTCGGCTGGTTAAGCTTTTGGTGCACATGCACGTCGACGGTACCGGGTATGGCACGTATATTTTTTGCCAGTTCGCTGGCCAACGCATAATTGGCATCAACGTCATTGCCGGAAAACTGAATATCCATTGCCGCCGGCATGCCAAAGTTTAAAATTTGCGTGACGATATCAGCGGGCTGAAAATAAAATTCAACGCCGGCAAATTCTTTTGGCAAAGCTTCACGCAAGCGGTCTATGTAATCGGCGGTGGGTGCATGACCGGGCTTTAAGGCAATTTGAAATTCGCAATCGAGCGCACCAAAAGTGCCGGCGTTGTTATAGGACAGGTTAATACCACTGACCGGCACGCCAATATTTTCCAGCACCACATCAAGCTCAGAGGCCGGAATAATCGTGCGTATCGTACGCTCGACCTGATCAGCCAGCCTTGCAGTTTCTTCGATCCGAGTGCCGGATGGTGCACGCATGTGCAAGCGAATTTGTCCGGCATCCACTTGCGGGAAAAAGTCTTGGCCCAGATACAGAAACAAGCCGCAGGAGGCCACGCAAAAGCCGAGAAAAGCCAACATGAAAATGCGGCGCCGGACCAGTAAAACGCTGATCGCAGCAATATAGGCGACACGAAAACGTTCGAAGCCACGATCAAAGCGCTGATAAATACGCTGAAAAACATGCGGCTGCACAGCTGCTTCAGTTGACACGGGCTTCATCAACAGCAAGGCCAGCGTTGGCACCAGCGTGCGGGATAAAAAATACGAAGCCAGCATCGCAAATACCACCGCTTCGGCCAGCGGCACAAACAAATACCGCGCGACACCTGTGAGAAAAAACATCGGCAAAAACACAATGCAGATACATAGCGTCGAGACAAAAGCCGGCACTGCAATTTCACTGGCACCATCAAAAATCGCCGTACGCAAGTCTTTGCCCAAATGCAGATGACGTTCAATATTTTCTATCGTCACCGTGGCGTCATCCACCAGAATGCCAATGGCCAGAGTCAGGCCGCCTAAGGTCATCAGGTTAATGGTTTCGCCTAGCGCATTGAGCATGAGTATTGCGCTCAAAATCGATAAGGGAATCGAGACCGCAATAATGCAGGTGCTGCGCCAGCTGCCCAGAAACAGCAAGATCAAGGCTGCGGTCAGGCATGAAGCAATGATGGCTTCATGCAGCACGCTGTTAATGGCCGCCTTCACAAAAATCGATTGATCAAACAAGGTCGTCAATTGCAAGGCCGACGGCAAACCCTGCGCAATTTGCGGCAGCTTGGTACGCACATCGTCAACAATTTGCAAGGTCGATGCGCCACCATTTTTCATCACCGACAACAACACCCCGCGCTGACCATTTTGCTTGACGATATTGCCCTGGGGCGCAAAACCATCGCGCACAAAGGCTACCTCTTTCAAAAACGTGGTGGCGCCATTGGTACTGCGTACCGGCAGCTCGTTTAACGCAGCGATTGAATCCGGCGAGCCGTTCATGCGCACGCTGTATTCGAGCGCATCGAGCTTGATGGTGCCGCTGGGCAGAATCAAATTTTGCGCACTGACCGCATTGACCACATCGCTTGGGGTCAGGCCCTTGGTCAGCAAGGCCTGCGTATCAAGATCGACCGAAACGACACGGCTCTTGCCACCGTAAGGATAAGGAACTGCCGCGCCGGGAACGGTAATGAGCTGCGTGCGTACCGCCGTCATGGCAATGTCATTGAGCTGCTGTTCTGATAGCGTAGCGCTGGACAAGCCAACCTGCACCACCGGCACGCTCGAAGCCGAATAAGTAATGATCAAGGGCGGGGTCATGCCCGGCGGCAGTTGCTTTAACTGTGTCTGGCTGACAGCCACGGCTTGCGCGATGGCGGTTTGTATATTGGCCGTTGGCTGAAAATACAGTTTGACCAGCGAGATGCCGGCCATGGATTGCGATTCAATATGTTCAATATCATTGACCGTGGTGGTCAGTGCCCGCTCGGTCACGCTGGCCACGCGGCTGCCCATCTCTTGCGCCGACAGGCCGTTGTAGCTCCAGACTATGCTGATGACAGGAATGCGGATCTCGGGCAGCACGTCGGTTGGCGTCGAGCGCAACACGAAAGGGGTCGCCAGCAAAATCAGCAACGCCATTACCAGAAAAGTGTAAGGGCGTCGCAGGGCGATGTTAACGATCCACATGAGTACGTCGCTTTATAAAAGGCGCAGAGGGTGAGCGAATGAAGCCGGACTTGCAAAGTCGGCAGAGTTTAGCGCAAAACGATTTATCTCTGGGCACACGCCAGCGCACGCGGAGAGTTGAGATGAAGACAATTCATCTATGACTAAAACGCATAGATTAATTCACAAAAATCCTTTATTTATTAATTTTTTATATATTAAACTCTGATTTTGTTTAAATGACTTAGCGCGCCCATGACATTTCAGGCCATCTTATTCGACGCCTACGGCACCTTGTTCGATGTCTATTCGATCAGTGTCATGGCCGAAAAACTCTTCCCCGGCAAGGGCGAAGCGTTGGCCGCGCTGTGGCGCGACAAGCAAATCGAGTACACCCGCCTGCGCACCATGTCGTCGACTTACAAGCCATTTTGGGAAGTGACTCAGGACGCCTTGATTTTCAGCTGCAAAAAACTCGCGCTGGATCTGGATTTGAATGCCCAGCACGCGCTGATGTCTCAGTACGCAAAGCTGCCGGCTTTTAAGGAAAATCTGTCCGTACTCGACGCACTGAAAAGCAAAGGATTAAAACTGGCCATTTTGTCGAATGCAAATGCTGCCATGCTGGATGCAGTAGTCAAGGCCGCCGGTATGGAAACACATTTCGTTCATTTGCTATCCGCCGACACCGTCAAAAAATTCAAGACTGCACCTGAGACTTACCAGCTGGGCACCGAACTCTTCAGCGTGCCTGCGAGCCAGATTCTTTTTGTGTCCAGTAATGGCTGGGACATCTGTGGCGCGAGCTGGTTTGGCTATCAGACTTTCTGGGTCAACCGGGCGCACGCGCCGCTGGAAGAACTCGGCGTCAAACCGAATGGACAAGGCCATAGCCTGACAGACCTTCTGGCATTCGTTGAACACCAGCCTGCTTCATAACTCACGTAATTTTATTAATTAACCATCTTCAAAGCGAGGAACATCGAATGACTGCACGCACAAGCTGTAACCGACTTCAGGTCGCCACCGTCCTGGCTCGATTCATCGAAGACAAAGTCTTGCCCGGTACCGGCATTGACAGCAGCCGTTTCTGGCAAGGCTTCGATGCCATCGCCCATGACCTGGCACCAAAAAATGCCGCGCTGCTGGCCGAACGTGACCGCATCCAGACCGCCCTCGACCAATGGCATGGCGCCAACCCGGGCCCGGTCACCGACATGCCGGCCTATCGCGATTTTCTGAGTTCGATTTCCTATCTGGTACCGCAGCCAAAAGAAGTCGCCGCCACCACCACCAATGTCGACGCTGAACTGGCATTGCAAGCCGGCCCGCAACTGGTCGTGCCTATTCTTAATGCACGCTATGCACTCAATGCAGCCAATGCGCGCTGGGGCTCCCTGTATGACGCCTTGTATGGCACCGATGCCATCGCTGAAACCGATGGCGCGACCAAAGGCCCGGGCTATAACCCGATTCGTGGCGCCAAAGTCATCGCCTTTGCCCGCCAGTTTCTGGACCAGTCAGCGCCGCTGGCACAAGGTTCGCATGCCGACGCAAGCGCTTATCAAATCGTTGACGGCAAGCTGGCCGTCACTCTGAACAACGGTAGCGTCACAGCGTTGGCTGATGCCGGCAAATTTGTCGGTTATCAGGGTCAGCCTGCCGCTCCTTCATCGGTACTGCTGAAAAATAATGGCTTGCACATCGATATTCAGATCGACCGCACGACCGCTATCGGCAAACAAGATGCCGCTGGCGTGGCCGATCTGGTCATCGAGTCCGCCTTGTCGACCATTCTGGATCTGGAAGATTCGATTGCTGCCGTTGATGCAGAAGACAAAATCGTCGCCTATGAAAACTGGGTGGGCATTCTGAAGGGTACGCTGACCGAAGAACTTTCCAAGGGCGGCAAGACCTTTACCCGCAGCTTGAATCCTGACCGCGAATACATTGCAGCCGCCGATACCGAAGGGGCCAAAGATGGCGTGCTGACCCTGCATGGCCGCTCGCTGCTGTTCTTGCGCAACGTTGGTCATCTGATGACCAATCCGGCGATTTTGCTCGAAGACGGAAGCGAAATCCCTGAAGGGATTCTCGATGCGGTCGTCACAGTCACCATTGCGCTGCATGATTTGCAACGCAGCAAAGACCAGAAAATCGGCAACTCCCGTACCGGTTCGGTGTACATCGTCAAACCAAAAATGCATGGTCCGGCCGAAGTCGCCTTTGCCAGCGAATTGTTTGGACGCGTCGAGAGCATGCTGGGTCTGGCAGCCAACACCGTCAAGCTCGGCATCATGGATGAAGAGCGCCGTACCAGCGTCAACCTGCGCGCCTGTATCAACGAAGCCAGCGCACGCGTGGCCTTCATCAACACCGGCTTCCTCGACCGCACCGGCGACGAAATGCACACTGCCATGCGTGCCGGCCCGATGATGCGCAAAGGCGAAATGAAGACCAGCACCTGGCTGACTTCCTACGAGCGCAGCAACGTCTTGGTTGGTTTGTCTTGCGGCCTGCGCGGGCGCGCGCAAATCGGCAAAGGCATGTGGGCCATGCCGGATCTGATGGCAGCGATGCTGGAGCAAAAAATCGCCCACCCGAAGTCTGGTGCCAATACCGCCTGGGTACCATCGCCGACTGCCGCCACCCTGCATGCAATGCACTACCATCAGGTGAAGGTGTCAGAGATTCAGCAAGAGCTGGAAAAAATCGATGCGCCGGCTGAAATCGAGCGCCTGCTCAACGGCTTGCTGGAAATTCCAGTGGTCGCCAAACCAAGCTGGACCGCAGCAGAAATTCAGCAAGAACTGGACAACAACGCCCAGGGCATTCTGGGCTATGTGGTGCGCTGGATCGACCAGGGCGTAGGCTGCTCCAAGGTACTCGACATCCACAACGTTGGCCTGATGGAAGACCGCGCCACGCTGCGTATCTCCAGCCAGCACATCGCCAACTGGCTGTTCCACGGCATTGTCTCGCAAGCGCAAGTCACCGAAACACTGGAGCGTATGGCTAAGGTAGTCGACGGTCAGAATGCCGGCGACCCGCTCTACAAACCGATGGCCGGCAACTTTGAAACCTCCTATGCCTATCGTGCTGCACGCGACCTGGTCATGAAAGGTCTGGAACAGCCAAGTGGTTATACCGAGCCACTGCTGCATGCATGGCGCCTGAAGGTGAAGGCAGAAGTCACGGCCTAATCATCGTCAGTAGTACGTGGTCTTAGCGGGCCGGGTTCAGTCGTTTTCACGGCTTAACCCGGCCCGTTTTCTATTTGCCAGCAAAACTGCACGCAAAAATGTTCGATTAATACAATCCAAGTCCGAATATTGAATCTAACTCTTTGATTTGTTACCTAAATTGCAGTTTGACAATTGTTAAACGCCATTAGGAGGTAACAAATGAATAGCGAACATTATCCCCGCGTCATTCAGGAATGGTGTGCTGCCACGGGCATGCAAGCGTGGGGCGCACACGACGACATGCATGTTGAAATTGGCGACACCTTGATCGGTCTGATACACGGCAGCGAACAAGAACCCGATGCCTTGCAGGTCTATATTGATCTTGGCCATCTGGAGCTGCCCGAACTGCACCGCAGCTTGCTGGAGCAAAACGTGATGCCCGAAACAATCGACCACGGCTGCTTCGGCCTGCATCCGATTACCAGCTCCATTGTTTATCGTACCAGCCTCATGCTGACCGCCGACACCAATGGCGCGACCCTGCCTCAGGAACTCAATGCGCTCATTCAAACGGTGCGTGCCCGTCTTGAACAATCTCTGATGAACTGAAAGGATAAGGTCATGAAAATCGATCCCCCAGCACGGCCGCAAACTATTCAACCAGAACAACGCGAGCCAGCCAAATCTACCGAAAAAAACAATCCCATCCCCAGCACCCAGCAAGTTTTCTCGCCCAATCATTTACCCGGCGTCACCACGCCCAAGCTTGTGCCGGATCAGCCACCGGGCCTGCTCAGAGTCGCGGACCATCAAGGATTGGGATTATTTGACCGCAGCGTTTTTTCCCAGCCATTTGCCCATGCCTACCGCGCTGCAAAAGCAGCAATCCAACATCCTGAAAACAGGGAACACATGGCAAAGACCGGTGCGTATTCACCCACCGCCAAAGCTGCCGTCGACAGGTTTACCGCACTGGTAGCGGCCAAGTCGGCAGAAACAACCGCCAGCAGCGCTGCCCGCAGCAGCTTTCTTGAAGGCCCGTTGAATAAGTTTGAAATGGATGCCTGGATGGCTTTCGTTGCCAAGCTGCCTGCCAGCTACACCAATGAGGTGGTGCCTGCGTCATCCTGGAAAAAAATTGACGTCGAGGAAATGCGCAGCGTTCTCGCAAACGAGCCGGCATTTGGCCAGTTTCTCGACAAGCCGCAGGGCGCGCGCTTCGTGCATGAACTCACTCATGCCGTCAATGCCAAGTCGGCCGAAATGCTCAGTACCGACAAAGGCTTCGCACTGGTCTTTCGCTTTGATAATACCTACGGCACTGCCGGCCACACTGCACTGGCATCGCTTTGGCGCGGCGAGCAAGGCGAACTGCGCATGGGCATTACCCATCAGGAGAGCGTACCGGGCAACAAAGCCAGTGGCGGCGTATTTACCGGCGTGGTGCATGACACCTTCGATACGTCGGCCACCTATCCCGGCGGCAAAGCACCGGCAATCGAGTCAATCAAACTGGCCGGACTGCCTTCGGTGAATGTCTTTCCTTGCCCGCGCCCGGAGGCCATTGTTGCGGCCACCGCAGAAATCGCCGGACAAGACAAAGCCCACCCCTATGGTGCCACCGATAACTGGAATGAAAGCAAACGCGGCACGCTGCCAGATGGACGGCCTTTTGAAACCTGTTTCACGGTTACCCATAAAGTGCTGGCCCAGCTGTACAACGCCAAAACATCGCCGCAACCAACACTGCCACATGTGCTGGTGGCAATGCGGCCTTTTGCCAGCATGCCTGAAGAACAGTTTCAACAGGTCAGCATAGGCAGCGGCAAATCTGCCAAGACCGTGAACCTGCAAACGGTGGAGCAACAATCTGCCGGTGAGATTGTGCAGGTCTTCAAAACAGTGGCCGAACAATGGGGCTTGTATGGTTCATGGGACGTAAGCAGTCAGTCGCGTTCAAGTAAATCCAACGTCGTGTTCTCGCCTGATCAGAAAGGTTTCAATTTGCCGGATGGCGCACGCCACTTCAAATTCATTTCGCAACCAGCCCATCTCACCCTGAATGGAAAACCGGTATTAGCCGGACCCACTTACACCCGCGAAGAGGCGGCCGAGATGGTTTATACAGGCAAAGAAAAAAGCAAACCCGCACTGGTCGTGTCGACTGTATTTCGGCAGGCCAAGCTCTGAAGTAAGTGTGGTTTGAAAAAACCCGGTAACGATTCCATCGTTACCGGATTTTTTTATGTTCAGCAGACAGAGGAATCAGTGGACCAGATTGATGGGCAAACAAAGCTGATAGCCAACGCCCCACACCGACTTGATCACCACCTCGGCACCTTCGCTCTGTACGCTTTTGAATTTTTTTCTGAGACGACCCACCAGTTCTTCCAGTGCATGTTTGGACAAGGCTTCGTTACTGTCTTCCTTGCTGTACAGGTCGCACAACACGCCGGACTCCAGGGTATTGTCTTTCGCCTGAATCAAGGCCACCAATAATATTTTTTCGCGACTGGTCAGGCGTAATTTTTGCCGCGGCTCCGGTCCCTGCAAGGTCCGGTTTCGCAGACTCATCGACCACTCGCCCACAGTATCAATCAACTTGACCCGCCGGCCCAGGCTGCGCAAAACCAGTACCAGCTCATCCGGTGAAACCGGCTTGGTCAGGTAGACATCGGCTCCGCCATGGCTATAGCCTGCCAGTCTGTCATGCAAAGCGACTTTGGCGGTCATGATGATGATGCCGGCGGTAGGCATCGATTGCCGCAAGCGTCGACATAAACTCAGCCCGTCTTCGCCAGGCAAGTTGAGATCGATGATGAACAAATCAATCGGGGTACGAGCCATCAGGTCATCCAGAGCTGTCGCGCAATTGACGCTATGAACCAGAAACTGATGACTCACCAAATGAATCTCCACTTCTTCTCTAAGCAAACGGTCGTCTTCAACCAGAGCCACACTAAATTGTGATGAGGTTCCTGTACTCCCCATACCGAGTTGATTAATCAATTTGGAATCCTTACTGTGAACACGACAAAATGCGTATCAATCTGATGCTGCACGCTGGCCCCGATTTTTTGCGCGGCCGACTTGACCAGACTTAGTCCAATACCCATGCCAGAGAGGCCCTCTGCATTCGGGTGCCGGTAATAGCGATCAAACATCCTTGCCGGATCAGGAAAGGCGTAGATGCCAACGACATTACTAATCTCAAAACACACCGTGCCACCGCTCTTGCCCGCTGTATCGGCATGCGTACCAGACTGGCCAGCCTGTACGGGGTCTTGCCTGATGTGGATTTTAATTTTGCTGCCCGTGTGGGCGTACTTATAAGCATTGCTGATCAGATTTTCCAGTACAACCTTCAGCATTTCCAGGTTTGAGCGAAACATGGCTGCAGGATCCACGTTGATATCGAAACGATGCGTGTCGGCATATTCGTCTACCAGTTCATTCAACAACTCGGCTGCAGAAATTTTTTCCCATTGATTGAATTCTTCAAAGCGATCAATTTTGCTGGAACGGGCAACGTGTTCGATCAGGTCATCCATGCGATTGAGACAGACATCAATATGCTTTACTCTGCGCAAAGAATCATCATCACTGGTCAGCGCGCGTCGCAACGAAGCCATGGCAAACTTAATCGTGCCCAAAGGGTTTTTCAGTTCATGCGTCAACAGGTCAATCAAGGTATGCCTGTCCATCAGCTTTTCTTCGTGTGACTTTGCCTGCGCGGCCTCAATGCGTAAGGCAATAATTTCTTTGGCTTTTTCCTTCTCACGCAAGGACTGCACAAACAACAGAATGAGAAAAAACACAAAGCCAACACCCGAACCATTAAGTCGCCAGTCAGCGAAATGAATCACCGCTCCCATGCCCAGGTAAGCCCGCAGAAAACCCAGGGCGGACAATGCGCCGAAGATGGCCATCGCCGCATACACCGTATAAGAAAGTAAAAGAATGCTGCGCAATACCGTTGGCATCAGCCGCGCTTTTGCGACACCAAACAACTGCACCAGCGGATTGATCGAAAACACAATCGTGTTGATTTTCAACGCCAGGCCGATCTCGCCCGCAGCGACCAGTCCCACACCAATGAGACAAAAACAGAGCAGGCAAAACACCAAAAAATGGTAGCTCGCGGGCGTCTGGTAAGGCTGGATCAGCGTCCATCCCAGCAGGATGACAAAAAACACCCGGGCCAGAAACAGACCGTAGCCAATAAAGAGCAAGGTTTCCGGTTCGACTGCCGGCATCAGCGCTGGGAAAAACCCCATCGCCCCACAAAGAAAAAAGAATACCGAGGCCTGCGACAAGCAAAACACTTGCAATGCAAGCGAGCGATATTTCAAGACGGCGGCAATACCAAGAAGCAGCAAGCAAGCAGACAAGGTTAACGAGACGGCAATCTGCATTACGCGCAGCGCCGTCGCCTGTGCCAGTGCTTCGTAGGGAAGCAGCTCTGCCTTGACCATCATCAGGCCACGGTTTTGTATTTTGAAATAAACCGTCTTCGTTTCATTGCCCGCTGAGTACAGCTCGAAGCAATGAAAATCGTCAGAGCAAATTTTGCTTTGTGCCGCGTAACGCGCTCCAACGCGTTGCTGCTGCCACTGACCTGCAGCTTGTTCATAGAACTCGATCGTGTCCAGGAAGTAGGGCCCGATACGAATCAGCAGCGGCTTGGGGCCGCTTGCATCAGCCTGGATTTTCAGCCGCAGCCATACCGCACCCGGCTGCCAACCGAGGCTGAAACTCTTTTCAAAAGGCTGAAAGGGCGCATCCGAAATGCTCGCTATGTCACGGGTAGCATGCGCATCATAAAAATAACTGAACTCGACACCCGGCACCTCTGTCGCAGAGTGCGCAGGCAAATGAATGATAAAAAATAACAGAAAAAAAATAAGCCGTGTCATACCATCAGATGCATCATTTTATCGGCTTCACAAACATTTAAAACCATGGAAAATATGGCCCTGATTATCAGCGCATTAGCCAAGAACATCAATCAGCACCGCACTAAATTTACTGTGCGTTATCCTGCGTTTTAATGGGAAATTATTGGAAATACGCTGTTCCCTTGGTGCAATATTCGCTCACCTTGCGAAACATGCCAAATAGTTGCGCGCTGTTCTTGCGAGACATACACATTTACTTTCAAAGGAAATCGCAATGACCTTAAAAGAACTGCAAGAACAAAAAGCCGCGTTAGATTTGCAAATTGCACAAGCTGTCAAACAAGCTGCGATTCAGAAAAAAGCGCTGGAACTTAAACTGGAAGAGCAAAGAAAAGTCGAATCTGTTCAAGCTATTTTGGAGATCAAGACATTAATCCGACAATATCAGTTATCGAAATTCGATATTTTTGAAGACCTAAAACCTGAACCAGTTTCCAAACCTTCAATAATGAAATTTAACAGCAAGGCTGCAGCAAAATCCAGCTTGTCTGATATGCGGACTTCATATAGTGAAATCTGGTGATTAATTTGTCATCACTTTGATTGCCACACACCGAAAAAAATGACCAGCATATTAAAAAATTACCTGAGGGATCAAATTCTCGAGGAAATTATTGCTGATTTTTACGATCAGGTTCGGAGAAATGATTTAGTAAAACATTATTTTTTAGCTACAAAAAAATATAGTCTCCTGACGGATCTTAAAAAATATCATTTTTATTTAGCTGAAAAGTCTGGCTACGACTACTCGCAAACACCGGTTCCTTCTTCAAATTGGGATATTCAACTGCCTACAACACAATTTAAAGAAGTCGTTCAGATTCTGGGGAAAATATTAACTTCAAAAAAAATCAATCTGGATTACATTCCGCAACTCAAGCATGAGATTCTGGAAATCGTCGAAGAAACACGTAGTCAGTGCAATGAAACCGAGTTGTCGACGCTGTATTTGAAGGAAGCCAGTCCGGATAAAATCAACCAGCTATTGACCAGACACCGGATCAGATCAGAAGTGATGCCGTCGCGAGAAATCAAAACCGAAAAAGGCCTGCCGCATCCGGTCTGGATCGATATTGACTATGACAATATTAACTTGATCATCAAAAGCAAAATCATTTTCAATGACAATGCGACAAATACAGAGATGCTCGATTTTCACAAAAAAGTGAATGAAAAAATCATTTTTCTGAAACCGAAAATCGAATTTAAAGCGAACCGGCCCTATCTTTACGACCATCACTTTTTGCCCTTTACAGGCGGGATACCGATTCGCCTGCTGGTGCGCTATTTAAGAAGATTCAGCATGGAATTTTCTCAAATTTTCACCTTCGACAATGAAAAAATATTGAAGGTCTAGCCAACAGCTTCAGCTTTTTTTCTTCAGTTCGCCCTTGATGATGCCACCACGCTGAATGGTGATGGTCTGAACACTGATATCTCCGTCAGCGACGGCGCCAGCCACGATAGTCAGATCTTTACAGTCCAGCTTGCCAGAAAATTGACCGCGAATATTCATATCGCTGCACTTTACATCCGCGTCGATGAACCCATTTTTGTCAATTCTTACCGAGCCGCCAGTAATACCGCCGCGAACAATGCCATCGACAGTGATATAACCCGATGATTTGATCTCGCCAATAAACTCGAAACCTTCACTGATAATGGATGGCTTCAAGGCAGCACCAGAAAAATGCGCGCTTTGCGCCACATCATCCCGATTCCCTTCCATCGATTCAGAAATCGGCACCGTGCGTGATGGATGCGCATCGTCGAGAAGAGACAAATCTGGCACGGCCTTAAGTTTTTTGATAAACATGACTTATCTCCTATCTGATAATTCTAATTGCGTCTCTGGCAGAATCGACCTGAACATCAATAATTGAAGCGCTATTTTCAGTTTCTGTTTTATCCGTTTTTCGGTTTTTCATCTCTGAGAAAATATTACGCAGCGAAATGTTATGTAAGCCTGATGTTCTAACACAGTGCTTGTACTTCTTGCTCACAAAAACCTCCATTTTAGCCTTGCGTTTTTTGCGTATTTTTTACTATTGCTGCTGGCTTCTTACATTTTTGCGCCGCGTTTTAGAGAAAAATGTCTGCCATGAAAGCCATAACGCCGGGCTCCTCAGTCAGCTGGCATGCTGACTAAAAAGCCCGGCGTCATCGAGTCGACCAGTTCGCGTTGTTTATGCAGGCCGCTTCGCCACCAGCGTCAGAATGTCGTAACTGGCAACCAGTTCACCGAGCTGGTTAGTGATTTCCACATCCCAGGCCACCACGCCCTGCCCCTGACCATTGGCATCTTTTTTATTACGGTCAATCTTGCGCTTGGCGGTCAGTCGCGCCTGTATCGTGTCACCGATACCGACGGGCTTGATAAAGCGTAGCGTGTCCAAGCCATAATTGGCCAGCACCGGTCCCGGCGCCGGGCTGACAAACAAACCGGCAGCAGCCGACAAGACAAAATAGCCGTGCGCAATGCGTTTGCCAAACGGTGATTCCTTGGCTGCGACTTCATCAAAGTGCATGTAAAAATAGTCGCCGGAGATGCCGCCGAAGGCGACGATGTCGGCTTCACCCACCGTGCGTCTGTGCGTGAGCAAAGAGTCGCCGATTTTCAAGTCTTCAAAATAACTGCGGAAAGGATGGACCGCCGTTTCATTGACCTTTGCCCCCCGCACATGCTCGCCGGTGACGGCTGCCAGCATGGTGGGCGAGCCTTGCAAGGCGGCGCGCTGCAAATAATGCTTCACTGCGCGCAGACCACCGAGTTCTTCGCCACCACCGGCACGACCCGGACCGCCATGCTTCAACACCGGCAAGGGTGAGCCGTGGCCGGTAGATTCGACAGCGGCTTCACGTTCCAGAATATGCCAGCGACCATGCGTGGCAGCGGCAACCGTAATGATGCGAGCGGCCAGTTGCGGATCTCGCGTCACCAGTGTGCCGACCAGACTGCCCTTGCCACGTTGTGCCAGCGCGATCGCTTCTTCCCTATCGTCATAAGCCATCAAAGTGCTGACCGGGCCAAAGGCCTCAATGTCATGTACCGCATCAATCGCAAAGGGCTGTTCGCAGGCCAGCAAGGTTGGCGCAAAAAAAGCACCCTGCTCCACACCCTCGCCTTTGGGCGCAAAACCATCCGCAGCGCCAAACAACTGCACCGCACCTGCCTGCAACAACATGTTGACCCGCTCCGCCACATCAAGCTGCTGTGCCTGCGAAGCCAGTGCGCCCATGCGTACACCTTCCACCGATGGGTCACCGACCACGGTTGCAGCCAGCCGGGCGCGCAGTTTTTCAGCGACGGCATCCATGTGCTTGCGCGGCACAATCGCGCGACGGATGGCGGTACATTTCTGTCCGGCCTTGCTCGTCATCTCGCGCGCCACTTCTTTCACAAACAGATCAAACTCCTGATCGTCCGGCGTCACGTCTTCACCGAGAATGGCGCAATTGAGGGAATCGGCTTCGGCGTTGAAAGGAATCGAATGACGCACCAGATTCGGATGCACGCGCAAGCTTGCCGCCGTGTCGGCCGAGCCGGTGAAGGTGACGACATCGGCACCATTGAGCCGGTCGAGCAAATCGCCGGTGCTGCCCACCACCAGTTGCAAGCTGCCTTCGGGCAGGATGCCGGATTGTTGAATCAGGCGCACCGCTGCTTCGGTCAGATACGAAGTCGAGGTCGCAGGCTTGGCAATGCAAGGCATGCCAGCCAAAAAACTGGGTGCAAATTTTTCCAGCAAACCCCAGACCGGAAAATTAAACGCATTGATATGCACCGCCACGCCGCCGCGCGGCACCAGAATGTGGGTGCCGGCAAAGCCGCCCTTTTTACCTAAAGGAAAAGCCGGGCCTTCATGCACCAGATTGCCGGATGGCAGTTCATTACTGCCAATGCCGAAATAGGCAAACAAGGTGCCGGCGCCGCCTTCGATATCAATCCAGCTATCTGCCCGCGTCGCACCCGTGTGCGCCGAGATCGCGTACAGCACTTCTTTGTGCTCGTTCAGATATTTGGCCAGCGCCTTCAAGCGCTCGGCCCGTTGCTGAAAGTCCAGCTTCATCAGGGCCGGCAAACCGACGCTGCGGGCGAAATGCACCGCCTCGCCAAAATCAATCGCGTCTGCGTGCGTCTGTGCAACCGGCTTGCCGTTGATGGCGCTGCGTAAAATTTGTCCGCTCTGCTTGCCTAGCCATTGGCCGGCGATAAAGCTTTGAAGTTGTGTGGTCATAGTGGTGATGAAAATAATCGAAAGAATTAACGCTCGAAGAATTAACGCTCGTCATAACTCAGCGTCAGCGCAGCAGAAGTCGGCCTTGCCTGACAAGAGAGCACGAAACCTTGTTCCGTTTCCCAGGGCTCAAGGGTGTAGTTTTTATCCATCTGTACGCTGCCTGCCATCACTTTGGCGCGGCAGGTGCAGCAGACTCCGCCCTTGCAGGAATACGGCAGATCCAGACCACTGGCCAGCGCCACATCCAGCACATGCTGGTCTTCGCGCATAGTCAGCGCATGCTGTTTGCCATCCAATACGATGGTCAGTGCAATCGTGCCGGCATGACTGTTTATTTCGTTTTCATTTTCTGTCTGGGCCCGGCGTTCAGTCTGTGGTAGGCCCCCGGTCAGCGGTGAACTGAAACGCTCGCTATGGATGTTTTGCACCGGTACACCAGCCTCTGCCAGCGCTTGCTCTGTTGCTTCAATCATCGCTTCGGGGCCGCAGATAAATACTTCATCCATGCTTGCTGCTGGCAGCAAGCTATCAATCAATGCCTTGACCTTCTGGCCATCAATGCGGCCTTGCAACAGATCGGCTTCCTGCGCCTGACGCGAAAGTACATAAATTAAGGTCAGGCGGTCGGTGTAACGGTCCTTCAGGTCTTGCAGGGCTTCGTTAAACATGGCGCTAGCCATGCTGCGGTTACCGTAAACCAGCGTAAATTTGGACTCGGCTTGTTCTTCCAGTGTGGTCGCCATGATAGACAAAATCGGCGTAATGCCCGAGCCTGCTGCAAAGCCGACACGGTGCAAGGCGCGCGGCCGCTTCGATACAAAGCGCCCATCCGGCGGCATCACTGACAGCATCTGTCCGGCTTTCAGATGCGTGGCAGCCCAGTTGGAAAATACGCCGCCTTCAATCGGACGAATGCCAATCTGAATTTCATGCTGCTCTTTCAACAGTCGCTGCGCACTGCAAATCGAATAACTGCGCCGCACATCCGCGCCTTCAATGGTGGCGCGCAGGGTCAAAAACTGGCCCGGCGTAAAAGCAAAGGCGTCGCGCAGCTCGGCAGGAATATGCACACTGATGACCACAGAACCCGCTGCGTCAAGGCTGACGCGGGCAACGCGAAGGGAATGAAAGCGCTGTGAAGTCGACATGGTTTGAAAGCGTCAGGTGCGCTCAGTAAGGTTTGAAATAATCAAAAGGCTCGCGGCAATCCAGACAGCGATACAGTGCCTTGCAGGCAGTCGAACCAAAGTGCGAAATTTCGGTGGTGTTACCCGACGCGCATTGCGGACAAGGCACGATCACTGCGGCGTCCGAAGGACGTCGTGCAGCGAACTGCACCACGCTGGCCGACGCATGCGCACAGGCAGTGGACTGTGGTGGCGCAATGCCATAAGCGCGCAGCTTGTTGCGCGCCTCGGGGCTGATCCAGTCGCTAGACCAGGCCGGTGCCAGTTGCGTGATAACACGGGCGGCAATGCCGGCGCCAGCCAGTGCATTGACGACATCGTCTTCCATCTGCCCCATCGCCGGGCAGCCGCTGTAGGTGGGAGTAATCACCACTTCCAGACCATGGGCACCCTCGCGCACGGCGCGCAAAATCCCCATTTCGCGCAAGGACACCACCGGAATTTCCGGATCCGTCACAGATTCAAGCAGTGCCCACACCGCATACTGCGGATCGGTTGATGGCAGCGCTTCAATCGGGCCGACCGGTAAGGACAAAGCCGTATCTGCTGTCATCGCTTTACCAGACCGCTTCCGGGTGGGCGCGGGCCAGACTCTGCATCTCGGCCAATACATAACCCAGATGTTCGGAATGCACGCCGTGCTTGCCTTGCGAAACAAAACCTTGCGACGAAACAGCCGGCAAAGTCGCCAGCATTAACGTAGCGGCGACTTCCGCTTCCCAATTGGCGCGCAGCGAGGCAGGCTCGACGCCCACGCCTTCTGCGGCCGCGTTTTTTTCCATACTGCTGTGGTCCCAGAATTCTTGCGTGTAGGGCATCAGGAAGGCCATCGCAGCGGCAATGCGCTGATGGGATTCTTCGGTGCCGTCACCAAAGCGCACCACCCAGTCACGCGAGTAGCGCAAGTGGTAGTGCGCCTCTTTCAGGGACTTGGCGGCAATCGCGGCCAGCTGCGCGTCCTTGCAGTTTTGCAGCGTCTCCCAGACCAGTACCATCAAGGCGCTGTAGAGATAATTGCGGGCCACCGTCACGGCATAATCGCGCTCGCCACTGGCCGTTGGCGCCAAGGCGGTGCTGTGCGGCAGTTCAAGCAGGGTGTAATTGCGAAAGTCGGGCACATCGCGAAAGTAAGCCAGCAAATCTTCGGAACTGCGGCCGTCTTTGCGCAGCACTGCCACATGCTGATACAGCATGCGCGCCTGACCGATCAGATCAAGGCTGATATTGGAGATCGCCAGATCTTCTTCCAGAATCGGCGCATGTCCACACCACTCGGCATTGCGCTGACCAAGGATCAGCGCGTTATCAGCCAGATGCAGCAGATAGTCGGTATTGACAGCCATTACATATGCCCCACTGCGTCAGGAATTTCATAGAAGGTCGGGTGGCGATAAATCTTGTCGGCCGCCGGCTCAAAAAACGCGTCCTTGTCTTCCGGTGCGCTGGCCGTAATGCTGGCCGAAGGCAGTACCCAGATGCTCACGCCTTCCTGCCGGCGGGTATAGACATCACGCGCCAGTTGCAACGCATGCTGCGCATCAGACGCATGCAGACTGCCGCAGTGCTTGTGCTCGAGTCCTTGCTTGCTGCGAATGAAAACTTCCCACAGCGGCCATTCCTTCAATGCCGGTGTCGTCATGCTGCCTCCTTGTGCGCGACTGCGCGATGTTTGCTGGCATAAGCCAGTGCGGCCTCACGCACCCACTGACCATCGTTGTGGGCCTTGACACGCGTGGCCAGACGTTCTTTGTTGCAGGGACCATTGCCATTGACGGTGGCCCAGAATTCATCCCAGTCGATGGCGCCGAAATCATAATGCTGACGCTGCTCGTTCCATTTCAAATCCGGGTCCGGCAAACTGATGCCCAGCACCTTCGCCTGCGGCACGGTAGCGTCGACAAATTTCTGCCGCAGATCATCGTTGGAGATGCGCTTGATGCCCCAGCGCATAGCCTGGTCGCTGTTTGGGCTGTCCGAATCCGGCGGACCAAACATGGCCAGACATTTCCACCACCAGCGGTTCACCGCGTCCTGCACCATAGCTTTTTGTGCGGCCGTGCCTTGCATCATCACCAGCAAGGCTTCATAGCCCTGTCGCTGATGAAACGACTCTTCCTTGCAAACGCGAATCATCGCGCGGGCATACGGGCCGTAGGAACAACGGCACAGGGGAATCTGGTTCATGATGGCCGCGCCATCAACCAGCCAGCCGATCACGCCAACGTCAGCCCAGGTCAGTGTCGGGTAATTAAAGATGGAGCTGTATTTGGCGCGGCCGCTATGCAGACCTTCCAACATCTGATCGCGGCTGGTGCCCAGCGTTTCGGCAGCGCTGTAAAGATACAAACCATGGCCGCCTTCGTCCTGCACTTTGGCAATCAGAATGGCCTTGCGCTTCAAGCTCGGCGCACGGCTGATCCAGTTCCCTTCGGGGAGCATGCCAACGATTTCGCTGTGCGCATGCTGGCTAATTTGCCGCACCAGCGTTTTACGATAATTGTCAGGCATCCAGTCCTGCGGTTCGATCTTATCGTCCGCATTGATCTTGGCGTCGAACTTTGCCTGCGCTGCGGCGTTTTCAGCCAGCGCCACGGCCGGCGCTGGGGCTGCTGCTTGGCCGTCCTGAACATTGAAAGATTGTGTGTACATGCTGAGTAATCTCCTTATAAGTAAAGACGCTGGATCTCTAACGTCGTCCCGATGAAAATCGGGACCCCGTGTCTTTCATTGCAAACAGAAAGCCGCCTTAAGGGCATCGTTTTAGCTTTGCTTCGGACGTTCATCCAACACCCGACGCGCCTTGCCTGTAACCGATCGCGGAATCGCTTTAAAAGCCAACACCTGAACCTGAGTAGAAATCCCGATAATGGTTTTAATGTGATGCTGCAGTTCATTCGCAATCGCCTGCACTTCGGCGTTTGATAATTTGCCCGACAATGCACGCTGCAATTCGCAACGCAATGTGACGTTGTCCAGATGGCCGTCACGGCTTAAATAAATTTGGTAGTTACCGGTGAGCCGGCGGTCACGCAGGATTTGCTCTTCAATCTGCGAAGGAAACACATTCACGCCGCGCACGATCAGCATGTCATCCGAGCGGCCGGTAATTTTGCTCATGCGCCGGAAGGAGCGCGCCGTCGGTGGCAGCAAACGTGTCAGGTCGCGGGTACGGTAACGAATCACCGGGAAAGCTTCTTTGCAGAGCGATGTAAAGACTAATTCGCCCTCTTCGCCATCGGGCAGTACAGCGCCGGTTTCAGGGTCAATAATCTCGGGATAAAAATGATCTTCCCAAATTACCGGTCCATCCTTGGTCTCGATACATTCAGAGGCCACGCCAGGACCCATGACTTCGGTCAGGCCATAAATATCAATTGCATCAATGCCCAGCTTGCGTTCAATTTCCAGACGCATGCCCTGCCCCCAGGGTTCTGCGCCAAAGATGCCAATCTTTAATGAGATATCTTCCGGCGCCACACCCAGACGTTCAAACTCTTCGGCAATCACCAGCGAGTAGGAAGGCGTGACCATGATGATCTCGGGTCTGAAATCCAGTATCTGCTGCACTTGCTTTTCAGTCTGCCCGCCCGACATCGGCACCACGGTGCAACCCAATCGTTCAGCACCGGCATGCGCACCCAGACCGCCGGTAAACATGCCATAGCCATAGGCGTTATGCAGCATGTCGCCGGCACGTCCGCCTGCGGCGCGAATGGAGCGCGCCATCAGATTGGCCCAGTTGTCCAAATCACCTGCGGTATAGCCGACCACAATCGATTTGCCAGTCGTGCCCGAAGAAGCATGCAGTCGCAGCACTTTGTCGCGCGGCACGGCAAACAGGCCAAACGGATACTGTTCCCGCAGCGCTGTTTTGGTCATGAAGGGAAACCTGGCCAAATCCGACAAACTCTTCAGGTCGTCTGGATGAACGCCTTTTTCATCGAAGGCTTTTTTGTGGTGCGGCACATTGTCATAGGCGTGCTTGAGCGACCATTGCAGGCGGCTTAACTGCAGCGCAGAAATTTCATCGCGACTGGCTGTCTCGATAGGATCAAGCTCTCCGGGCTTGGGCAGTCTGGCAGTCATCAAGGTCTCCTTCTTGTTCTTGTATTTTTAATTCGCCTGATTCAGGCCGGCGATGACTTCGCCTTTGATGCGATAACTTTTGCCACGAAATAAGGCAATCGTTTTGCCGCCGCGCACGCGAACCGTCACATCGTAAACACCTGTTCTGCCCGATTGCGAACGCTCAACAGCTTCTGCTTCGAGCACATCGCCTTCGAGCGCGGGCGCCAGAAAATCAATATTGCAGCCCGATGCAACGGTGTTCTGATTGCCGCTGTTGCAGGCATAAGCAAACGCCGTATCAGCGAGCGTGAAAATCATACCGCCATGGCAGATGCGGTGACCATTGACCATGTCAAGGCGCACCGTCATCGACAGCGTGGCAGCACCGGGCTGGATGCGGTCAATCTGCATGCCCAGCGCTTGCGCCGCATGGTCGCGATGAAACATCGCCTCGGCAGTGGCCTCAGCCAGTGCCTGGGCTGCCTGTGGTTCTTGTGGCGTGAGCGCGTCAGTCATGGAATTTTTTTCCGGCGAAAACCTGACGCTGAATCAGTGGTGATACCCGATAACGGTCTTCGCCATAAGTCTGGCAAAGGTGATTGAGCACCACCAGCAAGCGGGGCAAACCAATCTGGTCAGCCCAGCTCAATGGCCCGCGCGGATAATTCACGCCCAGCTTCATCGCTGCATCGGCACCAGCAACACTGCATACGCCCTGATTAACCGCATCCGCTGCTTCATTGGCTAACATGGCAACGGTACGCATCAACAGCAGTCCGGGCACATCGGCTATCTGCGACACCTGCAGGCCAGCGGCTTGTAAAAATCCGGTTGCCTGTTGACGCGTTGTTGCCGTGCACTGATCAGCAAAGCTGACTGCAAGCCGGGTGGCCTGGCTGTAATCCAGCGCCAGATCAATCAGCACGATATTGTTGAGCCTGGTATCAAAAGCGCGGTGGGTTGCAGTGCGGCCGTCGGTCACAAAAATAATTGCGTCGCCTGCTTCTGCCAGCCTGCCGTCCGTTTGCGCTTTGCGCACAACGCTCAGGCCAGCGGCACTGATGCGGGCGGCCAGTGCAACAGCCGCGTCCGAATCACCAAACAGCGTCACTGGTGCAGACAAGGGCACTACAGCTTCTGTGTGCGGCGCAGGTTTGCTTGCCGCGTTTTGATAATCAAAAAAGCCGCGTCCCGATTTGCGGCCGAGGAAACCGGCATCAACCAGTTCCTGCTGAATCAGCGAAGGCAAGAAACGCTGGTCATGATAAAAACTGTTCCAGACCGATTTGGTCACGGCCAGATTGACGTCATGACCAATCAAATCCATTAATTCAAACGGCCCCATGCGAAAGCCACCGGCTTCACGGAAGCAGGCATCAATGGTGGCAGGGTCGGACGCGCCTTCCTGCAACACCCGCAAGGCTTCTGCGTAATAAGGACGCGCGACCCGGTTGACAATAAAACCCGGCGTGGATTTGGCATGCACCGCTGTCTTGCCCCAGGCCGTCGCTGTGGCGGCAACTGTTTCTGCCAAGCCCGCGTCCGTGGCCAGACCGCTGATGACTTCCACCAGTTTCATTAAAGGCGCCGGATTAAAAAAATGCATGCCAAGCAGGCGCTGCGGTTGGGCCAGCACAGCCGCAATACTGGTAATGGAAATGGAAGAACTGTTGGTGCTGAAAATGCAGTCAGTGCCGACAATGGATTCCAGCTCTTTGAATAAGCCGCGTTTGGCCTCCAGATTTTCAGCGATGGCTTCAATCACCAATGCCGCTTTGCTCAAGTCGGCAAGTTGGTCGACTGCCACCAGACGCGAAGCCGCCGCACGAACAGCTTCGGGCGTCATCTTGCCTTTTTCAGCCAATTTTTCAAGCTGCGCAACAATGGCAGCAATCGCATTAGCTGCGGCCGCCGGACGAATGTCCATTAATAAAACCGGATGACCGGCAACAGCCGCGACTTGCGCAATGCCTGCGCCCATCGCGCCCGAGCCAATGACGGCAATGATTTGATTCGTCTCTAAAGCGTTATGGCTCACATCAGGCTCCGGTAAATTTGGGTGCGCGTTTGGCAGCGAATGCGGCCACGCCTTCGGCGTAATCAGCGCTTGCACCCAGCTCGCGCATCAAGCCGGCTTCCAGAGACAACTGCTGTTCCAGCGTGTGGGATACAGACGCATGCAAAGCAGCCCGGGTGCGCACGAGTGCCTTGGTCGGTGCCACTGCCAGTTGTGCCGCCAGTGCATCCACGCGTGCGGCAAAGTCAGCGTCTGGCACACATTCCCAGATCAGGCCCCACTGGGCCGCTTTTTCAGCCGGCAGTTTTTCTGCCAACAGCGCAAGACCCATCGCACGCGCCATACCTACACGCTGCGGCAGCACCCAGGTGCCGCCGGTATCGGGGATCAGGCCGATCTTGGAAAATGCTTGCAGAAACGACGCCGATTGGGTCGCAATCACCAAATCACAAGCCAGTGCCAGGGAAGCGCCGGCACCGGCTGCAATGCCGTTAACCGCAGCCACTGTGGGCACCGGCATATTTTGCAAACGCAAAATCAGCGGCTTGTAAAACTGCTCAACCACCTGCCCCAGATCTGGCGCAGGCTGGCCTTCGACCATGGCCACGCTGCTGTCACCCAGGTCCTGACCGGCACAAAAGCCGCGACCGGCACCGGTAATGATTAACACCCGCGCTTCCTTGTCGGCAGCAACACTGTCCAGCACTGTGCGCAGCTCGGCATGCATGGCCGCGTTAAAGCTGTTCATCCTGTCGGGACGGTTAAGCGTCACACGCGCCACCCCTGACTGCAGGGTAAATTGAATGTTCTCGAATTCCATGCTGACTTCCTCTATTGATGCACAGGCAGCGGCCACAGTAAGCCATTAAATGTTGATCGGTCGATTATTCCTTATGATACATTTTCGTGCAATATATATTAATATACGTATCACTTTTGTATTGACCAAGTCGCCCCCAGAACCGTAATGCGCAAGACTATCCTCCATCAGCACATCGAAGCATTTCAGCAGCAGCGCCGCATTCAGGCGGGCTCGCTGATTGTGTCGGTGTTTGGTGACGCGATACTGCCCCGCGGCGGGCGAATCTGGCTGGGGAGTCTGATCCGTTTGCTGGCGCCGCTGAATGTGAATGAACGGCTGATACGGACTTCCATCTTCCGGCTGGCGAAAGACGAATGGCTGGCAACGGAAGCGTCCGGCCGGCGTGCTGATTATTTTTTGACCGCCTCTGGTCGCCGCCGTTTTGAGCAGGCCGCTGAACACATTTACGACAGCAGCACAGCGTTGTGGGATCGCCGCTGGCGCCTGATTTTGACTGTCGGCGAGATAGCTGCCAAACAGCGCGAACAATTACGGCGTGCACTGTTCTGGCAGGGTTTTGGATTGCTCTCACCCACTTGCTTTATTCATCCCAGCGTCGATTTGTCTGCCGCATTCGATGCGCTGACAGCAGAAGGATTAGAAGATCTTCTCCCCGCGCTGATGCCACTGCTGGCCGCTGATACCGAACTGAACAACTCAGCGAGCCAGGCCGATCTGGTCAGGCAGGCATGGGATCTGGAAGAACTGGCGAGCGCCTATGAAAATTTTGTAGCCTGTTATCAGCCCATGCTCAAAGTGCTGCGTACCAGAACAGCTGATGAATCCGAAGACGAGCATGCCTTCCTGCTACGCACCCTGCTGATCCATAATTACCGGCGACTGCTGCTGCGTGACCCCGGCCTGCCGGATGTCTTGTTACCCAAAGGCTGGCCCGGTCAAAAAGCGCGTACCCTGTGCAAGGAAATGTACCTGCATTTGCTGCCCGCCTCCGAGCGCCATCTGCAGCGGACCATGCAAACAGCTAATGGCGACACACCCGCTGCACTGACGATGCTGACGCAACGATTTCAAAGTACGGCGTCATTAAGTAAGTGATGCACATCGACTGCGTGCTACACCATATACATTGAGAAAAATTCACGCACATGACCGCGATTCGACAACCTAAACTCTCCATGCTTGACCTCGTGTCTGTGCGCGAAGGCGGCACCGTCGCCGAAGCGCTCAACATTGCATTGCTCACAGCGCAGCATGTCGAGTCGCTGGGTTTCACCCGCTACTGGTTAGCTGAGCATCACAACATTGCCGGTGTCGCCAGTTCGGCCACTGCGGTGCTGGTCGGTCACATCGCCGGCGGCACGTCGCGCATACGTGTTGGCTCCGGTGGCATCATGCTGCCCAATCACGCGCCACTGGTGGTTGCCGAAGCCTTCGGCACGCTGGCTGAGCTTTACCCAAACCGGATTGATCTCGGCCTTGGCCGGGCGCCAGGCACTGATGGCATGACGATGCGAGCGTTGCGCCGCGACCGCGTGGAAGCCGAAGAAGATTTTCCGCGCGACGTGGCCGAACTGCAGCGCCTGCTTGGGCCTGTACAGCCGAACCAGCGTGTGGTGGCCATTCCTGGTGCGGGGACCAATGTGCCCATCTGGCTTTTAGGTTCCAGCCTGTTTTCTGCAAGGCTGGCGGCAGCGCGCGGGCTACCCTACGCGTTTGCCTCGCATTTTGCGCCGCGCCAGTTGCTGCAGGCGATTCCACTCTACCGCAATGAATTCCAGGCCTCCGACACATTAGCCAAACCTTACGTTGCCATCGGCGTGCCCGTAGTGGCAGCGCCAACTGACGACGAAGCAGACTATCTGGCCAGCAGCACCTATCAGCGCGTGCTCGGCATCCTGACCGGCGCGCGCATGAAAATGCAAAAACCGGTAGCAAACTTTATGAACAATCTGGAGCCGAATGCACGCGATGCGGTGCGGGATTTTCTGGGTGCGGCCGTAATCGGCGGGCCGGACACGGTCCGTGCCGGGTTCAAGCGGCTGGCTGAACTGACGGACGCGGACGAATTTGTGCTGGTATCCGATGTGTACGATACGACGCTGCGGCTACGCTCATTGGACATTGCCGCAGCGGCGCTCTGAACACGATGCCATTACATGCAGGCTTTACCGGGTAATGTCCTCAATCGCGTCAATCACCATCCCCGTTCCAATGGCTATGAGCAAAATGTCGCCGGCAACGCGCACATACTTGTGCCCGTTAGGTGGAACGCCAAGTCGAATCTCTACGCTCGGCGGTAAATCGTAATAAATCACGCCCTGCGGCAAGCGGCTTCCCATGCGCCACTTTCTGGCCTGACCCGGAGGCAGACAGCCATTGTGTTTCTTGGCTAATCCCGGAGGACAGCGGCCTGAACGGTAGCTTTCTTCATAATACGCACGCACCGCCTCACGATGCTGGTCGTTGAAGTAATGATTACGCTCGCGCTGATGATGATTCCCACCCTGATCCCGGCCGTGGTCGTCCCGGTTCTGATTGTCGCGATGCTCATGGCTTGATCCACCTTCGTCACGGCCAGCGCCTCTTTGCGATTGCTGCTCCCTGTGCCCCGACTTTCCTCCGCCGCCCGCCCACTCCGGTTTGTCTGCAAACACCGGAGGACTCATGACCATCGTCGTCAGTAAAAGCAAAGCTGCAGAAAATGGGGCCCGGATGCTTTTTGAATTTTCAGTTTTTGTGAGAACAGAATTCATCTGGATCACTCCCGAGTTGAAATTGAATATAGTTTTCATACACAAGCAACATAGGCCGACGCATAGATAAAATCAAGCAAGCATTTGGCTTTCGCTAATTTTTTTTCAAAATGAAATTTCAAACAACAATCAGGCAGCCGTGCCTTAAAAGTTAGCCAACGAAATGGACCGTGCAAATAGTTTCCTGAACTAAGTGGTCGCGGGGTATGTCTATTGAAAACTCTAGGGAATGTAACAAACGGACCACAACGTAGCGCGTAGCAAAGCTTTCCGCACCGCTCGATGGTTTGGCTCTCTACAGCCAAAGTTTCATCCCGCGCAGGCCCTGATTTTTCTAATGTCACCGGACAAAAAATGACTGCACTTCCCGGCTACCTCGGTGTCGAGCGAATTCATCATGACAAGCGCCACAACATTTAACCAGTTTGTACCGGTTCCCGAATCGACCGGCCACATCGAACGTCTCGGCGAGTGGGTCATCAGCGAGGCCTGCAGGCAACACCTACATTGAAGTGCTGACCCGTCTGCAGTCATTAGGCGTCCAGATTGCACTGGATGATTTCGGCACCGGATATTCCAGCCTGAATTACCTGTCTCGCCTGCCGATGCCTTTGAAGTTTGGTTCGGCACCTACGGTGCTGCATGCGCTCATTAACTTAGCCTGTCCGTTTTTGGGTAGATTGAATGGCGAATATGGATCGATGGGCAACTATCCCGATCTGACACATCCTGTCTGGTGAAATTAAAACATATACAAATAATGCGTTTGTTTAATGCAGATGGTTCGCGGGCTGTTTAACTTTCAATCCCCTAAAGCGACTGTATTTACGCTCAAGCTTGCGCTACTGTTTGATTACAGAGGCGCCTGCGTCAAGCTTAACTGTCAAATCTGTCGATCATCGCAAAGGTGAAAAAAACAGCCACGACACTCTAATGCCAGTTAGTTAAGGACGAAAGTTGTTTGCATCGAAAGGTACTGGATCCCCCTTCGGACTACGCAGCAGTCATCACCTGCAGGTGATGACGGTAGGAATTGAGACGCTTTCCACTCACCTACTGTTGTCCAGATGAAAATCGGGACCCAGTATCTTTCATTAAAAACGGAAAAATTATCCCTTCGCTGACTGGCATTACGCGACACCCCAAAGTTCGAAAACTGGCAATTCTCGCGAACCGGCTTATACTTTACAAATCTAAATTTTAAACTTGGATTTGCAAATGATTCCTCGTGATGCCGCTAACACCCTCATCCGTTTGGCAAGTGGCTTCCCTGTCGTGGCCATTACAGGCCCTCGTCAATCCGGCAAAACAACGCTGGCCAAAGCTGTTTTCGATGAAAAGCCTTACATCACACTGGAAAATCCTGATGAGCGGGAGTTTGCCCAAAATGATCCAAAGCGATTTTTGGCGCGTTTCCCGAAAGGGGCCATCCTGGATGAAGTTCAGCGCTGCCCTCAGTTGCTTTCATGGCTACAAGGCTGGGTGGATGAACGAGGTTTGATGGGTGATTTTGTGCTGACGGGCTCATCGCAATTCAATCTCATCGAAGGCATTACACAAACACTGGCGGGCCGAGTCGGACGTGTCGAGTTATTACCCTTGAGCGCATCGGAACTAGCGGCCACAGACAAATTGCCAGACTCGCTGACGCAGATGCTTTTTCAAGGCAGCTACCCTGCTCTCTATGATCGTCCGCTTAGCCCTCAAGACTGGTATAGCAACTACATTGCCACCTACGTCGAACGCGATGTGCGTCAATTAATTGCTGTGCGCGATTTAAGCCAATTCCAAACCTTCGTCAAAATGTGCGCCGCCCGAACAAGCCAATTACTTAACTTGAGTTCACTCGGAGCAGATTGCGGCATTAGCGCCGTCACTGCCAAACAATGGCTGAATGTACTCGAAACCAGTTACGTCATTACCTTGCTTCGCCCGCACCATCGCAACTACGGCAAACGTTTGGTTAAAACACCCAAGTTATATTTTCTGGATGCGGGCTTGGCGGCTTGGCTCTTGGGCATACGTGATGCGCAGACCTTAGAGACACACGCTGCTCGCGGTGCCTTGTTTGAAACCTGGGTGCTCAGTGAACTCTACAAACAACGACTCAATTCAGGCCAATCACTGGACCTCTATTTTT
This sequence comes from Burkholderiales bacterium, assembly GCA_947451925.1. Lineage (GTDB taxonomy): Bacteria > Pseudomonadota > Gammaproteobacteria > Burkholderiales > Burkholderiaceae_D > Pernthalerella. The sequence continues at coordinate 1,239 of CANGAW010000012.1, read as the reverse complement.
GGCGAGACAGTACGGGCATCGAAGTCGACTTAATCAGTGAAACGGCACGCGGTCTTCAACCCATAGAGATCAAATCGGGAAGTACCTACGCCAGCGACTGGGCAAATGGAATCAGAAAATGGCAATCACTCGCCGGCACCGAAAGCCTTGAACCTGCCATTGTCTACGGCGGCCGCGAGAATTTCGAACGAGAAGGACTTAAGGTCTGGGGATGGAAAGACACTGCAACGATTACGACTGTTGGATGATGATCTAAATAATTTTGTGTAACCGCTCAGGATCCGGTCAATGTGACAGGAGATTGCCGTCATCTTCGGCATTCCTGGATTGGGGTTTAGGCTTTTGGTAAATTCAGATTTCTTGCAGAGTTTGGGAATCGCGCTGCTGATCAAGGCCGCATTGTGGCTTTATAGCGAATGATGCATCGGCCATTGACGTCAACTGAATTTAGGCCTAAATTCAGACCCGTTCTTATCAAGGAGTTTGCCATGCAATCTGTCGCCAATATCAGGTCCATTTCCTATCTAAAAAGCCATGCGGCCAAAATTTCGGAAGATCTGGCATTAAATGAAAGCCCATTCATCATTACTCAAAATGGCGAAGCCAGCATGGTTATTGAAAGCGTCAGGCAATATCAGGAAAAAGAAGATCTCATTGCAGCACTGAAAATCATCGCCTTGGGTGAAAAAGACCGACTACAAAATAAGGGACTCACCGTTGACGAATCTCGCGAACAACTTCGTGCTGCCCGTCAGCGCCGCAAATAATGGCTGTCATTATTCTGCCCGATGCACAAGAGGACTTGCTCTCGCTTCAGGAGTACATGCTGGATAAATGGGGGGAGATTGAATGGCTAAAGGCCGAGGACGAGATTTTTTTGAAATTGCAACAGGCCGATGCCGGGAGTTTTCCAGGGAGTCCGATAAAAGAATTGGCTTCGGTTGGCATTTTTGAATACCAGAACGTTTTTACGTCGCACCACAAACTGGTCTACCGACAAATCAACAATGACATCTATGTGTATGCCATCGCTGCTCATCGGCAAGACTTCCCAACGCTTTTGATGAAACGCTTGCTGAAAAAATGATCGTTAACAGCCGCAGTTGGGCTTGCAAGCCCAACCCTTCGAATCCCACCCGCACGCTTTGCGTGCTCTCTCCGCCAAAAGACAAAAGCCCCGCAATACATTGCGGGGCTTTTGTTTTATGCTGGCGGAGAGGGTGGGATTCGAACCCACGG
>CANGAW010000011.1 GCA_947451925.1 Burkholderiales bacterium | reverse complement strand
TGACCAGGCAGCGCGCCCGGACCCGGGTTTGATCTCCCTGTTTGTCACGCAAAGTGACCTGCCAGTATTCGCCTTCGCGGTGCGCCGCTTCACAAGCGGTATGGGGAAGAATCGTGGCCCCTTTTTCAGCTGCGGCCAGCGCATTCAAAACGACGAGTCGCGCGTCATCGACCCAGCCATCGGAATAAATAAAGCCCTTGGTGAATTCGGGTTTCAGTGGTTTGCCCGCCGCATGGGTGCGCAGATCAATGCTGCCCGAGCCGGGTAAGATTTCGCGCCTGGCAAGCAGGTCATAGGCGAGCAGGCCGGCGCGAATCATCCATGCGGGTCGCTGGCCTTTATCGTGTGGCATGACAAAGCGCATCGGCCACATGATGTGCGGCGCCGAGCGCAGCAAGACTTCGCGCTCGATCAAGGCCTTGCGCACCAGCCCGAATTCATATTGTTCAAGATAACGCAGGCCACCATGGATCAGTTTGGTCGAGGCCGACGAGGTATGCGCGGCCAGATCATCTTTTTCACACAGAATCACCGACAGGCCGCGGCCGGCTGCATCGCGTGCGATGCCGGCGCCATTGATGCCGCCGCCGACGATCAGCACATCACAGGTTTTGTTGTCGCTGACTGGTTCCATTGGCTTGGTTTGATCGGTTTAAGTATGTGGAGATTAAACAGGACTCAGCATGGGCTGGCACGATCTGCCGCAGTGCTTGATGAAAAATCACAAAAAATTTGTCATCGGGAATTGCTAAAACGATGTCTGCTGTTGATAATGCCGAACAAAGATAATCGCTAAACGAACAAAAATCAACATTATTGCGACCATATTTGTTCGTTTGTTTTCATTGTTTGTTCTTTTGAAATGAGTCTGGACAAAATCATGACGCTCAATCCACGCCAGCGTAGTTTGCTTGAAGCGGTACGCCGGCATGTCACCGTGTCGGTTGAAGACTTGGCACAACAGCTGGCGGTCACGCCGCAGACGGTGCGCCGCGATGTCAAATTGATGGAAGAAGCCAAATTATTGGCGCGCTATCACGGCGGCGTCGGCTTGCCTTCCTCGGTTGAGAACATTGACTACAGCCAGCGGCAGGTATTGAACATGGATGCCAAGCGTCGCATTGCTGCGGCAGTGGCAGCGCGGGTGCGGCCCGGTTGTTCGCTGATGATTAATATTGGCACCACCACCGAGGAAGTTGCGCGGGCATTGGTCCATCATCAGGGGCTGCATGTGGTGACCAACAACCTGAATGTGGCCGCAATCTTGTCGGACCAGCCCGGTTGTGAAGTGATATTGGCCGGCGGCGTAGTGCGTGGCCGGGACCGCGGTATTGTTGGCGAAGCGACGATTGATTTCATTCGCCAGTTCAAGGTGGACGTCGGCATCATTGGCGTGTCGAGCATCGAGCCGGATGGCACTTTACGCGACTTCGATCCGCGCGAAGTCAAAGTGGCGCAAGCCATCATCGAGCAGTCAAGGGAAGTCTGGCTGGTGGCGGATCAGGACAAATTCGGCCGTCAGGCCTTGGTCAGACTTGGACACCTGACGCAAATCGACAAACTGTTTTGCGATGGGCTGCCACCGGCTGGCCTGATCTCGATCTTGCAGGAAGCGAAGGTCGAACTGGTGCTGGCGCCCTAGATCAAGTTCAGGCGGGGTTCTTGCCGGGTTTCGGCGATAATACGGCCTCCCGATGACTGCACAGAGCATACGAATGTCGACTCAATTCGCCCCATTAAAAAACGATACCTTCCTGCGCGCGCTGATGCGCCAGCCTACTGATTACACGCCGCTGTGGCTGATGCGTCAGGCGGGGCGCTATTTGCCCGAGTATCGTGCCACCCGCGCCCAGGCAGGTTCTTTCATGGGGCTGGCGACCAACCCCGATTACGCCACTGAAGTCACGCTGCAGCCGCTGGAGCGCTATAAGCTCGATGCCGCCATCCTGTTTTCCGACATCCTGACCGTGCCCGATGCCATGGGTCTGGGCCTGTCTTTTGCCGAAGGTGAGGGCCCGCGCTTCGCCCATCCGCTGCGGGATGAAAAAGCCGTGATGGCCCTGCGCGCCCCCGATCTCTCCAGCCTGCAATATGTGTTCGATGCCGTGACCCAAATCCGCAAAACGCTGGATGGCAGGGTGCCATTGATCGGATTTTCAGGCAGCCCCTGGACACTGGCCTGTTATATGGTGGAAGGCCGTGGCTCAGATGATTTCCGCACGGTCAAAAGCATGCTCTATGACCGCCCGGATCTGATGCATCACATTTTGAAGACCAATGCCGCAGCCGTCGCCGCCTATCTGAATGCCCAGATTGAAGCCGGCGCGCAAGCGGTCATGATTTTTGATACCTGGGGCGGTGCATTGGCCGATGGCGTCTATCAGGAATTTTCATTGGCCTACATGCGCGAAGTCATCGCTCAGCTCAAGCGCGAGCATGATGGTGTGCGTATCCCGTGCATCGTCTTTACCAAGGGTGGCGGACTGTGGCTTGAAGAAATTGCCGATTCCGGAGCCGATGCAGTAGGTCTGGACTGGACCGTCAATCTTGCACAGGCACGGGCGAAAGTGGGTCACAAAGTCGCGCTGCAAGGCAACCTGGACCCTAATGTATTGTTCGCCAAGCCAGACCAGATTCATGCCCAGGTTGAGCGGGTGCTGCAGTCTTACGGTCGTCCCGAGGCTGGTCAGGGCCATGTCTTTAATCTAGGCCATGGCATCTCGCAATTTACGCCACCTGAGTCGGTGACGGCCTTAGTTGATGCCGTGCATTCGATCAGTCGCCGCATGCGCGCCTGACTCTTGCCTGACTTGCTTGGTTGTAGCGCATATATTGCTGCTTCCGAGCAAGTTATGCACATTTCTCGTTGACTGCCACATTTATCGTTGATTAGAGGTTGGCGAAAAATTGTTTGGGCATTAATTGCTCTATGCACCTGATTTTAATCATATTTTCAAAAGTGTAATTTTTACTTCCTTGAATCAGCGGGACGTCCTGATGCCTTTTTGTTACTTGATATAAATATTTGTTCACAAAGATATCCACAGCTTTGTGGATATATCAGAAAGATTTGTAAAAACCGAGGCTTAGCGTGCTTTTCCTTATTTGACTTGAGCTTATTCGGGCGAAATAGGAAACAAGAAATGTACTTTGCGACAAGCTTTTTCTGCCCGTCAACGCCTACTTATTCACAAAAATTAACTTTGCCAAGTCAAGTAAAAATTAAAAGAAATTTTTTTCAATTTTTTTTTGAGCATCTCTAAGTCATTGATTTTATAAGCCTTAAATTACTGCCCGCTGCTTGAGCAAAGTGTCTGAGCCCGCATAGAATCTGGGTTTTAGCCTGTCAAGCCCCACTTATGCACAAAGTTATCCACATATTTTGTGGATAGTCGAAAAACACCTTGTTAAACCGAGGCTTAGCAAAACTTCTAAGGGTTTACATTAAGTTGTGGAACGCCGAATTGTAAAGGTCGCGCTCGACACCCCGCTTGACACAGCGTTTGATTATCGCTGGATAAAATCGGATGAGGCCGAGCCCATTCCGCAGGTTGGCCAATTCGTGCTGGTGCCATTTGGTCGCCGGGAAGTGGTCGGCCTGATTTTGGCTGTCCAGCAAGCGAGTGATCTGGCAGAAGACAAAATCCGTGATGTGATTGCCGTGCGCAGCCAGCTTGCCCCGTTGTCATCAAAATGGCTGGCGCTGTGTTATTTCGCTGCAGATTACTATCAGCGGCCAGTCGGCGAGGTGGTCATCCCCTGCAGCCCGAAAAACCTGCGGGCGCTGAAAAACACGGCGCTGGACAAGGCCATCAAAAAAACCGCCAAGCTCAAGGCCCCTGCGCTTGCAACGGCATCCGTGCGGCCACAGCTCCATGACGAGCAAGAGCAAGCGGTATTGGCGCTGGAAGCTGACACGGGTTTTTCGGTCAACCTCTTATTCGGTGTGACTGGCAGCGGTAAAACAGAAGTCTATTTGCAGGCTGCAGAGCGGATTCTGGATCGTGCCAGAATGGCTGGCGAAGCCGCGCAGGTGCTGATTCTGGTGCCCGAAATTAATCTCACACCCCAGCTCGAAGGAAACATCCGCGCCCGTTTCCCCCATTTGCAACTCGCAACTTTGCACAGCCAGTTAGCTGAAGGTGAGCGCTTGCTTAACTGGATGGCCGCGCATACTGGTAATGCCGACATCGTACTGGGCACGCGGCTGGCCGTTCTGGCTTCCATGCCGGATTTGAAGCTGATCGTGATTGATGAAGAGCATGATCCCTCTTACAAGCAGCAGGAGGGTTTGCGTTATTCAGCGCGCGACCTCGGTATCTGGCGCGCGCATCAGCTCAATATTCCTGTGGTGCTGGGTTCGGCCACCCCGTCGATGGAAAGCTGGCAACATGCGGCTACCGGTCGTTATCGCAAACTGGAACTCACCCGGCGCGCAGCCAGTAACGCGCAACTGCCAAGGGTGAGCCTGATCGACATGGAGCGCAATAAAGCCCCGGACGGTTTGGCTGAGCCCTTGGTTGCCGCCATCAAGTTGCGGCTGGAAAAAGGCGAGCAGTCCTTGCTGTTTCTGAACCGCCGGGGTTATGCACCCGTTATCCATTGCGATGCCTGCGGCTGGATCAGCAATTGCCGGCGCTGCACTGCGTTTATGGTGTTGCACAAGCCGGAACGCCGTTTGCGTTGCCATCATTGCAGTCTTGAACTGCGTATACCGAATGCCTGCCCGACTTGCGGCAATGTTGACTTGCAGCCGCTGGGCCGCGGTACACAACGGGTCGAAGAGACGCTGCAAAAGATGTTTCCCGATGCCCGCGTGTTGCGAATTGATGCCGATTCAACCCGCAAGAAGGGTAGCGCTCAGGAAGCCTTCGATTCCGTGCATCGTGGCGACGTCGATATTTTGCTGGGCACGCAGATGGTGGCAAAAGGTCATGATTTTCAGCGGCTCACTTTAGTTGGTGCGATCAATCCGGACACGGCCTTGTTTTCGCAGGATTACCGCGCCGGCGAACGACTCTTTGCACAATTGATGCAAGTCGCCGGTCGTGCCGGCCGTGCTGCACAGTCGGCTGAAGGCAACCCCAGCGAAGTCCTGATTCAGACGCGCTATCCGGCTCACCCTTTGTACAGAGCTTTGCTGGCACATGACTATGCCGGTTTTGCGCAGACAACTCTGGAAGAGCGTCGTAGTGCAGGACTGCCACCGTTCATGTTTCAGGCCTTGTTGCGGGCAGAAGCACGTGAACTGCCGCTGGCACTGGCTTTTCTGGAACAGGCGCGGGGTTTGCTGGACCATGAAGGCATCATCATCAATGACCCGGTACCGATGACAATTACGCGCGTGGCCGGTATCGAACGTGCCCAGTTGCTGGTTGAGTCGGTGTCGCGCATGCAGCTGCAGGCATTTTTAAAGCCCTGGGTCGCAGATTTGCGTGCGCTGAAATCCAAAGTTCGCTGGACGCTTGAAGTTGACCCCGTTGATATTTGAGTGCCGATCTGCCTGCCCTGATCATGGGTTGATTTGAGGGGAACCTATTGGCTTGACTGGTTTCAAAATTTTTAAAGCCATCGTGAAAACGGCTGCTTTTCCAATTTGCCAGGAGGTCAAAATGTATAGCACTGTGGTTGCAATTTTTGATGAATATGGCGCTGCCCAGAGTGCCGCGAATGCCTTGTTTCATGAAGGGTTTACGCAAAGTAGTATCAAACTCAGCCCCGCACAAGCGAAAGCCCTGCCGAAAACGGATTCGCACTGGGAAATGGCGCATTTATTGCGCGCCTTCTTCAGCAATGATCAGCATGCCGATGATGCGGACATGTATGCCGAAGCGGTACGTCGCGGCGCCTATTTGCTGAGCGTGGAAGTCAGCGAGCAGGGGCAAGGCAAGCATGTGATTGATATCGTCGGCCGCTTTCATCCGGTGGACCTGGCTCAGCGACCACCGCAAGACCGCGGCACGCGCCATTGATGCTGGCGCTTGCCACTTACCACTTCCACTTCCACTGACGAATTACTGCAGAGGCGCATGCAAGTTGTCTTCGTCAGCAAGCTGGCGAATCATGCGTATCGTATCGATGTCGGCTTCCTGGTAGGCTGAACGACGAAATTCGTTATAAAACGTCACATCCGTATTTTCCACTTCAATAATGTGGTCGTCATATTCAAACCGCACGAATAGTGCGCCCGGTGTCGGTTCTTCAATCGTCATGGTTAAATCCGAGATCGGAATCTCACCTTGCCGGGGTACGTGATAGTGCACCTGCTGCATCGGTAAAAACTGCACGTGGTCATGAATCGTCAGCGGTCCGAACTGCAGCTTGCGTGAAATGCCGGTCTCGTCGCGGGTGAGGATGTCGCAGGAATCGAGCCCGATCAGGAACAATGTTGGGCGCTCTGCCCGCAGCACGAGTCCGCGCCAGAGCAGCTCGCGGCTTAAGGGTGTCACCAGCGGATTGCCGAGGGCATTAATTTCAATCAGATGAGCGAATTTCATACGGGAGCAGGAGGCTAAAACAGTCTGCTAACTTTACCATGATGCGCCCCGATGCCTGCCGAGTTTCGATACAATGGCGCGCTTCCTCCATTTCAACAGCGCCTCCCCCTCATGCCGTCCGGACTCAATACCCCGCAACGCGAAGCGGTCAAATACATGGACGGCCCCTGTCTGGTGCTGGCCGGTGCCGGCTCGGGCAAGACGCGGGTGATTACGCAGAAAATCGCCTACCTCATTGAGACCTGCGGTTATGAAGCCAAGCATATCGCTGCGCTGACTTTTACCAACAAGGCGGCGCTGGAAATGCGCGAGCGTATCGCCAAGTTGCTCAAAGAGCCGAAAGCGGCCAAACAACTGACTGTCTCGACCTTTCACTCTTTAGGCGTGCAAATCTTGCGACGCGAGGCAGCAGCGCTGGGTCTGAAAGACCGCTTCTCCATCATGGACAGTGACGATTGTTATTCCATTGTGCAGGACCTGTCGGCGACCACCGACAAAGCGCTGATCCGGCGCATTCAAAATGCGATGTCGTTGTGGAAGAACAGCCTGCTGACTCCCGAGCAGGCGCTGCAGCAGGCGCAGGATGAAGACGAGGCGCAAGCCGCGCGTGTCTACCGCAACTATATGGCGACCTTGTCGAGCTATCAGGCGGTTGACTTCGACGATCTGATTCGCCTGCCCGTTGAACTATTCCGCAATGACGAGCCGGCGCGTGACCGCTGGCAGCGCAAACTGCGTTATTTACTGCTCGATGAATATCAGGACACCAATACCTGCCAATACGAGCTGGTGAAATTGCTCGTCACGGGTGTTGGCAAAAAGCCCATGTTCACTGCGGTGGGTGACGACGATCAGGCCATTTACGCCTGGCGTGGCGCAACCGTTGAAAATCTGAAGACACTGCAAGTCGATTTCCCTGATTTGAAAGTGATCAAGCTCGAACAAAACTACCGTTCCAGTACGCGTATTTTGCAGGCCGCCAATGCCGTTATTGCCAACAACCCCAAGTTGTTCGAAAAGGCACTGTGGTCCGAGCACGGCATGGGCGATGCGGTCAAAGTGCTGGCGATGGAAGACGAAGAAGCCGAAGCCGATCAGGTGGTCATCATGTTGTCGGCGCATAAATTCGAGCGACGCGCAAAATTTTCCGACTACGCGATTCTGTATCGCGGCAATCATCAGGCCCGCGTATTCGAGAAAGCATTGCGGCGCGAGCGCATTCCCTATGTTATGTCAGGCGGGCAGAGTTTTTTTGACCGCGCCGAGATCAAGGACATCATCAGTTATCTGCGCCTCGTCGCCAATGGTGACGATGACCCTGCCTTCATCCGCGCAGTCACCACACCGCGGCGCGGCATCGGTCAGGCCACGCTCGAAGTGCTGGGCAGCTTTGCCGGTCAATGGCAGTGCTCCTTGTTTGAGGCCGTGTTCAAGGGCGGCATTGAAGCCAAGCTCAATGATCGTCAGCTTGGGCCTTTGCGCGAATTCTGCGACTTCATCAATCAGCTCGAAGCACGTGCTTCCCGCGTTGGTGCCGCCGGCAGCGGCGAAAACGCCGCCGCTGTGCTGGACGACATGATGAAAGAGATTAATTACGAAGCGTATTTGTATGACGCCTTCGATGAAATGCAGGCGCAAAAAAAATGGCAGAACGTGCTCGATTTCACCACCTGGCTGAAAGAAAAAGGCAGCGGCGGAAAAGAAGGCACGGACCCTGAAAAATCCCTGCTTGAACTCACGCAAATGGTCGCGCTGATGAGCATGCTTGAAGGCCGCGATGAAGATCCTGAAGCCGTGCGCTTGTCTACGCTGCACGCAGCCAAAGGTCTGGAGTTTGGCCATGTCTTCATGGTTGGCGTGGAAGAAGGCATTTTGCCGCACAGGGGCGACCCGGATGCACCGGCCGAACTGCTGGCTTCGCGCATTCAGGAAGAGCGAAGACTTATGTATGTCGGCATCACCCGTGCCCAACGCAGTTTGCATTTGAGCTGGTGTAAAAAACGTAAACGCGCGCGCGACAGTGCGCCTTGCGAAGTGTCGCGCTTCGTCAAGGAAATGCAGCTCGATCAGGATCAGGCATCACCCGCCGAGACTGAGGCACAAACTCCGCAAAACCGGCTGGCCAATCTGAAGGCCTTGCTACAAAAACCCAAAGCGGCCTGAACATGGCGGGCTTTCGCAATCCGCATGCTTTGCCAACAAAACTGTGTGCGGTTTGCCTGCGGCCTTTTACCTGGCGTAAAAAATGGGCAGCGAATTGGGAATCAGTAAAATATTGCTCGGATGCCTGTCGTGCCAAAGCAAAAAACGCAGCCTGAAATACAACCCTGACTGATGAAGGACGCTGCATGAATAATGAAGAACGCATGGTCGAGCTGGAAAGCAAGCTGACCAGTCAGGAAGATTTGCTCGACGTACTGAACCAGACTGTCTATCGCCAGCAGAAAAAAATCGACCAGCTGGAAGAGCTTTGCATTGCTTTGGCCAAACGCATGACCAACATGCAGGGACAGGATGCGGGTGATATGCCTGCCAACGAAAGACCGCCACATTACTGATATGAATGAAAAAATTCTTGCCGAACTGCGTAACGAACTCAATGTGCAGACGGCACAACTGCCGTGGACCGAGCTGGAGCGCTGGTTTGCTTCAGGCGGCGTGATTCGTGTCGCCAATGAGCTGGACTTGATTGATGTCGCCGCACGCATTGCGGCCGACGATAAGCCATCCATTGAGCAATGGATGGCGGCGGGACTGATTGGTAAGGTGATGGATAACCAGGCTGCCGTCTGGTTGTCGCAAAACAGTGTGTTGTGGACTGTCGTGGTCAAGCCTTGGATTTTGGTACAGCAGGAAAAAATACTGCCTACGGGGAAGCCGGTCTGAGAAGTCTTTGGGCCGAGAATTAAGGAATCTAAGCCCGGGACTTAAGTCACTGGGTCCCGATTTTCATCGGGACGACAGTAGTAGAGTGAAAAGCGCCTCAATCCCTACCGTCATCCCGATGAAAATCGGGACCCAGTGACTTTCTCCGCTCCGGAAATGAAAACGCCTGCTTGCGCAGGCGTTTGTATAATTGGCGGAGCGGACGGGACTCGAACCCGCGACCCCCGGCGTGACAGGCCGGTATTCTAACCAACTGAACTACCACTCCTAAATCGGTCGTAACAAGTACGTCCGAAAGCGCGAGATTGTACCGGATATTATTGAACTTGTGTCCTTAATATTTGCCTGCGGCTAATTTAAGCCTGAAGGCGGTCGGATGACTGCCGTTTTATATGCCCTGAAAATTGTCTATGAGTCTTAGCTGGTTGTTGATCAAAGTTGTCTCGGCGCTGATTTTGCCGCCCCTTGTATTGGTGCTGCTTGGTGTGTGTGGTGTACTGATCATGCGGCGCTATCGTTTCATCGGGCAGTGCCTTGTTGTGCTTGCCGTTGGACTTTTATTGTTGCTATCGACGGGCGCCGGGTCGCGCTTGCTGGTGGCGCCGCTTGAGCAGCGGTCATTGCCGCTGATGCCGCTTGAGCAGCGGTCATTGCCGCTGATGCCGCTTGTCACCGTTGATGCACAGGCCATTGTCATACTGGGAGGTAGCCGGCTATATGCAGCGCCTGAGCAGGCAGGGAGTGACTTGCCGGGAGCGCAAACGCTGCTGCGCTTGCGCTACGGGGCGCAGTTGCAGCGGCAGACTGGCTTGCCGCTGCTGGTAAGTGGAGGTGCACCTGATGGCGCTGCAGAGAGCGAGGCGATGCTGATGGCGAGGTCTTTGCGCGAAGACTTTCGGGTGCCGGTGAAATGGTTGGAAGCGGGCTCTGAGGACACGGCGCAAAATGCACTGGCCTCAGCGCGGCATTTAAAAAATGCTGGCGTGTCGCGCATACTGCTTGTGACTGACAGCATGCACATGCCACGTGCGAAGGCGATGTTCAAAAGGGTAGGGCTTGAAGTCATTGCCGCACCGACGGCCTTCATTGCGCAAAAGCCTTTGTCTGTGGATGATTTTATTCCGACGGCCAATGCGCTCAGAGATAGCCACTATGCGTTGCACGAGTGGATAGGTTTGTTATGGTATCGGCTGAAATATGGTCGCGAGGGCTAAGCTTCGAACTTGTATCGTTATAAATCGGCTATCATTTTCTTTTCGTTTCATCCTCAAAGGAGTCATCATGCTGGAATCCAATCTCAAGACTGCTCGCCATGATCTCAAAGCGCTGGTGCAGGACGCGCAGGCCTTGTTTGCCCAGGCGACTTCTTCCACCGGCATGAAGGCTGAAGAGTTGAGCGCGCGCGGCATGAGTTTGCTCGACAACGCGCTTGATCGGGTGCAGGAACTGCAGACGGTGACGCTAGAAAAGGGCAAAGAACTGGCTAACAGCACGGACTCTTATGTGCGTGAAAATCCATGGCGCGCAGTCGGCATCTCTGCTGCAGTCGGGGTTTTGGTCGGCTTGCTGATTGCCCGCAAATAAACCCATGAATAACCTGGAAGAAGAACCGCGTCCCGGTCTGATAGCAAGCTTGCGCGCGCTGCTGGGCAACGCGTTAGGGCTGATCACGACACGATTAGCCCTGGCCGCGCTGGAGCTTGCCGATGCGCGCGACGCCTTGCTGCGCTTGTTGCTGTTGTCCGCATGCGGCTTGCTGGCCGCTGGCTTTGCGGCGGTATTCTGGTCCGCTTTGCTGGTTTATCTGAGTTGGGATTTTATGGGTTGGCGCATCCTGCTCATTCTCGCTTTTGCTTATTCTTTGCTGGCCTGGTGGCTGTTGCATCGTGCTTTCATCATTCTCAGTCAGGGTCAGCTTGGTTTGCCGGCTACGATTGCGGAGTTGCGGCGTGACCGTGAAGTGCTGTTCGATCGCGCGCCATGAAAGCAGACCAACACTGGAGTGCGGCTACGCGTGCACAGCAGAAAAAAATGCTGTTGTTGCAGGGGGCGTTATACAGGCTGGAAATGGCTGCAGCAATGGCCGGACTGAAAGCCGACCTGCAACCCGATGCCCTGCTTGGTCTTGCCAAATCAGGTTTAAAACGCAGTGCGACGCTGGACAATATTGCACCGGTTCTTGGGCGAATTTTGCCCTTGCTGGCTGGTGCCGGTATCTGGTCTGGGCGCGTGCGGCGTTTGTCGCTGCTTGCGGGCGTGGCGACCGCTGCATGGGCTGCCTGGCGGCGTCGGCGTGAACGTTCTGCAAGTGAAGACGACGAAGGCAGCAAATCGTAAAGGCTGCCGATTCAAGGCGAAAAAAAACCGACCATACAAAGGTCGGTTTTTTTTGCTGCCCTGGTTTACTGACCAGCTGCTGCCATGTAATCCACTGCTGCTTTGATTTCAGCGTCCGAAGCAGATGAGCCACCTTTTGGCGGCATCATGCCGGCTTTGCCTTGGTAACCATTGATGGCATGGGTATACAAGGTTTCTTTGCCTTGCTTGATGCGTGGCGCCCAGGCTGACTTGTCGCCAAACTTTGGTGCGCCGGCAATACCCGCGCCGTGGCAGGCAATACAAGCACCTTCAAAGATTTTCTTGCCGGTGTCGGCAGCCAGTTTGACTGGTTCGCCAGCCGGGGCTGCTACAGCAACTTCTTGCGCGGCAGCGGTGGCAGCCGGAGCGGCTGCGCCGGCCATATGAAAACCTTCATCGGCGACAGGCTTGATGCGGGCGGCAACGGCTTCTGGTGATTGTGAATCAGAACCGGCACCTGTTTTAGGTGAGCCGCCAACGTATTGCACCAGCAGCACAATGATCACAATCGGGATTAGAAAACCGGCCAGAACAGCAGCAATCAATTGCTTTGGTGTTTTGATCAGGGACTCGTGCTCTTGATGGGCGTCGCTCATGATTTCCTCGAAGTTTATTTAAAGCGGTCACTTGGGTGCGATATCACGCAGCCGCAAGCAGTAATCGGAGCAAGATCAAACAATCTCTTGCAAAGCGCCAGATTATAGACGAAAGCCCATTGTTTGAAACAGCAAGGAGGGGGTTTACATGGACTGGCCGACCGAAAAACGGTATCCTTCGCTTGCTGTATTTCCTGCTTTTCCCGTGCGGCTGTAGCTCAGTGGATAGAGTATTGGCCTCCGAAGCCAAGGGTCGCTGGTTCGATTCCAGCCAGCCGCACCAAGTTTCCGATGTTAAGCAAGCATCGCAACGGCATTTCAGCCATCAAGATAATCAAGCAATCAGTTCATCAAAAGCGGTAGCCCAGCGCCACCGCTGTCGACCATGACGCCGGTTTGAAGTCCACAGCAGTCAGATGGCTGCTGGTGCTGTAAACGATGTGATCGATTTCAATTTGCAGAAAAAATCGCTTTGAAGTAAGTCTTCGCAGGCCAATGCCGGCGATGATTTTTCTCTGCGCTGGTGTGAAGCTCTGCATCACAGGCAAGCAATCACATGGGAGTGAAGTTTCAGCGCCCGAATCATCAATCAGTTTCGTATAGACCAGTGTACGGCCTTCATGACTGATGGCGTGCAGCAGCGGCAGGACTGCAGAAGCAGGTGCGTCATAGAGCCATTGCGCGCAAGCGCCAGCATGAAACAGCAGTGCGGACAACGCAGACAAAGTAGCAAGCGGCAGTTGGCGCATGGTGCCACCCGGCCAAGTTAATGAATCAATAACTTAGCACCGGATGGCCCGAGCTTTTGCGTTGACGGTGTATCAGTGTCGCTGGTATTCAGACCGCTGGCGCGGTCAGCTCGTCAGCGATATGGGCGCGGATAATATCGTCGAAGCTGGCGTCATGTCGAAAGCCCAGCGCATCGGCGCGCGCGGTTAAAAAATCGCCCGGCCACGACTTGATTAAACGCGATACTGCCGGGTCTTCCTGCCATTGAATGCGCTGCACGACCTCGTCACCGGCAACCCGTGCCAGAGCGGCCACCATCTCTTCAACACTGGTTGCCAGTCCGGGCAAATTGATGGCCCGGCTTGCACCCAAGCGCGTGCCGTCAATCTCATGCGCGTGCATCAGGTTGAACAGTGCCGTGCGTGGAGAGCACAGCCACATTCTGGTCGCCGGTGCTACCGGGCAGACTGCCGGTATGCCTTGCAGCGGCTCGCGGATAATGCCGCTGGCAAAACCTGAAGCGGCCTTGTTGGGCAGACCCGGCCGCACCGATACCGTTGGCACCCGCACCGCGCGACCGTCAATGAAACCCTTGCGGCTGTAATCAGTAACCAGCATTTCGCCTATGGCTTTTTGAATGCCATACGAGCCTTGCGGTGTGACGGCATTAGTGTCCAGTACTTGCTGCGGCAACTCACCGCCAAATACCGCAACCGAACTGCTGAACACAAAACGCGGGCAATGCCCCGCCTTGCGCGCGGCTTCCAGTAAATAGCGGGTCGCATCAAGGTTAATCCGCATGCCCAAATCGAAGTCGCTCTCTGCTTCGCCGCTGACCACCGCTGCCAGATGAAAAATGGATTGCACGGCCGGTGTGACCACAGCCTGTATCGTCGCTTCGTCAGTCACGTCACCGATTTTGATGACGATACGCGGATCCGTAAATCCAACGGCCGCGACGCGGTCGAACAAAATGATATGGTCGATAGGCTGCTGCTGGCCGCTGGCGTCACTGACTGTGCCGCGTGCTAATAACTGCTGTGCCAGACGTGCGCCAAGAAAGCCTGCGCCACCGGTAATGAGGATGTCCATGCTGGTCCGTTTCAGAAGATCAGGGTTTGCTTTGCTTGGCCGCGTCCTGCAAAGCCTTGGCGGCTTCTGGCGGCATGTAGTTTTCATCGTGCTTGGCCAGTACCGTCTCAGCATGAAATACGCCGTCCGTTAGCTTGCCTTGAGCGACTACGCCTTTGCCTTCTTTGAACAAATCCGGCAGCAAACCGGTATAGGTGACAGGGACGCGATGAACCAGATCGGTGACGATAAACTTCACCGTCAGGTCGTTGCCGCTTTTGACCAGACTGCCCTGTTCGACCAAACCGCCGAGCCGGAAATCCTGCCCTTGCGGCACGGCTTTGTCAGCAACCTGGGTCGGGCTGAAAAAAAACACCATATTGCTCTGGAAGGCATTCAGAATCAGCGCCGCTGCGCCGCCAAATGCGGCCAGCGCCAGCGCAATGATCAGCAAACGTCGGTGGCGCGGCTTCATGCCTGTTCTCCTGCTGCTAAGGCAAGCTTATCGAGTGCGCGCGCGCGCACTCGCAGCTGCGCAACTTCGGTCACAGCGACCAGTGCCACCATCAGAAAAGATCCCCACACGTACAAGCCATAACCACCCATGGCGGTGAATTCGCCGATGCTGTTCCAGTTCATGCTGTTTCCTTTAATTGTTCCATCCATGCCGCTTCGGCTTCCCGCTCGCGAATCAAAATGCGGACCCGGGCCAGCGTGACGGCAATCGCATACAGCCAGAAAGCAATCGCCATGATCAGCATGCCCAGCAACATGATCGACGCCATGCGCGGTGCTGCGCCAACGCTGACCGACGCACCCTGATGCAAGGTATTCCACCATTTCACCGAAAAATAAATGATCGGCACATTCACCACGCCAACCAGGGCCAGCACACCGGCGGCGCGGTCGGCGCGGCGGGTGTCGTCAATGGCCGCATGCAGCGACAGATAGCCGAGATACAGAAACAGCAAAATCAATTCCGAAGTCAGGCGTGCATCCCATACCCACCACGCGCCCCAGGTCGGTTTGCCCCATAGTGCGCCGGTCCACAAGGCCAGAAAACACATCAGGGCGCCGGTTGGTGCCAGCGCACGCACCAGCATGAAGGCCAGTCTCGCATTGAAGGCCAAACCAATCGCGGACCAGAAGGCCATCGCCACAAAAATCACCATCGACATCCAGGAAGCGGGGACATGGATGAAAATAATCCGGTAAGCCTCGCCCTGTTGAAAATCGGTCGGCGCAATCAAGAGCCCGATGGCTAGTCCAACCACAGTCAGCAAGGCGGCCAGCCAGCCGCACCAGCGCACCAGCGTGCCTGCCAGCGGATAAAAGCGCTGCGGTGCGGCGTATTTAAACCAGTTAATCATCCTGCCTGTTTCCTTCTTTTCAATGTCATTCAGTATTCATTCAAGGGCAATGCGCAAGGCCGCTGCGGCAGCCAGTGGTGCCGTCGGCAGTGCCAGCAACAGCAGCGCGGCCAGCACGGAAAAATGCGCCGAGATGCCCAGCCCCGCCATGCTGGCGTCGACCGCACCGGCGCCAAAAATCAGCACCGGGATCAACAGCGGCAGCACCAGCAAAGACAACAACATGCCCTGACCGCGTACGCCCAGCGTCAATGCCGCGCCGATGGCCCCGATCAGGGACAACAGCGGGGTGCCAATCAGTAAAGACGCTGCCAATATTAACGCGGCCTGATTAGTCATGCCGAACTGCAAGGCCAGCAAGGGTGAGGCCAGCGCCAGCAACAGCCCGCTGCACAACCAGTGCGCGCAGATTTTGGCCAGCACCAGCAAAGCCAGTGGGGTGGGCGAGAGTAGTAATTGCTCCAGCGTGCCGTCAGCAAAGTCGTCGGCAAACAAGCGTGCCATGCCCAGCATGGCTGCCAGCAAGGCCGCTACCCACAACACACCGGGGCCGATTTGTTTGAGTAAGGCAGCCTGTGGCCCCACGCCCAGCGGAAACAGACTGGCGACGATAATGAAAAAAGCCAGGGCGGCAGCGGTATCGCTGCGCCGTCTCAAAACCAGTTTCAGGTCGCGGATGAAGAGGCAGCGCATGCTCGCCCAGACACCGACGCTTGCGTGGCGATAATGTTTTTCGCTCATAGCGCCAGCTCCTGCTGGCGAATGCCGGCGTCCAGAATTAATGCCTGATGGCTGGTCAGGATCACGCTGCCACCCTTATTGAGATGCGCGCTCAGTTGGGCGCTGAGCCAATCGCAACCGTCCACATCGAGCGCGTTGAAAGGCTCGTCCAATATCCATAACGGTGGTGCGGCAGGCAGCGCCAGTCGTGCCAGATGCACGCGTTTTTTCTGTCCCTGCGACAGCTGCCGTGCCGGCAAGTGGCTGCGGCCCTTGAGCCCGGCGGCTGCCAGTGCGGCCAGTGCCTGTTCTGCGCTGATGCTGCGGCCGGCCAGGGTTTCTGCCGTTTGCAGGTTTTCGCTGGCCGACAAATCATCTTTGAGTGAAACCGCATGGCCGATATAGAGCAAAGCGCTGGCGTATTCCTCGCGCACGGCACTGATTTTTTGCTGCTGCCAGCGCACCTCGCCTGCCGTTGGCGGCAAGAGTCCGCACAAAATGCGCAACAAACTGGTTTTGCCGGCGCCATTGGCACCGGTCAGGCGCAATAGCTGGCCCGCTGGAAGCTGACCGCTGATCTGGCGAAATAACAGGCGTTGCCCGCGTACGCAGCCAAGCTGGGAAAATTCGAGCATGATTGCCAGACTGTGTTTAGTTGAAACATGGAAAGGTGCTGACAATGCATGCACCACCTTTAATTGTCAAATGTGGGGTGGTGATAGAAGGGGGTAATGCCAGGCAGTTAAGCATAGACACTGGGTCCCGATGAAAATCGGGACCCAGTGTCTTTTCTTTTTTCTATGTTTAACGAATCAGGCTTTTATAGTTTTTTTAACAAAAAACTACCAATCGCCACCGGATCGGTGTCCTTGCCCTGCAGGCTGAAGCTGCCGCCAATTTCAGCTGGTCCGCCACCTGCAACCGGTCCGAAAAAGCGTGCGCCAATGCCGCCGCTAATGCTGCCGTTGCTGGCCGTGCCATTCAAATAATTGGCTAAACTGCTGCTGCCAATTTGTATGGTCGTCGAGACGTTGACAGGCACAGCCGGCGAAGTGCCTTCATCAATGCGGGCATTGATGAAACGCAGTTCTGCGTTATGGGCGGCAAAATCGACCACAATTTCGACGTCGCCCGCCAGCGGATACGGCTCTTGCGAAGGGTCATACACAAACCAGCCGTGCAAACGACCGCGATAGGTTGCGGTGCCTGTGGCCGGGATTTTTGTCGGATCACTGACCTGGCCGAAAGCGATCGCACCGCGGCGCATTTTGTTGTGTTCGTTATTGCCGCCCCATTCATTGATCATCACCGTATCTTGCGTGACCCAGCGCGCGATATTGGCGTAGGCATAGCTCCATTGGCTGTAGTCCCGATAACCCTTGAAACCAGGGTAGGACACGCCGATGCCATCAGCGGCCGGCAATAAAATCTGGTTGCCACTGGCGTCGAGGCCGAAGCCGGCCTGGGTTGCACCGTCTTCATGCAGGTGCATGGCCGATAGGGAGTCTGGCAAATCACCGCCCGTGCGCCAGTCGCCGCTGGTGATTTGCATCGGCGGACTTTCTATTTGCGGGCAATCGGGGTAGTTGCTTGGGCAGCGCACCGGCTCACTGCGCGGGAAATAAATATTATTGGCGTAATTGGCCTGCGTCGCAGCGGTACCTTTTTTGGCGTAATCGTAAAAATTCAGATCCGTTGGCGGTGGCAGTGGAATGAGCGTAATTAAACCCTTGGCATCCATTTGCACCCGTCCCTGCAGGGTACTGAAAGTGTCGATGACCTGCGGCCTTTCGGTTTTGCCGTCCCAGGACAAACCCATTTTGGACAAGAGCAAGGCTACGCCGGAAAGTTGGCCGCTATCGTTGCGCTGCGAGCGCACTTCCACAATACCGCCGCTTGCGGGCAGCAGACCATAGGCATGGGTGGTGTCGGGGTTGGGTGTTTGCAAGTCGTTGGTGGAAATGCCGTAAGTCTGAACCCCTGAGGCAGTCAGCGCTATGCCGTTATCGGACCGCAAAATAGTCCCGCCGCTGCACTGTACATTGGGCCCGCCCGGACACACCATGACGCTGGTGCTGTCAGGTTGCGAAGTGCCTGTTTGTGTATTGTCGGTCGTGGTGTCTCCCTTTGGTATGACAGGGCCGTCGTTGCTGCCGCTACAGCCTGCCAGCAATAAAAACACCAGGCTTAATTCGCTACCCCGCCTGAATGAAAAAAACATAAAGCCTCCCTGAAGCAGTCAAAATGATGAGCGCCGTTTCCTTTCCATGATGGGTGGGAACGGTCATTGACGACCTTAAAGCAGGACAGTTCACCGCTCTTGAGTGGGGACAAAGCACAACGACAGGCCGGACTGCTTTGGTCAATCAATAAACAACTGCGCAATAAATTTCGCGCTGCCACGAGGAATTACGTGTGCGGGACAGAAGCATTTTCACGCGCAGAATCGCTGACGATTGCCGGGGAAAAGAGGGCGCAGCCGGTATAATCGGCTCTTTGCGCGTGGCAATCCAAGGCCCGGCAACCTCCAGAGATTCACATGCCAGCCCAACACAAAGCGGCCATTGCCGCACTCTTTACCGAAGCCATTACGCCACTGCTGGCTGACAGCGCCTTGCCGGTCCCGGCCATTACGCTGGAGCGTCCGCGCGACGCCAGCCACGGCGACATTGCCTGCAACATCGCCATGCAACTGGCCAAGCCACTGAAAAAAAATCCGCGCGAACTGGCGCAAGCCATTGTGGATGCGGTGATGAATAATCCGGCCCGGGTCGGGCTGGTTGAGGCGGTTGAGATTGCCGGTCCCGGCTTTATCAATTTGCGTGTAGCACTGGCAACCAAACAAGCCGTCGTCAAGCGCGTGCTGGCAGACGCTGCCTGTTACGGCAAGACCAATGACGGTGCCGGGCATAAAGTGCTGGTTGAATTCGTTTCCGCCAACCCGACTGGTCCCTTGCATGTTGGTCATGGCCGCCAGGGCGCGCTGGGCGACGCCATGTCGGCCTTGCTCGAAGCGCAGGGTTATGCGGTGTTGCGGGAGTTTTATTACAATGACGCCGGCGTGCAGATTGCCACGCTGGCTGCATCGGTTCAGGCCCGTGGCCAGGGCAAAAAGCCCGGCGACAGCGACTGGCCCGAGTCGGCCTATAACGGCGACTATATTGCCGATATCGCGGCTGACTTTCTGGCTAAAAAAACCACCTCGGCTGCCAATGGCGAGCCGGTCACAGCCAGTGGCGACATCAATGACATTGAGTCGATTCGCCGCTTTGCGGTGACTTATCTGCGCCACGAACAAGATCTGGATTTGCAAGCCTTTGGCGTGCGTTTTGACAATTACTATCTCGAATCTTCCCTCTATACCGAAGGCAAAGTCGCTTCAGCCGTGGCTGCGCTGACAGCAGCCGGCAAAACCTATGAGCAGGACGGTGCGCTCTGGTTGAGAAGCACCGACTACGGTGACGACAAAGACCGCGTGATGCGCAAGTCCGATGGCAGCTTTACCTACTTCGTGCCCGACGTCGCTTATCACATCACCAAGTGGCAGCGCGGTTATGAAAAGGTCATCAACGTGCAAGGCAGCGACCATCACGGCACCATTGCCCGCGTGCGCGCCGGCTTGCAGGCCGTTGGCATGGATATTCCGCAGGACTATCCGGATTACGTGCTGCACAAGATGGTCACCGTGATGAAAGACGGTGAAGAGGTCAAAATTTCCAAGCGCGCAGGCTCCTATGTGACGCTGCGCGACCTGATCGAATGGTCGGCCGGCGACGCCGTCGATGCAGAGGGTCAGCGCGATCTGACCCGTGGCCGCGATGCGGTGCGCTTTTTCCTCATCTCGCGCAAAGCCGACACCGAATTTGTCTTCGACGTCGATCTGGCGCTGGCCCAGTCGGATGAAAATCCGGTGTACTACGTGCAGTATGCGCATGCGCGCATTTGCTCGGTGCTGGCGCAATGGGGCGGCGATGAGGCCAGCTTGAAAGAGGTCGATCTGGCGCCGCTGGTGGCGCCTCGCGAAGCGTCCTTGCTGGCCAAACTGGCCGAGTATCCGGAGGCACTGAAAAAAGCCATGGAAGAACTCGGGCCGCACCAGATTGCGTTTTATCTGCGCGATCTGGCGGGTGAATTACATAGCTACTACAATGCAGAAAGAGTGCTGGTCGACGACACGGCGCTGAAGATGGCGCGCCTGTGCCTGCTGCTGGCAACCCGTCAGGTATTGAAAAACGGCCTGGAGCTGATTGGTGTATCGGCCCCGGCCAGAATGTAACGGTGCATTGAATAATCATGGCTCGTAAAAATCGTATGCGCAGCGACAGGTTTAAGCCTGCGCCTCAGTCTGGCGGCACCGTTCTGGGCCTGATCATTGGTTTGATCATTGGCCTGTCAATCGCCGTCTGGGTGGCGGTGACGATCATGAAAACACCGCTGCCTTTCGTTGACAAACTGGTCAAGCAAACCCAGCCCGCCGGCGAGCTGGGAGACCCGAACAAAACCATGTCGGGCGGCGCGCGCGAGCGTCGCGAAAAAGTCGATGAAAGCGACCCGGAAGCGAGTGCGCCATTAGCACCTGCGGCACCAGCGGCACCTGCAGCTTGGTCCAGGCCGCCGGCCACGCCTGCACCTTCGATCGAGAGCGTCATCAGCAGTAAAGCCTCCGTCGTCGAGCGGCCGAAATCCACGGTCACCACCTCGCAGTCGGCAAACGTCGCAGTCCAGCCGCCGGTGGTCGCGCCCGATGCGGCCAATGAAGAGAAATTCACTTATTATTTGCAAGCCGGTGCCTTTCGGGAGCTGAGCGACGCAGAGAACGCCCGCGCCAAACTGGCCTTAATGGGTGTGGTCTCTACTGTTGCCGAGCGGCGCTCCGAACTCGGTGTTTTATACCGGGTTCGTGTCGGGCCCTTTGTGGAAGTCGAGGCCTTGAATCGCGTGCGCACCCGCATGTCGGATAATGGTGTCGATGCCGCCGTTGTCCGTGTACCGAAATAAATTTTCTTCATTCCCAGAAAAAGGAATCACCATGCGTTTTTTTACCCGTCTGTTTGCTGCCGCCAGTTTTGCATGCGTTGCCCTCGGTGCTGCGGCCTCGCCGGCTGATCCGGTTGAGGGCGTCGATTACATCAAACTGCCGCAAATCCAGCCGACCGAATCCGGTAAAAAAGTCGAGGTACTGGAATTTTATTGGTACAACTGCCCGCACTGTTTTGCCTTTGAGCCGCAGCTGGCCGACTGGGTCAAAAAGCGTGGCGACACCATCGTCTTCAAGCGGGTGCCGGTCAGCTTTCGCGAATCCTTCGTGCCGCAGCAAAAGCTGTATTACACGCTCGAAGCGATGGGCAAGGTCGACCCGGTACACCGGGCAGTGTTTGAAGCCATCCATGTCGGCCATCTGCAGCTCGACAAAGAAGACAAAATTGCCGACTTCGTCGAGAAGCAAGGCATTGATCGCAAAAAATTCCTGGAAATTTTTAACTCTTTCAGCGTGCAATCGAAAGCCAATCGCGTGCGCGGCATGCAAGAGGCCTATCGCATCGACAGCGTGCCCACCATTGCTGTTGACGGCCGCTACATTACTTCGCCATCGATTGCCGGTTCTTCCATGCGCGGCGCGTCCGAGCACGCACTGCACGCAGCCACTTTGCAAGTCATTGACAGCCTGATCGCCAAGAAAAACAAACAGTGAACACAGGCGCCGGTTCGATGAAGCGGGTATTCATAACCGGTGCCTCGAGTGGCTTGGGTGCCGCACTTGCAGCACACTATGCGGCAGAAGGCGCCCAATTGGGTTTGCTGGCGCGCAGAGAGCAGACCCTGTCTGATTTGCGTGCCACGTTGCCGCATCCCGAGCGGCACCGGCTGTATGTGGTGGATGTCTGCGACCATGCGGCGCTGGCCGCGGCCGCGGCCGATTTTTTGCAGCAGGCAGGCGGCATCGACATCGTCATTGCCAATGCCGGCGTGTCCTACGGCACGCTGACTGAGCGCGACGGCGACCTGCCCGTGTTTGAAAAAATCATCGCGACCAATCTGACGGCCACCGTCGCCACCTTTACCCCTTTTATTGCCGCCATGAAGAATCAAGCCGCGGCAGGTCAGCGCGATCTGCGCCTGGTCGGCATAGGCAGCGTGGCCGGCATACGCGGGCTGCCCGGGGCAGAAGCGTATAGCGCGTCGAAAGCCGCCGTCATCAGTTATTGCGAATCGCTGCGGATAGAAATGCGCCGCCATCGCATACGCGTGGTGACGATTGCACCCGGCTACATCGATACACCGATGACGCAACTTAATACCTACGCAATGCCCTTCCTGTTGCCCGCTTCTGACTTTGCCGCACGTGCTGCCAAGCGCATTGCGGCTGGCTGCAGTTACGCCATCATTCCGTGGCAAATGCGCGGCGTGTCCTGGTTGCTGAAGCTGCTGCCAAACGCAGTCTATGATTTTGCGTTTGCCCGCGCGCCTTATAAGTCCAGTATCACTGAGCAACAAGAAATTCAAAAACAGCAAGCGGCCAATCATGCAGCCATGGATTGACGCTGTCGGCCACCAGCATGCAGCAGTGGCCGCAAAGGATGCGCGCATAGTGTCCCTGGTGCCGTCGGTGACCGAGCTGCTGTGTGAACTGGGCCTGTCAGCACAACTGGTCGGCCGCACCGGTTTTTGCATCCATCCGGCGCAGCAGGTGGCGCGCATCCCGAAAATTGGCGGCACCAAGGACGTTAATATCGCCAAAATTCGTCAGCTCGCCCCGACCCATCTGGTGGTCAACATTGATGAAAACGAAAAGCCCACCGTCGATGCGCTGGCTGAATTTATTCCGCACATTATTGTCACCCATCCGAACTGCCCCGCTGACAATCTGGATTTGTATCGATTGCTGGGCGGCGTGTTTGGCGTTGGCCACCGCGCCGAGCAGTTATGCGCGCAGTTTCAGCAGGAGCTGGATTTGTTTTTGCCGGTGCCAGCGGCGCCTGTGCAACGGGTGCTTTACTGCATCTGGCAAGACCCGTGGATGACGGTGTCGCGTGACACCTATATTGCGCGCATGCTGGAATTAAAAGGCTGGCAGCAATGGCAGGCAGCCACGCTTGGGCGGCGCTATCCCGAATTTGCGTGGACGCCTGAATTGCTGGATGACATTGATTGTGTGCTGCTGTCCACCGAGCCTTACCGGTTTAGTGAAGCGCATGTGGATGTATTGGAAAAACAGACAGGCAAACCGGTGATGCTGGTTGATGGTGAGATGTTGTCCTGGTATGGCAGTCGTGCCATCTCTGGTTTGCGGTATTTGCGTTCGCTCGCCTGAAGCACTGATTGACGCTTATTTTTTATGGCCAACCCGAAGCAGGGTACGCAGGAATTCATAGGCAATCATCCGGTCATGATCATCGAGTTGCTGGAGTGCGGCGACCATTTTTGCGTCTTGCGCACCGAGCGGATTTTGTCCTTTGCCAGCGCTGCTGCCGGTTGAAGTATTGTCAGTCGTGCCGAAGCGCAGCCAGTCGGCTGATACGCTGAGCCAGCTTGCCAGCGCACGTAATTTTTCTTGTGTCGGAATGGATTCACCCTGCAGCCACTTACGTGCCGCATGGACAGTTACCGGGTTGCCAGAAAAGCGCAGATTAAATTCCCGTGCCAGTTGGGTTGGGCTTTCGGCTGAAAATTCTGTATGTCGCAATGCTTGCTGCAAGCGCTCGCTGAATTGCAAACGTTCCTGAGAAGAGTTCATGATTGCGACTATTGCATGCCTGTCTGTAACAGTCAGTCTCTTAACTGATTACTTTTCGTGAAAATACGAAAATTAATTATTTCGAAACATTCACGCTCTCGAAACAAAGCGTAAAACCCCGTCATCTCCGACTTGACGTTGCAGTTCGCCGTCACGCCACAATCGGTGCAAATGCGCGAGGGCTTCGCCGAGCGCAAACGTCAATTGGTGCATATCGAGTTCGCGGGCAAACATGACAGGCACGATGTCGGCCGCTGATTGCGGGGTGCTGCACGCAGTCAGGACTTCGGCGAGTCGTTCAATATGGTGGCTGTTGAGCTGGGCAATGCGCGTGTGCAGTCCGCGAAACGGCTTGCCATGCGAAGGCAACACCAGCGTGTTGTCCGGCAGGGAAGCGAATTTTTGCAAAGAGCTGAGAAACAGGCCAACTGCATCGGCTTCAGGTTCAATGGCAAAGACCGAGACATTGGTTGAAATGCGCGGCAACACCATATCGCCGGAAATCAGCACCTGATTTTTTTCGCAATACAAAGCCACATGCTCTGGCGAATGGCCAAAGCCGGTGATGACTTGCCATTGGCAGCCGCCAATGGCAAGCGGCATGCCGTCATGCAGACGATGAAAGGCTTCGGGCACAGCCGGCACCAGGCTGGGGTAATAATCCTTGCGTGCCTGCAGTTGCGCCAGTTTGTCCGGATCTACCAGTCCATGACGTTTGAAATGCGGCACCATAGAAGGCCCGTCGGCGCCCGGCAGACCGGCTGACATCATCCGTGCAAACGCATATTCGCCGGCCGACATAAACAGCGGCACCTGCCAGCGCTGACACAGCCATTGCGACAGACCCACATGATCGGGATGGCAATGGGTGGCGATGACGCGCAATACCGGCAAGCCACCGAGTTCATTGGCAAAAATCTGCTCCCAGGCCGCGCGGGTTGCCTCATTACTGATGCCGCAGTCAATGATGGTCCAGCCCCGCTGCAACACATCATTGGCATCGGGCAGCTCGTCTTCCAGCAGCCACAAATTGATATGGTTGAGTGCAAACGGCAAACCCATCCGCAACCAGCGTATGCCAGGCGCCACTTCGACACAGCTGCCAGTGGCGGGCAGGGTATCGGCGAAGGGGTAGTTAAGTTGGGCTTCGAGTGCGTTCATGGCTGGTCGTCTTCCCGGTAATTTCTCTATGCTTGCGCTTGAAGGGCAAGGCTGCTTGCAGCCAATTGAAACCGAGGCCTTGTGTCTGACGATCTGTCACCAACCCCGGGGTTCCCATTTGCCGCGCGCCCGCCTACAATACTGCTTCACTTGACGTTTACGTAAACGTACATTCTAACCGCAAAGCCATGTCGACCTTTTCCATTACCGAGCTGGCCCGCGAATTCGATATCACCCCGCGGGCGATCCGTTTTTACGAGGATCAGGGCCTGATCAGTCCGCAGCGCGAAGGCGCTGGCGGGCGTACCCGCGTCTATGGCGCGCGTGACCGCACCCGCTTAAAGCTCACGCTACGCGGCAAACGACTGGGTCTGACCCTTTCGGAAATCAAGGATCTGGTCGATATGTACGAATCGCCCAAGGATTCCAGTGCACAGTTGAATCGTTTTCTGAGCGTGCTGGCGCGGCATCGTGAAGCGCTGGAACAGCAGCGGGAAGATCTCGAAATTACCTTGGCTGAGATCGCAGCGCACGAAGAAAAGTGCCGCCGCATGCTCGCCGAAGGCAATGATCGCAGCAAGACTGTGCGTAAAACTGCCGCAAAAAACAAACCATCCATAGCGCTAACCAGTACGCCCACCAATAAAATGAACAGGACAGCAAAATGATCAATCTCCCCGGCCTGCGTTTTGACCATGGCGAAGACATCGCCGCACTGCGCGACGCCGTGCAACAATTTGCCGCTGCCGAAATTGCGCCGCGTGCTGCCGAGATTGATCGCAGCGATCAGTTTCCGATGGACCTGTGGCGCAAAATGGGCGAGCTTGGTGTGCTCGGCATTACGGTGGATGAAGAATACGGTGGCAGTGCGATGGGTTATCTGGCGCACATCGTCGCGATGGAAGAAATTTCGCGTGCCTCTGCTTCGGTGGGTTTGTCCTACGGCGCGCATTCCAATCTGTGCGTCAACCAGATTCGCCGCAATGGCAGCGCCGAGCAAAAAACTAAATACCTGCCGAAACTGATCTCCGGTGAATTCATCGGTGCACTGGCGATGTCGGAGCCTAATGCCGGTTCTGACGTGGTGAGTATGAAACTGCGGGCCGATTTCAAGGGCGACCATTGGGTACTCAACGGCAGCAAAATGTGGATCACCAACGGTCCTGATGCCGACGTGCTGGTGGTGTATGCCAAAAACGATATCGAAGCCGGTCCGCGTGGCATGACCGCGTTTCTGATTGAAAAAGGCTACCCCGGATTTTCTGTTGCACAAAAACTCGACAAGCTCGGCATGCGCGGCTCGCACACTGGCGAGCTGGTTTTTCAGGACTGCATTGTGCCGGCTGAAAATGTACTCGGTGGCTTAGGGCGTGGCGTCAATGTGCTGATGTCAGGTCTCGATTATGAGCGCGCTGTTTTGTCTGGCGGGCCGCTGGGCATCATGCAGGCCTGCATGGATGTCACCATCCCTTATGTGCATGAGCGCAAACAGTTTGGTCAGCCTATCGGTGAGTTTCAGCTGATGCAAGGCAAACTGGCCGACATGTATTCGACCATGATGGCTTGTAAGGCTTATGTGTATGCCGTCGGTCAGGCCTGCGATCAGGCTAAAACACCGGAAGCGGTGCGCGCCTTGCGCAAAGACGCGGCCGGTGCGATTTTGTATTCCGCCGAAAAAGCCACCTGGATGGCCGGCGAAACGATTCAGGCCCTTGGTGGCAATGGCTATATCAACGACTACGCAGCCGGGCGTTTGTGGCGCGACGCCAAGCTCTATGAAATTGGCGCAGGCACCAGTGAAATTCGCCGCATGCTGATAGGCCGTGAATTATTCTCCGAGACTGCATAAGGCTGTTGTCATGCAAAATTTTCCGAAGCTGCTGTCGTCACAAATCGCGTTTGATATCGCGCGCATGATTCTCGACGGCTTCGACAAACACTATCGCCTGTTTCGTCATTCAAGCCAGAACGCACGCCGGCATTTCGAGCGCATGAACTGGAAAGAAGCCCAGCACGAAGCGCGTGAACGGATTGCGTTTTACGACCGGCGTGTGCAGGAATGCGTGCACAGTCTGGAAGATGAATATCAGGAAGGCGATCTGACTGACAGCGTCTGGCGTGAAGTGAAGTTGCATTACATTGGTTTGCTGACTGACCATCGCCAGCCTGAACTGGCCGAAACCTTTTTCAATTCGGTATGCTGCAACATCCTGCATCGCACGTATTTTCATAACGATTTCATTTTCGTGCGTCCGGCCTTGTCCACCGAATATATCGAATCGGCCGAAGGCATCCCGGCCTATCGCGTGTATTACCCGGCGCAGGATGGGCTGGCTACCACCCTGATGCGCATGGTGACCAACTTTCAACTTGATTGTGCATTCGCGCATCTTGAACGTGATGTCGCTCAGGTTGAGGCGCGACTGCGCATGGTGCTTGGCCGCGGCGCGCTGGAAGCCAACCACCAGATACAAGTCTTGTCTAGCCTGTTTTATCGCAACAAGGGTGCCTATATTGTGGGCAAAATCATCAACGGCAATCATGAATCTCCGTTCGTGATCCCGGTGCTGCACACCCGCAGTGGCAGTCTGGTGCTCGATACGGTGCTGACCGACACCAATCTCATTACCCTGTTGTTTTCCTTTACCCGCGCCTACTTCATGGTCGACATGGAAGTGCCGTCGGCCTATGTGCAGTTTGTGCGCAGCATGCTGCCCAACAAGCCACGCAGCGAGATCTACACCATCCTCGGTTTGCAAAAGCAGGGCAAGGCACTGTTCTACCGCGACTTCCTGCATCACCTGCGCCATTCGTCGGACAGCTTTGCGGTTGCGCCCGGTATTCGCGGTCTGGTCATGGTGGTGTTTGCATTGCCGTCTTTCCCCTACGTGTTCAAAGCCATCAAGGACAGCTTTCCGCCGCCGAAAGAAACCACACCGGCGCTGGTCAAGGAAAAATACCTGCTGGTCAAATACCATGACCGCGTCGGCCGTATGGCTGACACGCTGGAGTATTCCAACGTTGCCTTTCCGCGTTCGCGTTTTTCCGAAGACTTGCTGGCCGAACTCAAACAAGTCGCGCCTTCGCTGGTCGAAGAAGATCAAGACCAGATCATCATCCGTCACCTTTATATCGAGCGACGCATGACACCATTGAATATCTGGCTGACAGAAGCCGAGGCCGCTGGTGACGAAGCAGCGATCGAGCATGGTGTGCGCGAATATGGCAACGCCATCAAAGATCTGGTGGCCGCGAATATTTTCCCGGGTGACATGCTGTATAAAAACTTCGGTGTTACCCGTCAGGGTCGGGTCGTTTTTTATGATTACGACGAAATCGAATACATCAGCGACTGTAATTTCCGCACTATTCCCCTGCCGCGCAACGAAGAAGACGAAATGGCGGCCGAGCCCTGGTATCACGTCGGGAAAAATGATGTGTTCCCCGAGCAGTTTGGCGTCTTTTTGTTGGGTAACCCCAAGGTCAGGCAGTATTTCATGAAGCATCATGCCGACCTGTTGACGGCAGCTTATTGGCAGCAGCGCAAATTGCGCATCGTCGATGGTCTGCTGGAAGATGTGTTCCCGTATCCGCAAGAAATCCGTTTTAGTTATCAGCCCAGTTCCAATCCGACCACCGCGCAGGCAGCCTGACGCTGCGTTTTATTCATTTATTTTCTGGAGAAAAAATTATGCAAGATCCTATCGTTATCGTTGGTGCAGCCCGTACTCCAATGGGTGCTTTTCAGGGAGACTTTTCCTCACTCTCCGCGCATGATCTGGGCGCTGTGGCCATCCGTGCAGCAGTTGAGCGTTCAGGCGTCAAGCCTGAGCTGATCAACGACGTCATTTTTGGTAACTGCTTAATGGCAGCACAAGGTCAGGCGCCAGCGCGTCAGGCGTCGATCAAGGCCGGTGTGCCCGTCTCGGCCGGTGCGGTCACCCTGTCGAAAATGTGCGGTTCGGCGATGCAGGCCACCATTTATGGCCATGATTCCATTCTGGTTGGCACCAATGAAGTCGTGGTCACCGGCGGCATGGAATCGATGACCAATGCGCCTTACCTGATTCCGAAAGCCCGCGGCGGCTACCGTATCGGCCACGCCATGATGTATGACCACATGATGCTCGACGGCCTCGAAGATGCCTACGACAAAGGCCGCTCGATGGGCACCTTTGCCGAAGACTGCTCAAGCAAGTACGCGTTCACCCGCGAAGCGCAAGATGCGTTTGCGATTGACTCAGTCAAGCGCGCCCAGGCGGCTACGGCAGATGGTTCATTCAAATGGGAAATCGCACCGGTCACCGTGTCCGGTCGCGGCGGCGATGTCGTCATCGACAAAGATGAAGGCCCGCTGAAAGCAAAGATTGAAAAAATCGCCCAGCTCAAACCGGCATTCAAAAAAGACGGCACGATTACTGCTGCGACTTCGTCGTCGATCAATGACGGTGCTGCAGCACTGGTGCTGATGCGCGAGTCCACCGCAAAAAAACACGGCCTGACCCCGATTGCAAAAATCGTGGCCCACACCCGTCACTCACAAGAACCAAACTGGTTCACCACCGCACCAGTTGGCGCGATTGAAAAGCTGTATGCCAAAACCGGCTGGAGCAGCAAAGAGGTCGATCTGTTTGAAATTAACGAAGCCTTTGCAGCAGTGGCCATGGCCGCCATGAAAGAGCACGACATTCCTCACGAAAAAATCAATATTCATGGTGGCGCTTGTGCATTGGGCCATCCAATCGGCGCCTCTGGTGCGCGCATCGTCGTGACCCTGTTGGGCGCACTGAAAAAAACTGGCGGCAAGCGCGGTGTAGCGGCCCTGTGTATCGGCGGCGGTGAAGCCACCGCGATGGCGATTGAGATGATGTAAGCAGAGAAAGACGCTGGGTCCCGATTGTCATCGGGACGACGGTAGTGGTTGAGGCGCTATCAAAATTCCTACCGTCATCCCGGCGCAGGCCGGGATCCAGCGTCTTTAACGCTAAATTACACTGCATAGCGAAGAATAAAAACCATGATCCTCTCCGAACAGCACCAGATGATCCGTGACGCGCTGCGTGAATTTTCACAGCAGCAGTTGCTGCCGCATGCAGCGCGCTGGGATCGTGACAATTATTTTCCGCGCGAGGCGCTGGATCAACTGGCCGCACTCGGTGCCTTTGGTGTGGCCGTGCCGGAGCAGCTGGGCGGCGCCGGACTTGATTATCTGGCGCTGGCTTTGGTCATTGAAGAAATCGCTGCTGGCGACGGCGGCACCTCAAC
This sequence comes from Burkholderiales bacterium, assembly GCA_947451925.1. Classification (GTDB taxonomy): domain Bacteria; phylum Pseudomonadota; class Gammaproteobacteria; order Burkholderiales; family Burkholderiaceae_D; genus Pernthalerella. The sequence continues at coordinate 30,495 of CANGAW010000011.1, read as the reverse complement.
CATCATCTCGGTCAACAATTGTCCGGTTTGCAGCATCGCGATGGCCTATGCCAATGCGCAGCAACAGCAGCAATGGCTGCAGCCGCTGGCCAGGGGTTACATGCTCGGTGCGTTCTGTCTGACCGAGCCGCATGCCGGCAGCGATGCCTCGGCATTGCGCACCACTGCCCGCAGTGAAGGCGACAGTTATGTACTCAACGGCGTGAAACAATTCATCACCAGCGGCAAGCATGCCGATGTGGCGATTGTGATGGCCGTAACCGACAAGGCAGCCGGCAAACGCGGTATCAGTGCATTCTGGGTGCCGACTTCGACACCCGGTTACATCGTCGCCCGGCTGGAAGACAAACTGGGCCAGCATTCGTCGGACACCGCGCAAATTTTGTTTGAAGACTGCCGGATACCGGCGGCCAATCTGATCGGCGAAGAAGGGCAGGGTTATCGTATTGCCTTGTCCGGTCTGGAAGGCGGGCGCATAGGCATTGCCGCCCAGTCGCTGGGCATGGCGCGTGCCGCATTTGATGCGGCGCTGGCTTATGCCAAAGAGCGCAGCAGTTTTGACAAAATCATTTTTGAACATCAGGCAGTGCAATTCAGGCTCGCCGATATGGCGACCCAAATTGAAGCGGCGCGCCAGTTGATCTGGCATGCGGCAACGATGAAAGATGCCGGCCTGCCGTGCCTGAAAGAAGCGGCGATGGCGAAATTATTTGCCAGCGAAATGGCCGAAAAAATCTGTTCGGATGCGATTCAGATCTTTGGCGGTTACGGCGTCGTCAATGATTTTCCGGTTGAGCGAATTTATCGCGATGTGCGCGTCTGCCAGATTTATGAAGGCACCAGCGATATTCAGAAAATCCTGATTGCGCGCGCGCTGGCTTGATGGTGGCCAGTAAAAATTTAACTTGTCCTTGCGGTGGCGCGGCACTGGCAAGTTGCTGCGGCCCGTATTTGCAAGGTGATGCAATGGCATCCAGTGCAGAGCAGTTAATGCGTTCGCGTTACAGCGCCTATGTGTTGCGCCGGGAAGATTATTTGCTGGCCAGCTGGCATGCCAGCACCCGGCCTTTGCCGCCCCTGTTTGATGAATCGGCGCACAGCACCAAATGGCTGGGGCTGGAAGTGCGCGCCGCGCAGCAAAATGCGGATACGGCCACGGTGGAGTTTGTTGCCCGCTGCCGGATAGACGGGCGTGGCCAGCGCCTGCACGAAGTCAGTCGTTTCGTCTGTGAAGACGGACGCTGGTTCTATGTTGATGGAAGTTTTCCGGAAAAATAAAATACGATGCCCGTCTTAGAAACCAAGCTCAATGTGCGTTCCGCCGAATTTGCCGCCAATGCAGCGGCAATGCAATCACTGGTCGATGACTTGCGTGCCCATTGCGAAAAAATTGCCATCGGTGGCGGCGAAGATGCGCGCAACAAACACACGGCGCGTGGCAAGCTGTTGCCGCGCGAGCGGGTCAATATGCTGCTCGATCCGGGTACGCCCTTTCTGGAATTTTCCCAGCTGGCTGCTCTTAATATGTATGACAACGTCGCGCCTGCGGCCAGCATCATTACCGGCATCGGTCGCATCAAAGGACAGGAATGCGTGATCGTGTGTAATGACGCAACCGTCAAGGGTGGCACTTACTATCCGATGACGGTCAAAAAACATTTGCGCGCCCAGGAAATCGCTGCGCAAAACAATTTGCCTTGCGTGTATCTGGTCGACTCCGGTGGCGCCAACCTGCCCAATCAGGATGAAGTCTTTGCCGACCGCGAGCACTTCGGCCGCATCTTCTTCAATCAGGCCACCATGTCGGCGCAGGGCATTCCGCAAATCGCAGTGGTCATGGGTTCTTGTACTGCCGGTGGTGCCTATGTGCCGGCAATGAGTGACGAATCCATCATCGTTAAAAATCAGGGCACGATTTTTCTGGGTGGCCCGCCGCTGGTCAAAGCCGCTACCGGTGAAGTGGTCAGTGCGGAAGATTTGGGTGGGGGCGACGTGCACACGCGACTCTCTGGCGTGGTGGACCATCTGGCGCAGGACGACTTGCATGCGCTGTCACTGGCGCGCACGATTGTGGGCAATCTGAATCGTCAGAAGCCACAGCAAATGCTGTTGCGCGAAACGGTGGCGCCAAAATTCGACAGCCAGGAATTGTATGGTGTGATCCCGACCGATACCCGCAAACCCTTCGATGTGCGCGAGGTGATTGCCCGCGTCGTCGATGGCAGCGAGTTCGACGAATTCAAGGCCCGTTATGGCGCCACGCTGGTGTGCGGCTTTGCGCATATTTTCGGTATGCCGGTCGGCATCATTGCCAACAACGGCATTTTGTTTTCCGAGTCGGCCCTGAAAGGCGCGCACTTTATTGAGTTGTGCTGCCAGCGCAAAATCCCGCTGGTGTTTTTGCAAAATATTACCGGCTTCATGGTCGGTCGCAAATACGAAAACGAAGGCATTGCCCGCAATGGCGCCAAGATGGTGACCGCGGTTGCCACGGCAGCGGTACCCAAATTTACCGTCATCATCGGCGGCAGTTTTGGCGCTGGCAACTACGGCATGTGCGGCCGTGCTTATGCGCCGCGCATGTTGTGGATGTGGCCCAACGCGCGCATCTCGGTCATGGGCGGCGAGCAGGCCGCCAGCGTCCTGGCCACGGTTAAGCGTGATGGTATTGAAGCCAGGGGCGGACAATGGAGTGCTGCCGAAGAAGAAGCTTTCAAGCAGCCGATTCGCCAGCAATATGAAGATCAGGGCCATCCTTACTACGCCAGTGCGCGCTTGTGGGATGACGGTGTGATCGATCCGGCCGACACCCGCATGGTGCTGGGCCTGGGTTTATCAGCCTCGCTGAACGCGCCCATTCCAGAGACGAAGTTTGGTTTATTCAGGATGTAATGAACACTGCCGCACAAAACGATTGGGTTGCCCGCAGTCTGCACAGCGTCTGGCATCCCTGCACGCAAATGCAGCATCACGAAACGATGCCCTTAGTGGCGATCAGTCACGGCCGTGGTGCCTGGCTGATGGATCATGAGGGCCGCCGTTATCTGGACGCGATCAGTTCATGGTGGGTGAATTTATTCGGTCACGCCAATGCCCGCATTAACGCCGCCCTGAAAGACCAGCTCGACAAACTCGAGCATGCGATGCTGGCCGGCTTTACACATGAGCCGGTAGTGCAATTATCCGAGCAACTCGCCGCCCGCACTGGTGGTGTGCTGGGGCATTGCTTCTATGCGTCCGATGGTGCGTCGGCGGTCGAGATTGCGCTGAAGATGAGCTTTCACGCCTGGCGCAATCTGGGTCAGCCGGACAAGCAGGAATTTGTCTGCCTCTCAGGCAGTTATCATGGCGAGACCATAGGCGCATTGGCAGTCACCGACGTGGCGTTGTTTCGCGAGGCTTACGGGCCGCTGTTGCAGCGCGCGCATGTGGTGGCGTCGCCAGACGCCAGACAAGCACAGGCAGGCGAAACTGCGGCCGATGTTGCACGCCACGCCGCGCAGGATTTGCGGCAATTACTGGAGGCACGTGCCGGCCATATTGCGGCCGTGATCGTTGAGCCGCTGGTGCAATGCGCAAGCGGCATGGCCATGCATGACCCTGTGTATTTGCAGTTGGTGCGCGCCTTGTGCGACGAATTTGGCGTGCATCTGATTGCGGACGAAATCGCCGTGGGTTGCGGGCGCACCGGCAGCTTTTTTGCCTGTGAACAGGCAGCCATCTGGCCGGATTTTTTATGTCTGTCCAAAGGCATTAGCGGTGGCTATTTACCGCTGTCGCTGGTGATGACGCGCGAGGAAATTTATCAGGCGTTTTATCATGCCGATGTTGCCCGCGGTTTTTTGCATTCGCATTCTTACACCGGCAATCCGCTGGCCTGTCGTGCTGCGCTGGCGACGCTGGCCATTTTTGACGAAGACAATGTGCTGGCGATGAACCGGGTGCGGGGTGATAAATTAGAGGCTGCGTTAGCCCCGATTGCACAGCATCCGCAGGTAAAAAATTTCCGCCGGCAGGGGATGATTTTCGCGTTCGATGCCCAGCCCGCACAAGCAGAAGGTTTTGCCCGCCGGTTTTTTACCGAGGCGCTGCAACAGGAATTACTGCTGCGCCCGATTGGCAACACTGTTTATATGATGCCACCCTATATTTTGAGCGATGAAGAAATTGCCTTGCTCGCTACACGCACATTGACTGTGCTGGAACACACTTTACGTTAAAGGATTGATGATGTCGTCTCACCCGATTGCTTTTCACGCTGCCGCCAACAAAGTCGCTGCCGTCGCTGCGGCCAATGAAGTCTGGCCTGTTGCCGATGTTGCTGCACTGTTTGCCTTGCCCTTCAATGATTTGCTGTGGCGTGCGCAGCAAGTGCATCGCGAGCATTTCGATGCCAATGAAATTGAACTCGCCACACTGCTGTCGATCAAGACCGGAGGCTGCCCCGAAGACTGTGGCTATTGCCCGCAAGCGGCGCGCTATGACACCGGCGTGACTGCGCAAAAAATGCTGCCGGTTGAAGAAGTGGTGCTCGCTGCGCAAGCTGCCAAGGACGCGGGCGCTACCCGCTTTTGCATGGGCGCTGCGTGGCGTTCACCGAAAGACCGTGATCTGGATGCGGTCGAAGAAATGGTCAAAGCGGTCAAGGCGCTGGGCATGGAAACCTGCGCCACACTGGGCATGCTGCAAGAAGCGCAAGCTGAGCGCCTGAAAGACGCGGGGCTGGATTTTTACAATCACAACCTCGACACCGCGCCCGAATTTTATGGCGACGTCATTACCACCCGCGATTATCAGGACCGGCTCGACACTCTGGGCCATGTACGTCACGCTGGCCTGAAAGTCTGCTGCGGCGGCATTGTGGGCATGGGCGAGTCGCGCATGCAGCGCGCCGGCCTGATTGCGCAGCTGGCCAATCTGAATCCTTACCCGGAATCGGTGCCAGTCAATCATCTGGTGGCCGTTGAAGGCACGCCACTGGCTGACGCCGAAGCACTCGATCCGCTGGAGTTTGTGCGCACCATTGCGGTGGCACGCATCACCATGCCTAAAGCCCGGGTGCGTTTGTCAGCCGGTCGCCGCCAACTGGGCGAAGGCGTGCAGGCGCTCTGTTATCTGGCCGGCGCCAATTCGATTTTTTATGGCGACAAGCTGCTGGTAACGGGCAACCCTGAAGTGGAAGATGATCAGGCTTTGCTGGCCCGACTGGGTATGCGTGGCAAGAAGGCCTTGTCGTAGTTCATCAGCAGAGATTGAGTCCCGGCGCAGGCTGGGACTTGGCGGCTTTACTCGTTCATCCCGTGCAGCAAAAATAATTAGTGGAGTGCCACGCCCATGTTCAAAAAAATCCTCATTGCCAACCGCGGTGAAATCGCCTGCCGGGTGGCAGCAACGGCGCGGCGTCTCGGCATTCAGACGGTGGCGGTGTATTCCGAAGCCGACGCCAATGCGCGCCATGTGATGAGCTGCGATGAAGCGGTGGCCATCGGTCCGGCTGCAGCCAAGGAAAGTTATCTGAATGGGGCGCGCATCATTGATGCGGCACTGGCAACCGGCGCGCAGGCGATTCATCCCGGTTATGGATTTTTATCGGAAAACGAAGCCTTCGCTGTGGCCTGTGCCAAGGCCGGGCTGGTATTCATTGGCCCGCCAGCCTCCGCAATTCGTGCGATGGGTTCCAAGTCTGCTGCCAAGTCACTGATGGAAAAAGCGGGTGTGCCACTAGTGCCGGGTTATCACGGCGAAAATCAGGACGCAGATTTTTTACAGAAGGAAGCCGACAAGATTGGCTATCCGGTATTGCTGAAAGCCAGTGCCGGTGGCGGTGGCAAGGGCATGCGCATTGTTGAATCTAGTGCCGATTTCAAAGCGGCCTTAGCGTCCTGCCAGCGTGAAGCGATCAATAGTTTTGGCGACGACCGGGTGCTGCTGGAAAAATATCTGCAGCGTCCGCGCCATATTGAAATTCAGGTTTTTGCCGACAGCTTTGGTGATTGCGTGAGCTTGTTCGAGCGCGATTGTTCGGTGCAAAGAAGGCACCAGAAAGTTCTGGAAGAAGCGCCTGCGCCGGGCATGACGGCTGAACGCCGCCAGGCCATGAGCGACGCGGCCATTGCAGCGGCCAAGGCCGTCTCTTATGTTGGCGCAGGTACGGTGGAATTCATTGCCAATCAGGACGGCAGTTTCTATTTCATGGAAATGAATACGCGTCTGCAGGTAGAGCACCCGGTGACGGAGATGGTGACCGGCACCGATCTGGTGGCCTGGCAGTTGCAGGTAGCCTTCGGTTTGCCGCTGCCAAAAAAACAGCATGAACTGACTTTGCATGGTCATGCAATTGAAGCGCGCATTTATGCGGAAAATCCGGAGAAGGGTTTTCTGCCTTCGATTGGCAGCTTGCAGTATCTGCGCACGCCACAGGCTGTGCATTTTGAAACGGGCGCCTCGGTGCGGATTGATTCGGGTGTGCGCGAAGGGGATGCGATCTCGCCGTTTTATGATCCCATGATTGCCAAACTCATTGTCTGGGGCGAAGACCGCGAGCAAGCCTTGTCACGCATGGCACAGGCGCTGGCTGAATTTCAGGTGGTGGGGCTGGCGACCAATGTGGCTTTTCTTTCGCGCCTGATTCAATGCGGCCCGTTTGCAACCGCCGATCTGGACACCGGTTTGATCGAGCGTTATCACGACGTGTTGTTTCCACCCGTACAGCCCGCACCGCAGGCCGCGCTGGCACTGGCCGTGGCCACGCTGCTGCACAGCGAGTCCAGTACCGAGCCAGATCCATGGGCGCAAACCTCCGGCTGGCGCATGAACGGACAATGGCAACGCGGCCTGCAATTTTCCAATGACGCCGGTGTGGCCGAGCTGAGTTTGCAGTACCTGCCAGAGGGTGTGGCCTTGCGCGATGGCCCTGAAACACTGAGCTTGCAGGACGCCCGTTTTGACGGCGCCGCTGTCGCCCTGCGCCTTAATGGCAAGGCAGTGTTGGGTTCGGTAGTACGCGAGCAGGAATTTTTTCATGTGTTTCATGGTGGCCAGCACTGGCCCTTGCGCTGGCGCGATCCGATTGCCCACGCTGGCGAAGCAGAAGTCGAGGGAGGTCGTCTGACAGCGCCCATGCCCGGCAAAATTGTGGCCTTGTTAGTGGCCGCTGGTGCCGAGGTGGTGCAGGGCACGCCGCTGCTGATTATGGAAGCCATGAAAATGGAGCACACCATCAACGCACCCGCTGACGGCACCGTGGCTGAATTGTTATATGCCGTTGGCGACCAGGTGGCCGAAGGGGCGCCCCTACTGAGCTTCAGCATGACGGAGGCGGCATGAAAGGCTTGCCGGCAGCAGTCAAGATCGTAGAAGTCGGCCCCCGTGACGGGCTGCAAAATGAAAAAGAAATCATTGCGCCTGACATTAAAGTGGCGTTGATCAACCAGCTGACCGCGGCCGGTTTTCAAAACATAGAAGCCGCTTCTTTTGTGTCGCCGAAGTGGGTGCCGCAGATGGCGACCTCCACCGAAGTGATGGAAAAAATTACACGCAAAAGCGGCGTGGTTTATTCCGCGCTGGTGCCCAACATGCAGGGCTTGCAGGCCGCACTGGCCGCTCGCGCTGACGAGGTGGTGATTTTTGGTGCGGCGTCCGAAGCCTTCTCGCAAAAAAATATCAACTGCTCGATTGCGGAATCGATAGAGCGTTTTCGTGTGGTAGCCGTAGCCGCCAAGGAGCAGGGCTTGCGTCTGCGCGGCAGCATCAGTTGCGCCTTTGGTTGTCCTTATCAGGGCGCCGTGTCGCCGGATGCGGTGGCGGATGTCGTGGCCCGCATGCAGGATCTGGGTTGCGATGAAATTGATATTGCCGACACCATTGGTGTGGGTACGGCCGCACAAGTACAGCAGGTGTTCGCACGCGTGGCGCGTGATTTTCCGATTGCGCGTCTGGCCGGTCATTTTCATGACACCTATGGTCAGGCGCTGACCAATATTTATGCGGCGCTTGAAGTGGGCGTGGCTATTTTTCATTCTTCTGTTGCCGGTCTGGGCGGCTGTCCTTATGCCAAGGGTGCGACTGGCAATGTGGCTACCGAAGATGTGCTGTATCTGCTGCAAGGCTTGGGTATTCAGACGGGTATTGATTTGCCAGCAGTCGTCGATGCGGGTCAATTTATTTCTCGGCATCTGGGGCGTAAAGCGGCCAGTCGTGCGGGCAATGCAATCGCTGCGCGTCGTGCAGATTAAATCCGTTTGATTTTTAGAAGAGGAATTTAATGAGTCCGGAACTACAGGCAGGCATCCGTTTCGAATGGCAAACGCAGGTGCCGGTGCATGGCACAGTACCGGCCTTGTTTCATCAGGTACCACTGGCTTGCGAGATGCCTGAAGTTTTGGCAACCGGTTACATGGTGGGCTTAATGGAGCTGGCTTGTACGCACGGCATCATGCCTTATGTGGATTGGCCGCGTGAGCAAAGTCTGGGTACGCATGTGAGTTTTTCGCATCTGGCAGCCACGCCGCCGGGCATGACCTTAACCATCAAAGGCGAAGTCACGGCAGTGGAAGGCCGGCGTATTCGTTTCAAGGTTGAAGCCTGGGACGGACTGGACAAGATCAGCGAAGGTGAACACGAACGTTGCATCATTACGCCGGACAAATTCAATCTGCGTCTGGCAGACAAGAAATCAAGGGCTGGATTGTAAGCAATGGACCTGAAACATTTCAATCCGGCGCAGCATAGCGGTCCGCTGCCATCGCCTTGCATTAACGTCTGCCAGATGAACAAGGCTAGCGGTTTGTGCCAGGGCTGCTGGCGCACCATCGGTGAAATCATCGATTGGAGTGACACATCGGAAGCGGAAAAATTTCAGGTGTGGACAGCGATCGTCAAACGACGCAGTTCACTTTAACAATGCCCGCCAGCCGGTCGGGCTGGAGGGACATCATGCAGTCCATGCACACAACACAACAAGCCACTTTTTACCATCCGCGGCAAACGGTCAGCGGGCCGGCTTACAGTCCGTGGTTCAAATTGCTCGCCACACTAACCACGCTGGCTCTGGCTGGTTATGGTGCAAGCGTCGTCCTGCGTTTTCCGATTCTCGATTATGGTTTTGGTGTGCAAATGCTGTTGCTGCTTGCGGCGATTTTGCTGGGCTTGTCGTATTACGGTTTTCTGCATTCCACGGTCACCGTTGATGACTATGGCATTACGCAAACCTGGCTCATCAACCGGCAGGTTGCCTGGTCTGATGTACGCAGTGCCAAAATGATAGGCATCCCTCTGGCGGGCTGGCTGTTTCCGCCGCGTCTGGTCGTGCGCACCGGCAGCTCTTACCATACGTTTAATGGCGGCACCGAAGCCTTGCTGACCGAGTTCGCCAAAATCTCTCTTGCCTTTCAAATGAAAAAATGAACTTCCCTCCTTCCATGCAAGTGCTGGAGCGCGGCTGGCTCTCCTCCAATAATATTTTGTTCATCGGTGCAGAGCGCACCGCCATTGTCGATACCGGCTACAAGAGCCATGCCGAACAAACCCTGCAACTGGTGCAGCATGCTTTGGGTGACCGCAAGCTCGATGCGATCTACAACACGCATTTGCATTCGGATCATTGCGGCGGCAATAAAATTTTGCAGGATTACTATCAGCCGCGCACCTTTGTTCCGGCCGCCGAAATGATCAAGGTGCAACGCTGGGAGCGCACCGAGCTGAGCTTTCAGGCCACCGGCCAGCAGTGTGACCAGTTTTCTGCCGACGAGGTGATCAAGCCCGGCGACCTGCTGCGGCTCGGCGAGCTGGACTGGCAAGCGCTGGCCGCGCCCGGCCACGATCCGCATTCGGTGGTGTTGTACTGTGAAAAAGAAGGCATCCTGATTTCGGCTGACGCTTTGTGGGAAAAAGGCTTTGGCGTGATTTTTCCGGAACTCGATGGGCGCGCCGGTTTTGCCGAGACACGCGCCACGCTCGACATGATTGCCGAGCTGGATGTGCGGGTGGTGATACCCGGTCATGGCAAGCCGTTTAATGACTGCAAAAAAGCGCTCGATGTTGCGCATTCGCGCATCGATTATCTGGAAGCAGACCCGACACGCAATGCGCAAAATGCGATCAAGGTCTTGCTGAAATTTTTATTGCTGGAGCGGCAGAAAATCAAACTCACCGAGGTGCCCAAACTACTGACCGGCATTCCTTTGGTGTCCGCTGCCAATACCCATTATCTCAGCTATGGCACGATTCATCTCGCCCACTGGGCTGTGACGCAACTCAAACGTGCCGGTGCTTGCGACGTGCAGGGTGATTTTCTGGTTGATGTAGCCTGAACTTGCAAGCAGTAGAAAAAATCAATAAAAAAAACGGCGCAGCCTGTACAAGGCTGCGCCGTTTTTCATTGGCGACGCAAATTAAGCGTGAGGATAAGGACTGCCCATTGTGCGTTCGCGCGCGGCGACATATTCATTCTTGAGCCGCTTGACGACTTCGGCCACGGTCGGCACGTCATGCATCATGCCCACACCCTGACCGGCACCCCAGATATCGCGCCAGGCTTTTGCGCCGCTGCTGCTGGCGAAATTCATCGCCGTTTTATCGGCTTCAGGCAGCTTGTCCGGATCGAGCCCGGCATTGACGATGGATTTTTTCAGGTAGTTGCCATGCACGCCGGTAAACAGATTGGTATAGATCACATCGGCGGCATTCGATTCCACAATCGCCTGCCGGTAATCTTCGCTGGTATTGGCTTCTTGCGTGGCCAGCCAGCGCGAACCGATGTAGGCAAAGTCGGCGCCCATTGCTTGTGCAGCCAGCACGGCGTCGCCGGTGGCGATTGAACCGGACAAGGCAATCGGGCCGCTAAAGAATTTGCGAATCTCACCCACCAGCGCAAACGGCGACAAGCCACCTGCATGACCACCTGCACCGGCAGCCACCAGAATCAAACCATCGACGCCGGCTTCCAGCGCTTTTTGCGCGTGACGAATACTGATGATGTCATGCAGCACAATACCGCCGTAACTATGAATCGCATCGAGCATTTCTTTCGGTGGCGCACGTAGCGACGAAATGATGATGGGGATTTTATGTTTGACGCAGACCTCAACATCATGCGCCAGCCGGTCATTGGATTGATGCACGATCTGGTTGACCGCGATCGGGCCGATGACGGCGTCAGGATGCGCGGCTTTGTGTTCTGCCAGTGCCTGTTGAATTTCGGTCAGCCAGGTATCGAGCATTTCAGCAGGTCTGGCATTGAGTGCAGGAAAAGAGCCAACGATGCCGGCTTTGCACTGCTCGATCACCAGTTTCGGACCGCTGGCAATGAAGAGCGGCGAACCAATGATGGGCAGACTCAGATTTTGCAGTGCGACGGGCAAGGCCATGAAACGCTCTCCTGGTTGGGGAATAGGTAAAACAGAAGCGTCGATTATAGGGCAAGAATAAAACGGTCGTGCTAAATTGCAAGACAACAAATTTTCCATCTTGATCCGACTCTCAAACCCCGGGAATTATTATGCTGACTGTTCAATTGCTAAGTGCGGCGCTAACGCTATTGTTTGGTGTGGCGGCGGTATGCGCGCCGCTAAAGATTTTGTCTTTAACAGGACTGCGCGCAGAGACTGGCCGCGGCATCACCGAAGCACGGGTGGCACTGGGTGCGATTTACCTGGGCGCCGGTGCCGCCTGTATATGGCTGCAGCAGCCGGCTGCCTTTGCCACGCTGGGGTTCGCTTATTGTGTGATGGCGGTAGTCAGAGCCGTTTCTATGCTGATTGATCGCTCTGCCGATGGCAGTAACTGGGTCAGTCTGGCGCTGGAAATCGGTCTGGGTCTGGTGCTGGTTTTTTAGCAATTATCACAATGATGATTAACGTGGGAGGCGTGCTTTCAAAGCAGCATGTTGAAGCGCAAACCGATCAGCATAATTGGCTTTAAGACGTGATAAATTTTTCAGCTTCCATTGCAGTGCTGGGAGATTTTTTAAGTGAGTATAGGGTAATGAATCCCAATCGGGCTTTGCTTGTACCAATGAAAGCAGGAAGTCTTTATGGTTTTTAGTTAGTGCAGCGGGTAGTTCTTCCATTAGTCTGGAACGTGTCGAAACAAGATCATCGATGCGTAAAATTTCAGCGGTCATGCCGGCGAACTCGTTATGAAAAATTTCATTGATGGGCTGAGGATTTGAAAATAAAACCTCATGCACGGGTCTGTTGTGCCCCGCGAGATAAACCACAAAACAATCCAGAATTTCCTCAGTCAGTCCATGGCTTTCGTACATCTTCATGACATCGAAAAGGTCGCGTGGATGTTGTCTATCCATTGCTGCGACCAGTTTGCTGCCATAAAGTTCGGCCGGGGAAAGGATTGGTATTTGAATGTTCGTTGAAAATATCTGCTGCGTTTTATCCGTCAGAGAATGCAAGACAACGGGAAGCACGGTGCCTCGGAAGATGAAGTTCACTTCAACTTTGACTTGGGCATCAGGGCCCACCACAAATATTTTTACTTCTTCACCGGTGTTAATTTTTTTGATGTTCGTTTCATGGCCCATCATCTTAATTTCGTACTCAATACGATGAAGCTCTGACGAAATTTTGGCCAGCGCTTCATCTCGACTTGCGCTGTGATCACAGAACACGACATCAATATCGACAGACAGGCGCGGCATATCCTGAACAAAAAGATTGATCGCTGTTCCTCCTTTCATCGCAAAGCAGGAAGTATTGAAGACAACCGGTGCAATTTCCAATAGCAAGCTAACCGTTTGTCTGTACGTTGCGTTCATTTTTTTAAAGTCAGTATCCGTTTGTCCCGGGTAACAGCGATCCAGCGACGCTCACTTCCCAAGCGTTGACTATGCTTGTGCGCCAGATCTAGCCAGGGCAGATCAAGGTTTTCAGCGAGCGCCTTTGCCTGGCGTACTACTTTGATACGGGTGGTATGACTCAATAACATTTCCAGAACATCCGGGCGCAGGTTACGCACGCTTTCCGCAAGGTTCATGGTTTCTTCCAAAGACTGAAGCTTGCCGGTGTCGCTGAAAAGTTCAAGCAAAGCCCGTTCAGGAACCGACACCATGAGCTTGGGATGACCAGCAGGCAAGGGTGCCAGGCCATAGTCAGGTGGCAGTGTGTCATCAAAGATTTTTGTGGTTTGGTAAATGCTATGGAATGTCTTCGTAAACCAGACTGGCAAGCGCCCATTTTTGTGGCCCCAAAGTATCAGTCTTTCCGTAACCGCGAGATTCTGGCGGGTGCCTCGCCATGCCAGAGCGGTCTTCCCGCCCACATGCAGTCCGCTTACCTGGGACGCCAGGAAGGCGATCGTTTTATCGCGATCTAGTTTGCCATTGGGTACTTGGTAGACGCCGCGTCCTAAACGCTTGAGCCAGCCAGACTCAGCCAAACGTGCAGCGTGAGTCGGACGCAGACCAAGCGCCGCCAAATCCTGCGTACTGTAAGGTGCATCCCACGCAAGCTGCGTTACCAGCTTTTTGATTGAAAATTTTTGATTAGTTTCCATTTAAAGGAAACTATAGCGAATATTTCAATCAATTTCTAGTATTTGGCATTTTCACGTGGGGCGGATCATTAATCGATAGTAATGTGATAACTTGCGGACGAATTGATGATTTTTTCATGTTGTCTATCAAGGAGCTATGATCATGTGGTGCCCCAATTGCGATGAAGCAGAACTGGTTCGTGATATCCGTGATCTGCTCGGCATTTTGAATTATTGGATGAAGTAAGAGGTGGGTAACAAGTTTTTGCAGCGTCATTTATTCTCCCAACTCATCCAGCCATCGCATCAAGCCATCCATGCGCAACCAAAGCTCGGTCGGAGATTCCGGCTCGGGCAAGCCGCAGTTGTAGTGATCAAAGAGCGCCCGCGCGTCGGCGTCTAGCCCGCGCTGTATGGTTTGCCAGACGGTGATGCGGCAACCAGTGGCTTCCATGCCGGGTCTGGTGCCAATAAAGCGATAAGGCAAGCCACGCGCCTGCCAATCTTGGGTGATGTCGGCGGCGGCCTGTTGCAGGCGCAGCAGATCAACCGGTACCGGCAGGTGCCAGGCAAAGTGTGCCGGATATTGCTCTTCATTTTCAGCAGCACTCAAAAATTTCAAAGGCCATTCGCGAATTGTTGAAAGACCGGGGTTGAGCTGAAAACCGGAGTGCATGAATCGTTGTCCTATCGCCTTGCCCATTAAGCTGGTGTCCGGCGTCAGCGACAAGGAGGGAGCAATCCACGCATGACCCAGTGCCACGCCTTTGGTCGGCAAAATCTGCATGCGGCCGAAACTGGCTGCGCCGGCACGGACCAAACGGGCCCGTGCTTTCAGGCTCGCATCAGCGTCGGGTGGGGTGTGGTCAATGATCTGATCAATGGCTGCTTGCAACGTGCGCCGTTGTGATGCAGATAGTGAAGTGGCAGACGCTTCCTGACTAAACAATTTTTTCGTCAACAGCATCTCCAGCATGTCGCGCAAAAAGTTGGCGAACAACTTGCCTTCGTGGTCGTGCACCAGATGGGCAGCAACAGCAGGGTCAATGCAGAGCTGTGTATTGTGCAAGGCCAGCATGCTGGAGGGTGAAGCCAGCCTGGCACTGAGCAGTTCGTCTGGTAAAGATGGCAAGGCCAGCGCGGCCGCCAGCTTCCGGGCCGCTTCACTGGCGTCTGCTAATGTGCGGCTCGATTGCCGCCAGCTTCCCGCGCACTCGGACAGCGCCAGACGCACCGCCTTTGCAGTGTCTGCATCCAGCTTCGTCATGGCGACCTGATTGTGCAAGGCGTTTTGCTGGAAGTCTTCGAGCAGCGTAAAAAGTTCTCCTGCGTGCAGCAAGGTGCGGGTAAGGCAATCTGGCGTTTTGCTATCCAAACCGTCTTCCATCACCGATTCGACAACATAGTCGGAGAATTGCGCCGAGCGCAAGCCTTGCGTTAACTGTTGTAACTCGCCAGCGCTTAGTCCGCTCAGATGCATTTGCAGCAGCGACAAAAAATAATGACGGCTGCTTGCATCATCTTCAATCTGCGGACAAATCGATTGCAATAGTCCTTCCATCGATTGCGCCAGCAACTGCGCAGATGTTTGCAGGCCCAGCCGATTGCGGCCTGCAGCGATTTCGCTCAGCAGCACGCGCAAGGTTTTGGCCGTCTGCTGGCCGGCATCGAAGTAGTAGTGGGCGCGCTGTTGTCTGCACCAGCTATCAGGTCTGCGCAAGCCAGCCCGGCTTTGCAGTATCGGCATACTGGCCGGTAAGTGGGATCGTGTCTGGCTGCTGGTCCGGTGGTGAGCAGGGATTCTGTGAGGGGAAACAAGTGCGCGCATCAACTCTCCTTTTGCCTGATGGTCTGCGGCGAACTGCCGCTGTGCATGAGTACACAAGCGGTGTCGCAGGTTGTCGGGCTAAAAGGACTTGCGCTTGACGCAGCGCAAGCGAAGCAAGAACAGCGTTCGCTGATCAGTGTTGATCAGTACTAGTTCGGTTTATTGATAGCTGCGTGCGTCTTCAATCACTTTGCCATCATTGGGCAAACTGCCGGCAGCAACTAATTTAACGTCACCACGCAGTTTGGTGATGTCGCGGATGCTGGCAACGATGGCGTCCAACTGGTCGTTCATCGATGTCGGGTCTGTCACTTCGCAATGCAAGGTCATCACATCATTGGCCATTTCGCCAGAGACAACCAGACGGGCTTTGCGTATTTGCGGATGGCGGCGGGCGATCTCGGCCACCTGTGAAGGATGGACAAACATGGCCCGGATTTTGGTGGTCTGGTCAGCCCGTCCCATCCAGCCTTTAATGCGGGTATTGCTGCGGCCGCAGGGCGAGATTCCTGGCAACACGGCCGACATATCGCCGGTGGCAAAACGCAGCAAGGGGTAGTCAGGGTTAAACGAGGTGATGACGACTTCACCGACTTCGCCAACGGGTAGCGGGTCGCCGGTGCCGGGGCGCACAATTTCCAGTAGCAGGCTTTCATCAATGACCATGCCAGGGTTCAGCACACCGTCAGTGAGGGTTTCATACGCGATGTTGCCGATGTCGGCCGAGCCATAGGTTTGCAGTACATGGGCCACGCCATGTTCCTGCAGCCAGTTGCGCAGCGATGGCGGCAAGGCTTCGGCACCGACTAAGGCTTTGGACAGGCTGGAAATATCAGCGCCCATCTCCAGCGCTTTTTCGATAATGATTTTTAAAAATGACGGCGTGCCTGCATACACCGTTGGACGCAGCAGCGTCATGGCCTGCACCTGCATTTCAGTCTGGCCGCTGCCCGCCGGGATCACCGGGCAGCCCAGCTTGGCAGCGCCACCTTCGACCATTAAGCCGGCCGGCGTAAAGTGGTAAGCGAAACAGTTTTGAATAATGTCGCCACTACGCACACCCAGCGCATGCAAGGGACGCGCATAGCGCCAGTAATCTTCGCTGCGTCCTTCCGGATCAAAAATCGGCCCCGGCGACATGAAAATCCGGCTCAGCTTTTGCACCGGCGTGCTGTTCAATCCGCCAAAAGGCAGCGCTGCATGCTGGCGCTCTTTTAGATCAGCTTTGCGGGTGACAGGCAATTGCGCCAGTGCCTGGCGCGAAGTAATCTCGCCGGCGTTTACGCCTTGCAAAATGCCAGCCCAGCCGGCGGTTGCCTGCGCCTGCGCAACCAGTGCAGGCAAGGCGCTAAGCAGATCGCGTTCACGAGCGGCGGGGTCGCGTGCCTCTAAGGCATCAAATAAATCGGGCATGGAAACCTGCAGAAAAATGGAGTGAGTGGATTTAAGCCAGCCAGCGTTTTCTGCGCCGGTAAAACTTCATGTCTCGGAAGCTCTTGCGTCCGGCACCCGAGACGCCAAGATAAAATTCTTTCACATCTTCATTGGCGCTCAAGTCGCTTGCTGCGCCTTCCATCACTACGCGGCCGTTTTCGAGGATGTAGCCAAAGTCGGCATAACGCAGTGCGACGGTAGTGTTTTGTTCTGCCAGCAAAAACGAGACTTGCTCGGTGTGATTCAAGTCTTTGACGATTTCGAAAATTTCTTCAACGATTTGCGGCGCCAGTCCCATCGAAGGTTCATCAAGCAAAATCATCGAAGGCTTGGCCATCAAGGCGCGACCGATGGCGCACATCTGCTGTTCGCCGCCGGAGGTATAACCGGCCTGGGAAGTGCGACGTTGTTTGAGTCGCGGAAAATAGTGATACACCTTCTCCAGCGCTACTTTCAATTCGGCGCGATTGATCTTGCGCGTGTACGCGCCGGTCAGCAGGTTTTCTTCAATCGTTAAGTGACCAAAGCAATGACGACCTTCCATCACTTGCGACAGTCCGCGTTTGACCAGTTCATTGGGGGTCAGCTGATCGATGCGCTCGCCATTGAATTCAACACTGCCTTTGGTGACATCGCCGCGCTCGCCGCGCAGCAAAGTCGAAATGGATTTGAGGGTGGTCGATTTGCCCGCACCATTAGCTCCCATCAGGGCGACGATTTTCCCGCGCGGTACCGTCAGCGACACGCCCTTCAAGACCAGAATCACATGGTCATAAATGACTTCGATGTTGTTGACGGCAAGGATGGCTTCTGCGTTGGTCATGGTGTGATCTTTACAGCCTGCATAAATAAAAAACCTAAGTTCATCACGAAAGACACGGGGTCCCGATTTTCATCGGGACCACCGTTAGGTCTTTCTCATTACTTCCCTGCGCACTTATTTCATGCACGCCGGTGTAATGCCTTTTTCTTTGGCATAAGCGGCTGACGATTCTTCCAGCAGTCGACGCACCAGCGCCTTGTCACCCGTGATCCAGGTTTTGGACAGCGCAACCCATTGCTTGCCATCCCATTGCTGCACCTTGACCGCGCCCGAGCCTTCATGGTCATCGCAAGAGGTTTTGATCGGCGGGAACATCTCGAAGGCGCCCAGGGCTTTCTGACGGCTGGCATCAATGTTCAGATTTTCCAGACCCCAGCGCACTTGTTCACCGGTCATGACTTTGCCCTTGCCGAACTTGGCCTGGGCATTGCGAATCGCTTCTACCATCAGAATGCCGGCGGTCACACCACGCATGTGGAAGACGTTACCAATGCGTTCCTTGTCAGCCAGATTGCCTTTGCCGGCGGCATAGACTTTGTTGCGAATTTCGTCCAGCACCGCATAGTTGCCTGGCGTGTTGAAGGTCATCGTGGTGTAGCCTTTTGCCGCATCACCAGCCGGTTCGGTATCTTCCTCCGAACCTGCCCACCAGACGCCGAGCATTTTTTCGCGCGGGAAGCCGTTGCGCTGCGCGGTTTTTAAGCCCACCGCACTCATCACGCCAAAGGTCCACATGATCACGTAGTCCGGTTTGGTCTGACGAATTTGCAGCCATTGCGATTGCTGGTCATTGCCGGGAGGCGCGACCGGAATCTTGATCAGCTCGAAACCATATTTGGCCGCTTCCGCTTCCAGCACTGGCAGCGGTTCTTTACCGTAGGCCGAGTCATGGTAGAGATGAACAATTTTTTTGCCGCGCAATTTGTCCATGCCACCGGATTTTTCGCCGAGGTAGTTCACCATCGCCGCGGCCTGATTCCAGTAAGTGGTCAGCAGCGGGAACACATACGGGAACACTTTGCCGTTGGCCGCATCCGAGCGGCCATAACCCAGCGTCGTCATCGGCACTTTGTCGACGCCGACCCGGTCCAGAATGCCGTAAGCGATGCCGGTCGACAGTGGTTCAACGATGGACGCGCCACCGTTTTTGCTTTTCAGCCGTTCATAACATTCAACGCCGCGTGAAGCGTTGTATTCGGTTTCGCACTCTTCCCAGTTGAGCTTGACGCCGTTGATGCCGCCATTCATGTTGACCAGATTCATGTAGTCAATGACGCCGCCGTAAAAGCCGGTGCCGCCGGCCGCATAGGCGCCAACACGATAGGACAACATAGGAATGAACTGTTGTGACCAGGCCATGCTTGCAGCACTCAGCAGCAAGGCAGCAAGCAGCAGTGATTTAATGCGTTTCATAGGCTTCTCCTCCTTCTTGTGAAATCCAACTAAGTCCAACTATCAATTAATGCGGGAACGGCCACAGACGCAGTTTTTCTTTGGCGATTTGCCACAGTCTTGCCAGCCCGTGCGGCTCGATAATCAAAAAGAAAATAATCAGTGCGCCGAACACCATCAGTTCCAGATTCGACGCCACCGAAGTCGGCATCGACAAAGCGTGCGCCAGAATATTGAGCACCGTCGGCAGCAGCACAATAAACGCGGCGCCAAGGAAGGAACCCAAAATCGAGCCCAGCCCGCCGATGATGACCATGAACAAAATACGGAAAGACAAATCCAGACTGTAGGCTTCAGGCTCTACCGTGCCCAGATACGCATACGCATACAAGGCGCCCGCCACGCCGCAGTAAAACGAGCTGACTGCAAAGGCCAGTAGTTTGGTGCGCATCAGACGAATGCCAATGACTTCGGCGGCCACGTCCATGTCGCGCACCGCCATCCATGAGCGGCCCACATTGGAGCGCACCATGTTTTTGGCCAGCAGCGCCATGACGCTGACAATCACCAGTACCAGCACATACTTGGCCGCTGGCGACGCAAACTCGTAACCGAGCACCGTCATTTTTTGCGCCGTGATCACACCCGAGGAACTGTAGTTGGTGAACCACTGAATTTTGGTGAGCGCCCACACTACAAAGAACTGCGTGGCCAGTGTCGAGGCGGCCAGATAAAAGCCGCGAATGCGCAAAGACGGTAAACCGAAGGCAATGCCGACCATGGCCGCGCACAAGCCGCCGAGAATAAAGGCCAGCAGCAAAGGAATGCCCGGAATGCGCAGCACAAAGTTATACGACGCAAAAGCGCCAACGGCCATGAACGCGGCCGAGCCCAGCGATAATTGCCCGGCATAGCCGGTCAGAATATTGAGACCCAGCGCGGCCAGGGCAAAGATCAGAAAGGGAATCAAAATCGCCGAAAACAGGTAGGGCGAGGCCAGCAGCGGCACGCCAATAAATGCCACCAGCAACAGCACCAGCATGCCGAGTCGGTCTTGCCTGATCGGGAAAATCTGGTTATCGGCTTCATAACTGGATTTGAATTGTCCTGCTTCGCGGTAGAGCATGCTTATCCTTAAATACGTCGAATGATTTTTTCGCCGAACAAGCCTTCCGGCCGCACCAGCAAAAACAGCAACGCAAACACATACGGGAACCAGCCCTCGATGCCGCCGCCGACAAAGGGGCCGAGATAGACTTCAGCGAGCTTTTCGGAAGAACCAATAATGAGCCCGCCGATAATGGCGCCCGGCACCGACGTAAAGCCACCGAGAATTAACACCGGCAGCGCTTTGAGTGCGACAAAGGTCAGCGAAAATTGCACGCCATTGCGCGAACCCCAGAGCAAGCCCGCCACCATCGCCACGAAGCCGGCCACAGCCCAGACAATGGCCCAGATTTGTTGCAACGGAATGCCAACCGCGAGGGCGGCCTGATGATCGTCGGCCACGGCGCGCAATGCACGGCCAATTTTTGTTTTGGAAAAAAACAAGGCCAGGCAAGTGACCAGCAAAGCGCAAATGCAGGCCGCAATCACATCGAACTTCGAGACCATGATGTTGAAATTGTCGAGCAGGCTCTCGATGGGCACGTCTTCAATCCCCAGATCCAGCCGCTGCACTTGCGAGCCCCACAGCAGCTGCGCTAAGCCCTCAATGAAAAACGACAGGCCGATGGTGGCCATGAACAAAGAAATTTCCGGCTGATTGACCAGCGGGCGCAATACGATGCGCTCAATGCCCAGACCCAGCGCCGCCATCACGACTACGGTGGCAGCAATGGCAGCCCACAGCGGCCAGCCCCACTGGTTCACCATCGACACACAGGTTAGTGCGGCAAAAAACACCATCGCACCCTGTGCGAAGTTGAACACGCCTGAGGCTTTGTAAATCAGTACGAAACCGAGCGCCACTAACGCATACATCACGCCGGAGAGCAGGCCGCCGATTAACACTTCGAAGAAAAAATTCCAGTTCATGCTGAGGCTTTCGTCATAAGGGGTGTTCCAGCGCAGGCTGAAACCCAGTGTCCTTGCATTGCTTGTTTTGATCGTTAATGCGCAACACCCAAATAAGCATTAATCACATCCTGATTGCTGCGCACTGCGTCCGGTGTGCCGTCGCCAATTTTCTTGCCGTAGTCGAGCACCACCACGCGGTCGGAAATGTCCATCACCACGCCCATGTCATGTTCAATCAGAACAATGGTGGTGCCGAACTCGCCATTCACATCCAGAATGAAACGGCACATGTCCTGTTTTTCTTCTACGTTCATGCCCGCCATCGGCTCGTCGAGCAGCAAAATCTGCGGCTCGGCAGCCAGCGCCCGGCCCAGCTCGACGCGCTTTTGCAAACCATAGGGCAGGCGGCCGACCGGGGTTTTGCGGATGTCCTGAATTTCCAGGAAATCAATGATCTCTTCGACTTTGACGCGATGCCTGATTTCTTCGGCGCGTGCCGGACCCAGATGCAGGGCTTGCAGCAGGAAATTGCATTGCATCTGCAAATTGCGGCCGGTCATGATGTTGTCGAGCACGGTCATGCCCTTGAACAGCGCAATGTTTTGAAAAGTGCGCGCAATGCCGCTCTTGGCCGCCGCATAGGTGTTCATGTCCTTCAAATGCGTACCGCGATAAATAATTTCGCCTTGCTGCGGACGGTAAACACCATTGATCACATTGAGCATCGAACTTTTGCCCGCGCCGTTGGGGCCGATGATGGCGCGGATCTCATGCTCGCGTACATCGAAGGAAATATCCGTCAATGCCTTGACGCCGCCAAACGACAGCGAAATGTGGCGCAAATCGAGAATCACGTCGCCAATCTGGCGCTCGCCACTGCCGGGTTGAATGTTGTCGTTGAGAGTATTCATGCTGCCTGCTTTGCCGGGCTGAAGGTGGTGACGTCGCGAATGACCAGATCAGCGCTGATGCTGCCTTTGCGGCCGTCTTCGAACTTGACCTGGGTTTCAATAAACTGATGGCTGTGGCCTGCATACAGCGCTTCGATCAGTACCGCATATTTTTCGGCAATGAAACCGCGCCGCACTTTGCGCGTGCGGGTCAGCTCGTCGTCGTCGGGGTCCAGCTCTTTGTGCAATACCAGAAAGCGATGAATTTGCGAACCGGCCAGCAAGGCGTCATGAACCAGATCGGCATTCACTTTTTCAATGCAGTCGGCCACCAGTTCCAGCACCGCAGGTTGCGCTGCCAGATCAGCGTAACCGCTGTAGGCGATGTTGCGCCGCTCGGCCCAGTTGCCGA
This sequence comes from Burkholderiales bacterium, assembly GCA_947451925.1. GTDB lineage: Bacteria > Pseudomonadota > Gammaproteobacteria > Burkholderiales > Burkholderiaceae_D > Pernthalerella. The sequence continues at coordinate 8,212 of CANGAW010000011.1, read as the reverse complement.
CGGCTTCCATGTCGATGCAGATGAAGGCATTGCATGCGTTGCGGCCATCGCCAAAGGCCACCGCCTCTTTGATGAAGGGGAAAAACTTGAGTTTGTTTTCGATGTACTTGGGTGCAAACATTGCGCCGTTGGCCATTTTGCCGACGTCTTTGGCGCGGTCGATAATTTTCAAATGGCCATCGGTATCGAAAAACCCGGCGTCGCCGGTATGGAAATACCCTTGCGCATCAATCGCCTCAGCGGTGGCGTCAGGACGTTTGTAGTAACCCTGCATGAGTCCGGGCGAGCGCACCAGCACTTCGCCATTATCGGCAATCTTGACTTCGACACCGGCCATGGGTCGGCCGACCGTGTCGAGCTTGACGTCGCCCGAACCCTGCATGCACACCGTCACGCAGGTTTCCGTCATGCCGTACAACTGTTTGAGGTTGATGCCAATCGAGCGATAGAAGTCGAACAAGTCCGGGCCGATTGCTTCACCACCGGTGTAAGCCACGCTGATGCGCGACATGCCGAGCACGTTTTTCAGCGGACCGTAAATCAACACCTCACCCAGCGCATACAGCAGCCGGTCGCCGAGGCTGACTGTGCCTTTGCCATCAAGCAGCGCCAAGCCGGCGCGCCTTGCCACCTTCATGAAGTAATGGAAGAGATGGCGTTTGATCCAGCCGGCGTCTTCGATGCGAATCATCACTTGCGTGAGAATGTTTTCATAAATGCGCGGCGGGCCAAAATAATAAGTCGGCCCGATTTCCCGCAAGTCGCTCATGACGGTGGCCGAAGATTCCGGGCAGTTCAGACAAAAACCGACAATATGCGACAGCGCAAACGAATATAAAAAGTCGCCCACCCATGCCAGTGGCAAATAGCACAGCAACTCATGATCGGCTTGTAGTCCGTCAAAGGCCGCCAGCGTGCGGGCAGTGGCAATCATCGCCGCGTGCGAGTGGCAGACACCTTTCGGTTTGCCGGTAGTGCCTGAGGTATAGAGAATGACGGCCACATCGCTGCTGCTGCCGGCCTCAACTTCCTGCATGAAAAAAGCCGGATGTTGACGATCATAAGCGCGGCCCAGCGCCTGTACGCTGGCAAACGAGACTACGCCCGGCTGCGCATAGTTGCGCAGGCCGCGTTCATCGTCATAAATGATGTGGCTGATGCCGGCAACGGTTTGCTTGATTTCGAGCAGCTTGTCGACTTGTTCCTGATCTTCGACGATGGCGAAATCGATCTCGGCGTTTTCCAGCACAAAGGCCATGTCGGCCGCTGGTGCGTCCTGATACAAGGGGACGGCTACGCCACCCAGACATTGGGCTGCAGACATCGCCCAATACAGACGAGGCCGGTTGTCGCCAACCACTGCCAGATTCATTCCGCGCTTGAAGCCTAATGCCGCCAGTCCGCAAGCCAGCGCACGCACTTCATCGGCCACTTGCGACCAGCTGGTGGTCTGCCAGATACCCAGGTATTTTTCACGAAATGCCGGCTGTGCGCCACGTGTTTGCGCATGCTGCAACAATAACCGGGGGAAGCTCTCCGCCGGCGCGATTCTGGTCTCCACCATGTGCTGCCTCATTGAATTTTGTCTTGTGCTGCTGCTGAACTCGTGATCGGTGTTGCCGCGCATTTTTTGTGCAATCATAGCGAGCTTACTTCGCGTCCGGTGTCATTTGCCAGACATTTGCCGGATTTTCAATATTGCGCCGCACCATCCCAAAGCTTGTATGAACGCTAGTTTGTCTACTGCCCTGACCCGGACTTTATGGGCCAATACCTTATTGCCTGAGCAGCTGGCGCGGGTCGAGCGTGAAACGACGGAGCGTTTTATCGAAGCCGGTGCCTATGTCTGCAAGAAGGGCGACCAATGTGAACACTGGATGGGTGTGACCGATGGCCTGCTCAAAATGAGCAGTGTTTCGCCTGAAGGCAAAGCCGTTACTTTTACCGGCATGCTGGCCGGCGGCTGGTTCGGTGAGGGCTCGCTGTTGAAAACCGAAGTGCGTCGTTATGACGTGGTGGCGCTGCGCGACAGCCATGTCGCCTTCATGCCGCGCACCACCTTCAACTGGTTGCTCGATACCAGTATCGGCTTCAATCGCTTTTTGCTCAATCAGCTCAACGCCCGTCTGGGCTTGTTCATTGCGCTGGTTGAGTATGACCGCATGCTCGATACCGATGCCCGAGTCGCACGTTGTCTGGCCTCGCTGTTCAATCCCGATCTGAACGTGCCCAGTGGTCCGCAATTGCAAATTTCACAAGAGGAAATCGGCTACCTGTGCAGCACCTCGCGCCAACGCGCCAATCAGGCCTTGCAGGTACTGGAACGTGCGGGCCTGTTGCGCCTCGATTACGGCGGACTGACGGTGCTTGATCTGGAGGGCTTGCGGCGGTTTTAAGATGTGGCCTTGCCTGCATCACTGCCGTCTTTCCGGTGCTGGCCGCAACCCAGTGTCTTTCTTGAAGCAACAAAAATTCAATCGCCCAACAGACGCTGAGCTTGCGTCAGCACAGCCGGCCGGAACTGCCGGCGCTTCACCTTGTCCACTTTGTTGCGGCCTGTCGTTTAGCGGCTGCACTGCGACCACTCTGTGAACTTTCCTCATGCCCTTGCGCTCTTTGCAGCTTTCTTTGCGCTTCATCCTGCCATTGGCGCTGGTGCTGGGTTTGTTTGCTTTTGCCATTTTGCCGCTGGTCGACAATCTGACGCAGCGCTGGTTCACCCGTGACCTCGACATGCGCTCGCAGTTGCTGGCAACGGGCTTGCAGGAGCCTTTGCTTGAATTGCTGCCGTATCAGGATGGGAAAGAAATTGTCGGCTTGTTTGATCACGCTGTGCAGAGCGGCAAACTACAGGCGCTCGGATTTTGCGATGCGGCAGGCCGCCTGATTTATCACAGTACAAATTTCCCATTGAAGCTGGACTGTCGCGGCCATGCGCCGGACCAAATGCGCCTGACCGAGAGGGTGCTGGAGCAGGACGGCATCATGCTAGGCAAACTGATGCTGGTGCAAGACAGTCGTTTTATTGAAAGTCGCAGCACGGAATTCAAGCGTTATGTGCTGGCCCTGTTTCTGCTGATGTTTGTCGTGATCTCTGCGCTGGGCGCCTGGGTTGCGCACTGGAGCTGGCTGGGTTGGGTCAGTTCACTGAAATCTTTATTGCGGCGGGATACGGGTACCCCAAGCGTGGTCAATACGCCGCCGGAATTTCGCCCGCTGGTGGGCGACTTGCGAGCCATGCTGCATGAAATGAATCTGGAGCGACGTTTGCAGCAGCATTCGCCGCAAGCCTGGACGGCGCAAAAATTACGTTCCTTGTTGCATGACGAACTCGCCGGCGATGAAGTGCTGGTGGTCTCCAATCGCGAACCGTTCATTCATGAATTTGGCGAGCACGGGATTGAACTGCGCCGTCCGGCCAGCGGGCTGGTGACGGCCGTTGAGCCCGTCATGCGGGCCTGCTCCGGCACCTGGATTGCGCATGGCAGCGGCTCGGCCGACCGGGCCACCGTGGACATGCATGATCGCTTGCAGGTGCCGCCGAACCGGCCCGCTTATACCTTGCGCCGGGTCTGGTTGTCGGTCGAGGAAGAGGAGGGCTACTACTACGGTTTTTCCAATGAAGGTCTGTGGCCGCTGTGTCATATGGCGCATGTGCGGCCGGTGTTTCGCACCTCGGACTGGGAACAGTATGTGGCCGTTAATCAGCGTTTTGCCGACGCGGTAATGGCCGAGGCACACACCGATGATCCGGTGGTGCTGGTGCAGGATTATCACTTTGCGCTGCTGCCGCGAATGGTCAGAGAAAAAATGCCGAAAGCCACCATCATCATGTTCTGGCACATACCGTGGCCGAACCCGGAGTCGTTTGGTATCTGTCCGTGGCGCGAAGAACTTCTGGAAGGTTTGCTGGGCAATACCTTGCTGGGATTTCACACGCCCTTTCATTGCAAAAATTTTCTGGAGACGGTGGATCGTTATCTGGAGACCCGGATTGAACATGAGGCGTCGACCATTTCCTATGGCGGCGAACTGACGCAAGTCGAACCCTACCCGATTTCGATTGCCTGGCCAGAGCCTGATCCGCAGCTCAATATGGCCGACTGCCGCAAGGCCTTGTGCGAAGAGCTGGGTGTGCCACTTGCGCATCATTTGTCGCTGGGCGTCGACCGGCTGGATTACACCAAAGGCATCGTTGAGCGATTTCAGGCCGTTGAGCGCCTGCTGGAATTGCATCCCGAGTTGATCGGGCGCTTTTCCCTGCTGCAGATTGCCGCACCCAGCCGTTCTTCGCTGGAGGAATATCAGACGCTGGAAGCGCGGGTCAGAAAGCTGGCGCATCACATCAACCAGCGTTTTGAAAATCCGACAGCGCTGCCAGTGTTGCTGCGTATTGAGCATCATGATGCCGACAAGCTGGCCCGCATTTATCGGGGCGTAGATATTTGCGTCGTCACCAGTCTGCACGACGGCATGAATCTGGTGGCCAAGGAATTCATTGCGGCCCGCGACGACGAAGCTGGGGTGCTGATTTTGTCGCAGTTCACGGGTGCTGCGCGTGAACTGCATGAAGCGCTGATTATTAATCCGTATCACATCGAGCAGGGCGCGCAGGCCTTGTATCGCGCATTGAGCATGCCGGAGCCTGAACAGCGCGAGCGCATGCGCAGCATGCGCACGGTGGTGCGTGACTTTAATGTGTATCGCTGGGCCGGTCTGATGTTGCTGGATGCGGCGCGCTTGCGGCGCCGTCAGCGGGTCAGTGAAAAAATCCAGACTCACAGTAAACGTTCTTTGCGGCGCGTGATATGACCAATTTATTTTCCAACGCCGGCCATCGCGCGCTGCTTGAGTTCGTCAGGCCCGACATGCTCTGTCTGTTTGATTTTGATGGCACGCTCGCGCCACTGGTGGCCGAGCCTACTGCCGCGACTCTGCCGCATGCAGTGCAACAGCGTTTGCATCGTTTGCAGCAGCATGCAAAAGTCGGCATTGTCACCGGTCGCTCGCTGGCAGATATTGGGCCGCGGCTGGAATTCAAGCCTGACTATCTGATCGGCAATCATGGCATAGAAGGCCTGCCCGGCTGGCAGCACCGGGCAAATGAATTCGACACGATTTGCAGCAACTGGCACACGGCGCTGGCCGCTGATTTGCTGCATATGGATCCGGGCATTCAACTCGAAGACAAACGCTATTCCTTGTCCTTGCATTATCGCCATGCACAGGATCAGACACAGAGTACGCAAGCACTACTGCAGTCATTTGAAAAACTGACGCCGGCGCCGCGCGTGGTGCCGGGTAAATACGTGTTCAGTCTGCTGCCGCCGCATGCGGTTCACAAAGGCCTTGCGGTGACGCGACTGATTGCGCAGACGGGCGCTTCCCGCTCGCTGTATGTGGGCGACGACGTCACCGATGAAGATGTATTTTCTTTGCAGCGCGAGGATTTATTGTCGGTGCGGATTGGTAACGATGCCCAATCTGCCGCCGCTTTTTTCATCACGGACCGGCAATTGATGGTGAATCTTCTGGATCAATTGCTGAGCTATTTATCTACCGGCCTGGGCCGTTTGTCGGGCACCCACCAGACAGGATAAGCATGAACACGCTGGATCTCGGATTGATCGGTAATTCCCATACCAGCGCACTGGTCGATACCAATGCGCGCATTGCCTGGTGGTGCTATCCGCATTTTGATAGCAATCCGCTGTGTTGCAGCCTGCTGCGCTCGGCCGAAAAAAATCAGGCGGCAGATGCGTTTGGTTTTATCGATATTTTGTTTGAAGGCGCGCATACGGTGCGCCAGAGTTACCAGCGTAATTCGGCCATTCTGGTAACGCGCATGCTCGACGAGGCTGGCAACGGCATTGAAGTGACCGATTTTGCGCCGCGCTTTTACATGCATGGCCGCATGTTTGCGCCAGCCATGCTGGTGCGGCTGATTCGCCGTATCTCCGGCCGCCCGCGCATTGCCTTGCGGGTCAGGCCTGCACTTGGCTATGGCCAGACCCGTGCCGAGTCGCGTTGCGGCGCACACCACGTCACCTATTTTGGCGGCATGCAAGCCATGCGCCTGACTACCGATGGGTCGGTGACGGCCATTACCGAAGAGCGTCTGTTTTTTTTACATGAAAGCCTGACCCTGATGATGGGGCCGGATGAAACCGTTGACGGCGCGCCGCGCGAATTGGGCCGCAGTTTTCATGAACTGACCACTGCCTACTGGCATCGCTGGGTGCGCAATCTGGCGATCCCGTTTGAGTGGCAAGACGTGGTGATTCGCTCGGCCATCACCTTGAAGCTCAATGCCTTTGACGACACCGGCGCCATCATTGCCGCCGTCACTACCTCGATTCCTGAATCCCCGAATAGCGGTCGCAACTGGGATTACCGCTATTGCTGGTTGCGTGATGCCTACTTTGTCGTCAATGCCTTAAACCGGCTGGGCGTCACCGCCACCATGCAGCATTATCTGGAATACATTTTGAACATCATTGCCGACTCGCGCGACTCGCCCTTGCAGCCGGTGTATGGCATCCGGCGCGAGGCCACGCTAGACGAATGGCAGGCACCGGCCCTGGATGGTTATCGCGGCATGGGTCCGGTGCGGGTTGGTAACCTGGCCTGGGAGCAAATACAAAACGATGTGTTCGGCGCCGCTGTGCTGGCCAGTACCCACGCCTTCTTTGATACCCGGCTTGAGCGTCCGGCGGGACGACAAATTTTTGCCGATCTGGAGCGGCTGGGCGAGCAGGCGGTGCGCTGTTATTTGCAGCCGGACGCGGGTATATGGGAATTGCGCGGAACCCGGCGCGTGCACACTTTTTCAGTGCTGATGTGCTGGGCAGCCTGCGACCGGCTGGCTTCGATTGCCAAGCGCTTGCGTCTGCCCGAGCGCGCCCAGCACTGGCACACCGAAGCGCAACGGATTCGGGCGGCAATCATGGACTCTGCCTGGAATCCGGCGATGAACAGTTTTGTCTCCACCTTCGGTGGCGACCGGCTGGATGCCAGCTTGTTGTTGATGGGTGAATTTCAATTTTTGCAGCCCGACGATGCGCGTTACATTGGCACGGTCCGAGCGATTGAAAAACATCTGCAGCGCGGGGATTTTTTGCTGCGCTACGATGAAGAAGATGATTTTGGCAAACCCGAAGCGGCCTTCATGGTCTGCACCCAATGGTGGATTATGGCGCTTGCACAAATCGGCGAAACGGCTCGTGCCCGCGAGCTGTTTGAAAAGGTACTGGCGCAGCGTAATCATCTTGGTTTATTGTCTGAAGATGTGTCGCTCGAAGGGGGCGAGCTATGGGGAAATTTTCCGCAGACGTACAGCATGGTTGGCCTGATCCAATGTGCGGCGCGTCTGTCCATTTCCTGGGACAAAGCGTATTAGCCGGGGCAGAGCCTGATTGCATCCCCGGCTATTTAAAACCTGAAACCCGCATGAAAAAAATCTTTGTTCTTTGTGTTTGCATCTTGCCCGCTGGCTGCGGGGTGGTCACAGAGCGGTCCGTCTATGAGGCCATACGCGCCAATACCAAAACCCGGACGCCCGATAACGCGCCAGACCCTAAAGCATTGCCGCCCTATGATCAATACGACAAGGAGCGCGAAGCGATCAGAAAGTGAAAACGGTTCAGTCATTGTTTCAATCAACATCAGCAGGTGACGACGATGATGTTCAGAAAACTGGTGCTGCTGAGTCTTGTCGCTCTTTGCGGCAATGCCTCGGTGGCCTTTGCGCAGGCCGCGCAGTTTGCCGGTTACGGTGTTGACATTGGCGTGGCACACAATAGAGTTTCTGACCACATTGAAGACGGTTCAACGGATCGTGAGAATGCGACGAATTTTATAATCCATGGCCGTTATGCCACACCATTGTCAGACAAGGTCTTGCTGGGACTGGGCGCGCGTTTTAATCTGAACAACGCCGACATTCATAGCGGAGCAGACTATCAGGACCACACACGCAACGAAGCCGGGCTGGCTGTTGAATTAGGCTACGCATTAAACAGTCTGACTCTGCTTTACGGGAAAGTCGGCGTTGAAACGGGCCAGTTTGCCTTTCAAAATCCCAGCCAGGTGTTTACGCGCTCGCTGCATGGCATCGGGTATGGTGCCGGCATCCGCTATCTGTTCAAGCCGCATTGGTATACGCAATTAGAAGTCAGTAGAAAAGACTTCAATCAGATCGTGTGGAATTGTG